>NZ_JAFNOK010000010.1:0-104843 GCF_026536305.1 Gilliamella sp. B3892
TGTGGGTATTACCCATGTGAGAGTAGGGTGCCGCCAGACTTTTAAATTAGAGCGAAAGCCCAGCAGAGATGCTGGGCTTTTTTGCATCTTATCGTTTAAATATTTAGGTTAAATGATTTACGCAAAGATCGTATAATTTCAATCCATTTGTCTAAGGAGTGAACGATGGATAATCTGGAGTATTTATATCAGTTTTTTGGATCTGATTTTATTCAAAAATATACAACAGTTCCTCAGTTGGTTGGAATATTAGGTTATCTTGTTGGCGTAAGTGCTTTTTTACAACGTAAAGATAGCGCTTTTCGTAATCAATTAACCCTAGTCAATATCATTATGACACTGCATTTTTACCTGCTGGGTCCCGAATCTTATCCTGCAGCTATCCTCAATATTATCAATATTTTCCGAAATATTACCTCAGCATATACCAAAAGCCTGTTGGCAATGTTGTTTTTTATAGCCCTAATGTGGATATTTTATTTTCTCACTACGCCCGACTGCACGCAATTTATTCACTATTTCTCTGTTATCGGTACGACACTGGTAACCATTGCGCTTTTTCGTTTTCGGCAACAGCAAATGCGCTTACTGATCTTACTCAGTAGTGCATTATGGATAATCTATAGTTTAGTGATAGGTTCACTCGGTAGTCTGGCTATTGAAATCACATTTGCGGTGATTAACATCGTGACGATTATCAAATTAGCGAAAAAAACATCTGAATAACAGCATATTTATACGTTTAACATCATTTTTCTATTTATTTATTGCTGTATGTATGAAACAATTCAGCTATATAAAAAATAAATTTTTTGAGGTAGTCAGTGATCGATAATGATGGCTACCGTCCAAATGTAGGAATAGTTATTTGTAACAGGTATGGTCAAGTACTTTGGGCTCGTCGTTACGGGCAAAATTCTTGGCAGTTTCCTCAGGGCGGAATAAAACAAAACGAAACGCCTGAGCAGGCAATGTTTCGAGAACTTAATGAAGAGGTAGGATTATTACCAAAAGATGTAAAAATTTTGTCAGTAACTAATGGTTGGCTTCGTTATAAATTACCCAAAAGAATGATTCGTTGGGAAAATCAACCTGTTTGTATTGGACAAAAGCAGAAATGGTTTTTATTAGAGCTTATTTCTGATCCGTCGGTGATTAATCTAAACATGTCTTCTACCCCGGAATTTGATGATTGGAAATGGGTAAGCTATTGGTACCCTATTAGACAGGTTATTGCTTTTAAACGGGATGTATACCGAAAAGCAATGAAAGAATTTTGCTTATCTGTATTTACCATACAGTCTGAATCGGATTTACCTGTAGCAAATGTTTCTAAAAAGAAACGATTTAATTTCTTTGTTCATAAACGAAAAAACAAACAGCGTGTAAAAAAATGAATCAATATTTACAATTTCCGGATTTTAATCCAGTTGCACTTTCATTAGGTCCTATTTCTTTGCATTGGTATGGTTTGATGTATCTATTTGGCATAGTTGGTGCGCTTTTTCTGGCAAAACGCCGAGCGAGTAAACCCGATAGTCAATGGACAGCACAACAAGTTGAAAATCTCCTTTTCTGGGGCTTTTTAGGGCTCTTTATTGGTGGAAGAGTAGGTTATGTCTTTTTCTACAATTTCGAAGCCTTTATGCACGACCCTATAACGCTATTTAAAGTGTGGGAAGGGGGAATGTCATTTCATGGAGGCTTAATTGGCGCCATCTGCGTAATAGCAATTTTTGCTAAAAAAACGGGCAAAACGTTTATGCAAGTAGCTGATTTTGTTGCACCGTTGGTACCAATCGGATTGATGTTTGGTCGATTTGGTAATTTTATCAATGGCGAACTGTGGGGGCGTGTTACCAATTCATCCATTGGCATGTTATTTCCGACATCTGCTCATGCTGATTTTATGTTTGTGCAGTCTCACCCTGAGTGGTACTCGCTTTATTCGCAATTGAATGGTATCTTGCCAAGACATCCATCTCAACTTTACGAAATGTTTTTTGAAGGAATTGTTCTATTTATCATCTTAAATCTATTTATTCGCAAACCTCGACCAACCGGCAGTGTATCCGGTCTATTTTTGCTTTGCTATGGTGTGTTTAGATTTGTCATTGAATTCTACCGACAACCCGATGAACAGTTGGGCTTATTTTTAAACATCATTAGTATGGGACAAATTTTATGCCTACCAATGATTTTTGGTGGTATTTTCATTCTTTTATATGCTTACAGATTTAATAAAAAGGCCATAAAACCATGAAACAATATTTAGCACTTATGCAAAAAATTTTAGATGAAGGAACACCTAAATCAGATCGAACAGGAACAGGGACCTTATCTATTTTTGGTCATCAGATGCGATTTAATTTACAAGATGGTTTCCCATTGGTCACCACCAAAAAATGTCATTTACGTTCAATTATCCACGAATTGCTTTGGTTTTTAAAAGGCGATACCAATATAAAGTATTTACAAGATAACAAAGTGACCATTTGGGATGAATGGGCTGATGAAAATGGTGATTTAGGCCCTGTGTATGGCAAACAGTGGCGAGCATGGGGAGCTGCCGACGGGCGTCAAATCGATCAGATTTCGCAACTGATTGAACAAATTAAACATGACCCGGATTCAAGAAGGATGATTGTTTCAGCCTGGAATGTGGGTGAGCTTGATCAAATGGCTTTAGCGCCTTGTCATGCTTTTTTCCAATTCTACGTGGCACAAGGTAAACTTTCTTGTCAGCTTTATCAGCGTTCATGTGACGTTTTTTTAGGTCTACCTTTTAATATTGCTAGCTATTCACTTCTTGTGCATATGATTGCACAGCAGTGTGATTTAGAAGTCGGTGATTTTGTCTGGACAGGCGGCGATACTCACCTTTACTCAAATCATATGGAGCAAACACATTTACAGTTAACTCGTGAACCAAGAACGTTACCAAAACTGGTTATCAAACGTAAACCACCGACAATCTTCGATTATGTCTTCGAGGATTTTGACATCGTTGATTATGATCCTTATCCGGCAATTAAAGCACCGGTTGCAGTCTAATTGTTTGTCAAGAAGTTTCAGAAATAGTATACGTTTGAGTATAAAAATAGCGCTGTTAATGTGTTAAATTTCACAATAGGGATTAATCAATTTAATCCCTAACATCTGTTTCAAATCATTAGCTTTATGCAAACGCCTTATCTTGATGATGGATTAAAGCAGCCCTCGGGCATGTTATTTTTCTGCCTCTTAAATCAAGATTTGGTATATAATAATCTACTTTGTTTAAATAATTATTTGATCTTAATATGAATCAAAATCAGGAAATACGCCCCATTTTTTCAAAACGTTTATTACACCCTCGTTACTGGTTAACGTGGTTTGGTATTGGTATTTTGTATCTAATCGTTTTATTGCCTTATCCAATCATTTATCAAATTGGTAAAGGTCTAGGCTTGCTTTCCATGAAATTGATAGGTAAACGTAAAGAGACCGCCAGACAAAACCTTAAGCTCTGTTTTCCTGAAAAGTCCCAGCAAGAACGAGACCAATTGTTGCGAGAAAATTTTATTTCAACTGGTGTTGCTATTTTCGAAACAGGAATCGCTTGGTTTTGGTCAGATAAACGGCTAGCTAAACAATCCTCGATTGTCGGTGATTCTTATATTACCCAAATACAGCAATCGGGGCAGGGTGTACTGCTTATTGGCATCCACTTTTTAACACTTGAATTAGGTGCCCGTATTTTAGGTATGAGCCATCCGGGAGTTGGGGTCTACCGACCAAACGATAATCCGGTAATGGATTATGTTCAGCTTAAAGGCCGCTTGAAATCAAATAAATATATGTTAGATCGCTATAACACCAAAGGAATGGTTCGGGCGTTAAAAAATGGCGAATTACTGTGGTACGCCCCCGATCATGACTACGGACCTAAAAATAGCGTGTTTGCGCCACTATTTTCAGTTGAAAAAGCAGCGACAACCATTGGCACGCGCATTTTAGTTAAACTCGGTCACCCGGCTATTATTCCATTTACCCCTAAACGTGAAAAAAATGGTCATTATACCGTGTATGTTACACCGCCACTTGAAGGGTATCCGGTCGATGATGATGTTCAAGCTGCAACCTTTATGAATAAAGCTATCGAACAGGAAATTTTAAAAGCTCCCGAACAATATATGTGGTTACATCGACGATTTAAAACTCGTCCAAAAGGTGAAGCGCCGTTATACACAGATAGTGTTCAATCTGACTAAAACAGGTTATTTGAAATTGTTGGTTAAAAGAGTCAAAACGAAATATGCAAAAACTTAATAAAATTATTCTCTATTGCCGTTGTGGATTTGAAAAAGAGTGTGCAGCAGAAATTACCGATAAAGCCACACAGCATGAGATATACGGTTTTGCCAAAGTAAAAGATAACAGTGGTTATGTCGTGTTTGAATGCTATCAACCTGAAGATGCACAGCGCTTAATTAAAACGTTATCATTTAGAACACTTATCTTTGCAAGGCAGATGTTTGTATCTGGTGACCTACTAACAGATCTGCCAACCAACGATCGCATATCACCAATAATCGATGCACTAACCGGATGTGTCGAAAAAGCGGGCGATTTGCGGGTTGAAGTTGCTGATACCAATGAAGGTAAAGCGTTAGCGGGGTTTTGCCGTAAATTTACTGTTCCGCTCAGACAGGCTCTGAGAAATAAGCGAATTCTACTAAAAGTGCAAAATCCTTCACGCCCGGTTATTCACTTATTATTTATCAATAACCATAGCTGTTATGTTGGCTATTCATTAAGCCAAAACAACTCGCCTTTTTATATGGGTATTGCAAGATTGAAATTTCCGTCTGATGCGCCGTCTCGCTCAACCTTAAAATTGGAAGAAGCATTTCATATTTTTATTCCTTATGAAGAGTGGGATGAACGCTTAAAAGGCGGCTTAAATGCCGTCGACCTTGGCGCTTGCCCGGGCGGCTGGACATATCAGCTAGTTAAACGTAGTATGATGGTTTATGCCATCGATAATGGACCAATGAATGAAAAATTAATGGAAACCGGTCAAGTTAAACACTTTCGTGAGGATGGTTTTAAATTTGAACCGAAAAAACATAATATTTATTGGTTGGTCTGTGATATGGTTGAAAAACCCGCTAAAGTGACTGAGTTAATTGCAAAGTGGCTAATCAATGGTTGGTGTCGAGAAACGATCTTTAATCTCAAATTACCTATGAAAAAGCGTTATGAAGAAGTCAAACAAAATTTAGAGCTACTACATAACCAACTGAAAAATCATCAGATTAATGTACAAATACAGGCAAAACAGCTTTATCATGATCGCGAAGAGATCACCGTGCATGTACAAAGAATTTGGGGATAGCAAACGAATTTAATAACTTGATTATCGCTCGCTTAATTAGCCATTGGCTAATAATTGAGGTAACTGTTAAAAAGCGCCGATTATAATATCAATTCGGCGTGATTAAAGCGAAATCTATTAACTGGTCAATTTTTAATAATTTAAACAATCGTAAACTAAATTGTTAAGAATTATTAAGATTTTGTTTGACAGTTAGTGATGTTTATTTATTCGAATTAAACAGTAGAATAATAAAAAAGTGCGCTATTGACTAAAATTAACGCAATAATCAGGGTAAAGTGAAATATTATAGCTTTAAATTTGTGCTTAAAAAGCTTACCATTTAAACTCTATTGTATGTAATACGGCATAGCACTATTTCCGTTAATACAATTGATTGTCAAATGACAGATTATTAATAGAAAGATATGTTTTAATCTTGAAATATTAATTGCACTGTCTTTAAAAAAATTAATCACCGTTTTATTAAGCGCTAGAAAATAAATCCAACTAAGAGTGGCAATAAACTGGCGTCATTGTCATTGATAAATAAAACTGTTTATCAATAAAGAATTTTAAGATAACAAATTACAAGAGAATGGGTATGAAATTAAAACAATCCTTATATGCTATTGTAATATTAGCACTATATGCATTACTGGTTGGCTGTACACTCAATATATCAAAAAAATCTTCTGATTTTGATGAGACTAAAGATTCTGCTTATTATTTATCTCAGGTAGATTCTGCGACCGGTTCAGCTAAGACAAACTGGCAATTACTGGCGGTGCGAGCGTTAGTGAAAGAAAATAAAATTTCACAAGCGAAGTCGATCTTATCTCAACTAACCGATCTCAATGTTGCTCAGCAAAATGAAAAACTCTTATTATTAGGTGAAATTGCTGTTAAAACCAGTAAATCATTTGACCTCAACCAATTAAATGTTAAAGAATTAAATAATCGTCAATTATATCGTTACTACAGTATAAAATTAGCGTTTGATGCAAAAAGTAAAAATATCAATCAACAAGCCCATGATTATATCGATCTTGAAATATTTGCTACTGATCAGCAAAGAAAGCAAGTGATTCACAATACCTTTAATTTCTTCAAAAAACTAACTCAAAATCAATTAAGTTCAATTAGCGTTTACGACAATGAAACGACGTTGCAAGGTTGGGTTGATTTAGCGTTTGTGTTTTTAAACAATCGACCAGTGCCGGTGAAACAAGATGATGAAAACGGTCAAGCCATTGCAGCGAACGCTCAAAATCAAAATGCAATATTAATACAAGCGATTAAAGATTGGGCGATGCGTTATCCGGATCATCCAGCTAAATTACTTATTCCTTCTTTAACCGGTGAAGAGTCTATTTCGGTAGATAATGCAAATGCTAAAAAAGTCGCATTATTACTGCCATTAAATGGGTCTTCACGCATATTTGGTACTACTATTCGCCAAGGCTATGTGGATGCTATTAAATTTTATCCACAGGAACCACAGCAAGACATGGTTATCTTAGATACATCATCTGCCCCAATGGAGTCATTAATTCAACAAGCTCAAGACCAAAATGTTCAATTAATCGTGGGGCCTTTGTTGAAAGATGACGTTACAAAAATAAAACAGTTATCCCCAAGTATTCCGGTTTTAGCGCTTAATAAAGTTGATAATAGCGTCGCAACGACAAACAAGATGTGCTATTTTGCATTATCGCCGGAAGATGAAGCCATAGATGCGGCTAACCATATTTATGCGCAAAATAAAACAAGACCACTATTACTTGTACCACAAACCGATTTAGGTCGCCGGGTTGCACAAAGCTTTGCTAAACAGTGGTCACAACTATCGGCAAACAGTTCGCAAGCCTATGTTCAATATTTTGCTAATGCAAGCTCGCTAAGAGCAAATATGAATCGCAATGTCGGAATTAGATTAACAGGTAGTCCGGTTTTTGCTGATGATGCATCCTATGCAGGTTCAGCTTCTGGTTTTGATGCCGTTTATGTTTACGCTTCATACGATGAAATGACATTAATTAAACCAATGCTTGATATGGGTGCGGGTAAAACTGTGGGTAATGCATCGAGCTCCGTATTACTTTATTCCAGCTCTAAAAGCCATACCGCTAATCGATCAAACGATTTTAATTATGATATGAATCAAACCGAGTATGCCGATATTCCAATGATAGTAAACTTATCTGATAGTATGACAACAATGGTACCGGGTAATATTCAAAAAGATTATTCATTATTACGATTGTATGCAATGGGAATTGATGCATGGAGACTAGCGAATCGTTTTAATCAGTTAGACTCTTATCAAGCTGATTTCCTAAACGGTATGACCGGGAAATTATCTACCAGTAACCAATGTGAAGTTACACGTTCGTTATCCTGGCAACAGTACGCTTATGTTGCAGCATCAACCAACACAACAAACGAAGAATAAAAATATTGGCAAGCATTATGAGCAAATTGCTTGCCAATTTTTAATTCAACAAGGGCTGGTTTTCGTTGCACAAAATAGTCGATGTCGCTTAGGTGAAATTGACTTAATTATGCGTGACAAACAGTGTTTTGTATTTGTTGAAGTGCGCTACCGTAAAAATGCTAATTTTGGTGAAGCTGAAACGACAGTTACGCCGTCTAAACAAGCCAAAATTAGGCAAGCGGCACAACTTTGGATGATATCGAATAATTTAAACATAGAAGAAACCGAATTTAGATTTGATGTTTTTGCCGTGACCGGTAAAAACCAGAAATGGATTATCAATGCGTTTTAATTTTTAGGTGAAAAACGTGCAAGACTTAATTAAAAATTATTTTACAGAAAGTATTCAAACACAAATTGTCATGGCTGAGTCACTCGGTTCTTCCATAGAAAAAGCTGCTAATATTATTGTCGAGAGTTTGCTAAACGGGAATAAAATAATGAGTTGTGGCAATGGCTCTGCGGCGGCAAATGTGCAAAGTTTTACCTCACGTTTAATTACCAGTATGGATATAGAAAGACCGAGCATTCCTGCTATTGCGTTAGTCTCTGATAATGTGTTACTCAGTGCTATTAGTAATCATGAAGAAGTCTATGCTCGCCAAATTCAAGCACTCGGTCATCGAGGCGATACCTTAGTTATCTCTACATGCCAAGGTAATAGCCGATCGATTATTCGAGCCGTACAAGAGGCGGTAATCAAAGATATGAAAATTGTTGCCTTGACCGCTTTTGATGGCGGTGAAGTTATTGGTTTACTGGGGCAAAATGATATCGAAATTCGAATTCCGTCATACAAAAAAGTCATGGCATATGAAATGCATGCCATGATTTTAAACTGTTTATGCCAATTAATTGAAAACACATTGTTTATTCATGGTGAATAAGTTGAAATTAAATCAGTTTAATTCTGCATTTATAGTGATTTTGTGCTATAATTATAGGCTGATTTGATGACTTAAATTAATAAGAGAACATGGTGTTATGACCGAACTAGCCAAAGAAATAACCCCCGTTAATATTGAAGATGAATTGAAATCCTCGTATCTTGATTATGCAATGTCTGTTATTGTCGGGCGTGCATTACCTGATGTGCGTGACGGATTAAAACCGGTACATAGACGGGTTTTATTTGCCATGCATGAGGCCGGATACGATTGGAATAAACCTTATCGAAAATCTGCACGTGTTGTAGGGGATGTGATCGGTAAATATCATCCACATGGCGACTCTGCTGTCTATGACACTATCGTGCGTATGGCTCAGCCGTTTTCGTTACGCTATATGCTTGTCGACGGTCAAGGTAACTTCGGTTCGGTTGACGGTGACTCAGCGGCGGCGATGCGTTATACCGAAATTCGCATGCAAAAATTCGCAGGCGCATTACTAACCGATCTCGATAAAGAAACGGTCGACTTCTCGCCTAACTACGACGGCTCAGAAATGATCCCCGATGTGTTACCAACACGTATCCCTAATTTATTAATTAATGGCTCATCCGGGATTGCCGTTGGTATGGCAACCAACATTCCACCTCATAATTTAACTGAAGTTATCAATGGTTGTCTTGCTTTTATCGAAGATGAAAATATTTCAGTTGAAGGATTAATGGAGCATATTCAAGGTCCGGATTTCCCAACTGCTGCGCTAATCAATGGTCGCAAAGGTATCGAAAATGCTTACCGTACCGGGCGTGGTATTATTTATATTCGTTCTAAAGCTACCGTTGAAGTCGATGACCAAACCGGTCGTGAAACAATCATCGTTAACGAAATTCCTTATCAAGTTAACAAGAAAAAGCTTATTGAAAAGATTGCAGAATTAGTTAAAGACAAAAAAGTCGAAGGCATTTCTGCATTACGTGATGAATCTGATAAAGACGGTATGCGTATTGTCATTGAAATCAAACGAGATGCTGTTGGTGAAGTGGTATTAAACAATCTTTTCTCACTGACGCAATTACAAGTCTCATTTGGTATCAACATGGTAGCCTTACATAAAGGTCAACCAAAACTATTAAACTTACGGGAAATGATTGAAGCATTTGTGCTTCACCGTCGGGAAGTGGTCACTCGTCGTACCATTTATGAACTGCGTAAAGCACGTGAGCGTGCCCATGTGTTAGAAGGCCTCGCTATTGCGCTGGCCAATATCGATCCAGTGATTGAGTTAATCCGCGCGGCAGCAACGCCAGCGGAAGCGAAAGCCAAATTATTAGCGCAAGCTTGGCAATTAGGCCATGTTGCCGCTATGCTGGAAAAAGCCGGTGATGATGCCGCTCGTCCGGAAGACCTTGCACCGGAATTTGGTATTCGTGATGGTCACTACTACCTATCTGAAGCGCAAGCACAAGCTATTTTAGATCTACGTTTACACCGTTTAACTGGTCTTGAACATGAAAAAATCCTTGATGAATATAAAGAGCTATTAGTTTTAATTGGTGAACTATTATTTATCTTATCAAGCCCGGAACGATTGATGGAAGTGATTCGCGAAGAGCTTGAAGCTGTTCGTGACCAATTCCAAGATGCTCGTAGAACTGAAATCACGGCAAGTAGCGCAGATATCAATATTGAAGATCTTATCGCTCAAGAAGATGTTGTTGTGACGTTATCGCATCAAGGTTACGTAAAATATCAACCATTATCAGATTACGAAGCTCAGCGTCGTGGTGGTAAAGGTAAGTCAGCGACCAAAATCAAAGAAGAAGATTTTGTTGAAAAATTACTCGTGGCAAATACTCACGACACTATTTTATGTTTCTCAAGCCGTGGGCGATTGTATTGGATGAAGGTTTATCAATTACCGGAAGCCAGCCGTGGATCACGTGGTCGACCAATCATCAATTTATTACCACTGGAAGCAGATGAGCGCATTACTGCCATTTTGCCTGTTCGGGAATTTGATGATGAACATTGCGTCTTTATGGCAACCGCGCAAGGAACGGTTAAGAAAACTTCACTTATTGAATTTAGCCGCCCTCGCAGTGGTGGAATTATTGCGATTAACTTACGTGATGATGACGAATTAATCGGCGTTGATTTAACCAACAATGAAACATCTGATATCGTTGATGATGAAGAGCTGAATGATGATTTAATCGTTGATGAGGCAGACAATGATGACGAAGTGTCTCAAATCTCTAATACAGAAGACATTATGTTATTTTCAGCTAATGGTAAAGTTGTTCGATTCCCGGCAAATAAAGTTCGTTGCATGGGACGAACGGCAACAGGTGTTAGAGGAATAAAATTAGAGGGCGATGATAAAGTTGTCTCACTTATTGTTCCTCGTGGAAATGGTGCAATTTTAACTGCAACGCAAAATGGTTATGGTAAACGTACTGAACAAGAATTATATCCAACTAAATCACGTGCAACTAAAGGCGTAATATCGATTAAAGTCAGTGAGCGAAATGGTGCAGTAGTTGGTGCAGTACAAGTTGAAGAAACGGATCAAATCATGTTAATTACTGATGCCGGTACATTAGTCCGTACTCGTGTATCAGAAGTGAGTGTTGTTGGTCGAAATACGCAAGGCGTGATGTTAATTCGTACAGCGGATAACGAGAAAGTGGTCGGATTACAGCGAATTGCTGAAACTGAGGATGAGGCAGATTCGGAATTATCTCAGCAAAATGAGGAGCTGGGTGATTCCGCACAGGAATCCGAAGAATAAATCTTTATTATTAAAAGGATTAGTGAAAAACTAATCCTTTTTTGTTTTAGAAAACCTCAAAAGGAATCGTATGAGATGTCATTTTTTATTAAAAAAATCTTAACTAATCTTGCATGGCAAATTTTAATTGCCTTGATCTTAGGTGTAGTGACAGGTGCTTTTCTATATGAATTAGCAAATCCTAATCATGAATTACATTCATATTATCAATTTGCCATTGTTAATATTTTCCAACCTGCAGGTGATATTTTTATCCGTTTAATTAAGATGATTGTATTGCCAATTATTCTTAGTACTTTAACGTTAGGTATAGCAGGCATTGGTGGTTCAAAACGTTTAGGAATGCTTGGCTTTAAAACTATTCTTTATTTTGAAGTTATCACCACTATTGCTATTTTATTAGGTCTTTTTTGGGGTAATTTCTTTGCACCTGGCGCGGGAATAGATTCTTCAACGTTAGCTTCAGCAGATATTAGTAAATATACGAAAGCAGCTGAAGAACTTAGCGGTAAACCGCATGGTTTAATTGTTATGATTTTAGACATGATTCCGGCTAATATCTTTAAAGCAATGTCTGATGGTGCAGTTTTACCTGTTATCTTCTTCTGTGTCTTTTTTGGCTTAGGCTTAATGTCGTTACCTGATAAACAGCGTGATCCATTTTTATTCTTATTAAAAGTGGTATCAGATACAATGTTTAAAGTAACAAATATGATTATGCGTTACGCACCTATTGGGGTATTTGCCTTAATCACAGTAACCGTTGCCAAATATGGCTTTGCTTCATTACTACCATTACTGAAATTGATTTTAACGGTCTATTCAGCAATGATTATATTTACCTTGGTCATATTAGGTTTAGTTTGTAAATTGTGCCGATTTAATATTTTTACCTTATTAAAAATATTAAAAGAAGAACTCGTTATTGCGTTTTCAACGGCAAGCTCCGAGACAGCTTTGCCTAAGATCATTGAAAAAATGGAAGCTTATGGCGCACCAAAAGCGATTACCAGTTTTGTTATCCCGACTGGATATTCATTTAATCTTGATGGTTCAACACTATATCAAAGTATAACTGTTATTTTTCTCGCGCAATTATTTGGTATGGATTTAAGTATTCTCGATCAAATTATCATCGTTATCACATTAATGATAGCATCAAAAGGGATTGCTGGTGTACCAGGCGCTTCAATTTTAGTGTTATCAGCTACACTTGGTAGTGTTGGTATACCAATCGAGGGTATTGGTTATATTATGGGTGTTGAGCGTATTTTAGATATGGGTAGAACAGTTGTGAATGTTGTGGGTAATGCATTGGCTGCTATCGTTATCGCTCGGTGGGAACATGTTTTTGATGATAAAAAAGCAAGAGCATATGAGCAACAATATTTAAAATAAAACATCATTATAATTTATAAAGCTTCAGTTAATTGGAGCTTTTTTATTAACTTAATCTAATTTGCACAATTATATATATAAAAAAACCCAGCTTAAGCTGGGTTTTTTTATTTAAAAGTAAAATTATTTAATTTTAGCTTCTTTATAAACAACGTGCTGACGAACAACAGGATCGTATTTTTTGATCTCCATTTTTTCAGGCATTGTTCTTTTATTTTTGCTAGTGGTATAAAAATGACCGGTACCAGCAGAAGAAACTAATCTAATTTTCTCACGTACACCTTTAGCCATGATATGGTTTCCTTATTAGTACTTTTCACCACGGGCACGAAGTTCAGCTAAAACTGCATCAATACCCTTTTTATCGATAGTTCGCATACCTTTAGCAGATATACGTAATTTTACAAAACGTTTTTCACTCTCAACCCAAAAACGGTGAGTTTGAAGATTTGGTAGAAAACGACGTTTAGTAGCATTCATCGCATGAGAACGATTATTCCCTACTAAAGGTTTTTTTCCTGTTACTTGGCATACTCGTGACATGTCAATAATTCTCCGAAATTTCTATGCTTAAGCCTTGGGCGTAA
Organism: Gilliamella sp. B3892; assembly: GCF_026536305.1. Taxonomy (NCBI): domain Bacteria; kingdom Pseudomonadati; phylum Pseudomonadota; class Gammaproteobacteria; order Orbales; family Orbaceae; genus Gilliamella; species Gilliamella sp. B3892. Next base: position 13,520 of record NZ_JAFNOK010000010.1, read on the forward strand.
TATGTTAATGGAATTAACCTCGTCAGGCTTTTAGTTTGCTGCAGTCTATCTGAGAAGCAGACTAACCTCTCACACTACACCCATAATAATGAGGTAGCGAAGTATACGCTTTTATGCAAAGATTCTCAAGTATTATCTTATTTTATGCGAAAAATAAGTAGCGACAAGGTAAATTTAAATAATCGACAAATATTGTGTAAATCTAAAATTCTCCTATACTGTCTTGGGCACAGATCAGTTAAGAGAGTTTGATGACATGAATCTAAAACAATTAAAGTACTTTCAGGTACTGGCTAAAACACAACATTACACATCAACATCAGAATATTTCTCCATTAGCCAACCTAGTTTAAGTCATTCAATTTCAGAACTTGAAAAAGAAGTAGGAATCAAACTGTTTCAAAAACGAGGGCGCAATGTCGAACTGACAAAAGAGGGTAAGCAGTATCTAACTTATGTAGAACAAGCTTTAAGCGCTTTGTCAGAAGGTGAACAATTTGTTAGAGAGCTAACCAGCGTTTCGCATGGGCATATCGGGCTAGCTTTCATCTATTCTATAAGTACCAATTACATGCCAAAAATCATTAAAGCTTTCTTAGATCAACCGGACAATAAAAATATTACTTTCTCATTTTATGAAGGAATGTCACAAAATATTATTGAAGGGTTGAAAGCAAAAAAATATGAAATTGCGATCTGTTCCCGTTTACAAGATGAACCCGATGTTCATTTTCAAAAATTAACTAAACAAGAACTGGTGTTTATAATTTCTAACGATCACCCGTTATCGAAACGTAAAAAACTCGATTTAAAAGATCTGATTAACGAACCGCTAATCTTATTTACCGAAAGGAGTGGAATGAAAAATGTCGTTGATGAGATGTTATATAAAACAGGGGTAAAACCCAATATAGCTTGTCGAGTAGAAACAGAAGGTGCCATGATGGGATTAGTTTCAATCAATTATGGTATCGGTATTATGCCAAGAGTGTTGATACCTGAAGAGTTTAACGTAACGCTGGTGCCGATGAGTAAAAACTATCAAAAAAGAGATATCTTTATTGCCACCATGGAAAACAGACCACTTTTGCCTGCGGCACAAAAATTTTACCACTTTTTAATCGAACATAGCGATGATGCAATCTTTGGCCGGTGAGAGCCAATAATTAACAATATTGCAGGTAGCATCAAATCAGATTGATTTTATTTGGCACAAATGCCAAATAGAATCAGGCTACGATCATCGCCTTGCAAGTCAGAAAATTTTCAGTCAATAAGTCGGAATAATTATTTTTTATATATTAAACATATTGTTATAAAACAAAACATTAACTGTATCTATAAATTAAGAAAAAATGATTTAATTTTATAATAAATATGCTTTAATACTCTTGATAAAGATTTTATTTATTCGCTTTAATTTTCTAACTTTCAAGGAGATTATATGAGCCAGTTCACGCCATATAGCATATACGGCATTATCGGTTATCCTTTAGGGCATAGTATGAGCCCACTAATTCATACGACATCATTTCAAGATTATGGCATTCCAGCAGTTTTAGTCCCATTTCCTACCCCACCAGAAGAAATTGCAACTCTGTTTAAATCGGTCAGATTACTTAATATAAGGGGATTATGTGTCACCATTCCACATAAGCAAACAATTATCCCTTATTTAGATGAAGTAACTGAACATGTAAAAAAAGCTGGAGCAGCGAACTTAGTTTATTGGGATGGCGATAAGCTTTGTGGTGATAACACAGATATTGTTGGCTTTATGCAGCCCCTTGAACAGAAAAAGCTACCACCAGAGTATAAAAAAGTTTTATTACTTGGTGCCGGTGGCGCAGCGCGTGCCGCTGTGGTTGGATTGCATGATCTAGGCTATACCGATATCACCGTTACCGATATTGTAACCGATCTACCGGAAGCTTTAGCCAAAGAGTTCAACCTCAAGGTTGTTGCCTGGGAAGATCGTCATAAAGTTGAAGCACAAATTATTATTAACTCAACACCGCTAGGAATGAAAGGTAAATTTGAAGATCAAACACCTTACGAACAAGATTGGTTTAAAGGCAAAGGTGTGGCTTATGATATTGTCTACACCCCTTATAATACAAAATTCCGACAAGCAGCAGAAAAAGCTGGCTGGGACTCGATATCAGGGCGTGAAATGTTTATAGGTCAAGCAAATGCGCAATTTAAAATTTGGACAGGAAAAGACCTTTCTGAAAAAGCCAAACAAGCGGTCATCGATGCTTTAGCTGAAAAATAGATCAAAAAAGTATGCATCAAACCGAAATCGTTTGGTGCATCAATAATAAATTTATACACTTCACTCTAATTGTTTAGCTCAACTATTGAAAAATAAATAGGGTGTTAGCGAGTTGTATAAATGAAAAATGTTATCAAAAGGAGTCATTATGACCAATTTAGAATTACAGGCATATCGTCGTTTTCTGATGTTAAAAGTGCCAGAGGCAAGTGAATATATTGGTAAAACGGATGCTAGCACATGGCATGAATGGGAAAACGGTTCAATACCTGTGCCGGAATCGGTGGCAAATGCCATGCAAGAACTGAAAAGATTGCGAAGTGACAAAATCAATATCATCATTAATAGCATTAATGATCGCGTCGGTAGCAATACGATTCGTTATTTTATGACTTATGCCGAGTTTAAAAAGGTCAATCCCGATCTTGACGTTATTCAATGGCGATTGCACCAATCCATAGCCACTGAACTCTATTTTCGTGGCTTAGAAAAACTGTGCTAATTGGCAACCATAATAGGGTATAGCAGATTGTAAAAATCAACGATGTAAACTTTAGTTTACAAAATTGAGCATTTTATTTTATGATTAATTTAAATAAATTCATAAAGTTAAATATTTATCAAATAAAATGTAAAATAAATGTTGCAAAATGGCAAGTGAATCACTAGCATAGTTAGCATATTGTGAGATCTGTATATCTAAAAGGACACAAAATGAATAATACAATTTTTTTAGTTGGTGCAAGAGCCGCAGGCAAAACCACGATGGGAAAGATGTTAGCCAACAAGTTAGCGTATTCTTTTATTGATACAGATTGTCATCTACTTGAAACCACACAAAAAACCGTTGCTGAAATAGTTGAAAAAGAGGGTTGGGAAGGTTTTCGTGCAAGAGAGAGCCAAGTACTTGTTGATACAACAAAGCCCAATCGTGTTATTGCAACTGGCGGGGGAATGGTACTGGCTGATCATAATCGAGATTTTATGAAAGAAAATGGCATTGTGATTTTTCTTTCTGCGCCAGCTGCAACGCTAGCGGCTCGTTTAATGAAAGACCCAAATGTTGCCCAGCGCCCCTCTTTGACAGGTTTATCGATTGTTGATGAAATGGAAAAAGTATTAGCTGACCGCTTACCACTCTATCATGATGCAGCACATCATGTTATCAATGTCGATCAGGATGAAAGTCAGATTCTCGCTCAAATATTAACAGTATTACAAAATTAATATTAATCATCATTCTTATCATGATCATTATTAAAAATGCCGCCTAAACGTGGTATTTTTTTTGATAATAAAAAAGAATAGATTTTACTAATCTTATAAAATAATTTTATGTATAAGAATAATTCTTGCGCAAAAACATGCTATTTTTTTTATAAATAGTTTAAAATCTATAAATAAATGTGACGCAGGTTAAATTTTAGCAATAAATTTGTACTTATCGCTTTCAGATTAATATTGATACTTGTATATTGAATGTAGTTAAAGTTTTCAATTTTAAAATATGGAGTATTACCAATGGATAATCGAAAGGTCAATTCATATGGAATTGTCGGTTCAATTTATGCTAATTATATTATTCAAAGTATTGCGCTGATAGTAATAATGCAATTCTCCCTAGATCTGTTTACCCAACTCAATGCCGATCTTGTTGATCTTGGCTATATCGCTTCCGGTATTGGAATTGGTAAGATAAGTCTAATGTTTATTGGCGGGTTATTATCAGATAAATTTGGGCGAAAACTGTTTATCTTATTAGGTATGAGTTGCTATGCCATTTTCTTTATCGGCATGACTTTTTGTACTAATATTCATGTCGCCTTTTGTTTAGCTGTTGCAGTCGGTGCCGGAAACTCATTTTTAGATACCGGTTCAATGCCGGCATTAACGGAATGTTTTCCTAATTCGGCAGGCTCAGCAAGCGTACTGATTAAAGCATTTATCTCAATTGGTTCTTTAGTCCTTCCTTTTATTGTCACATTTTTTCATTCCAATCACATATGGTATGGCTGGGCATTTTGGGGGTTCACTTTTTATCTCTTAATTAATTGCTTATTAATACTCCCGCAAAAATTTCCGCATAAAGACACCGCTATCAAAGGGAGTAAAGGTTCAGGGGACTATTTTAAAGCTACGCCTCGATTTGAAATTGAAGGCATTTTATTAACGCTGATGGGATTTACCACCACAGCAACTTTCGTTGTTATCTTACAGTGGTTACCCACTATCGCAATGAAAAGCGTAAATATGTCTGATGATGACGCCAACCTGCTGATTAGCTGTTACAGTACGGCTTCGATCATTTCGGTTTTTGCAACAGCATTTATCGTAAAACGATTCTTAAAACCGATCTTTTGTATCATTATATTGCCGGCGCTATCTGCCATTGTTCTGATTTTATTTTATTTCAATATTTCACCATTAATGTGCCTTATTGCCGCTATCGGCATGGGCTTTACTGCTGCTGGTGGCGTATTGCAACTCACACTGGTTGTGATGCAGCAAATGTTCCCAACCCGTAAAGGATTAGCGGTCGGTTGTATGTACACCTTTAGTGGACTGACTTTCGTTGTTATACCACGTATTGTACCGAAACTGGCAATGACTAACGTTAGTTACGCAATTTTGCTCGACTTTTTTATCGCTATTTTAAGTGTCATTTTAGGATCGATTGTTTTTTATCGGTTTAAAAAAGTTATTGATATCAACAAAATATAAATCGCAAAAAGAGACAAAATTACAAAATACTCGCCTACTTTTGTAATAAAAACTCAGGCGTTTTTACATAATTTATATAGGAAGTAAATAGATGAAGAATAAATATTTAGGCACAGCGGTTTGTATGTATATGAACTATTTTGTGCATGGAATGGGCGCAATCATTCTTGGTTTAAATATTGACTATTTAGCCGCGCAATTTAATCCGCAAGTAGCGTATCTGTTTAATATCGCTAAAGATGCACTCACGCCCGATCAGCTGAGCCAAATTGGTGAGGCAAAACAGAGTGTTTACAACGTGATGATGGGATTAGGTGTTGGTCGTTTACTCGTGTTATTTGTCATGGGAACATTATCAGATAAGTATGGACGTAAACCATTTATTGCCTTAGGTGGATTATTTTATATTGGCTTCTTGCTTGGCATTTTATTTAGCCCTAACGCTGATATTGCCTTCTTGTTTGCCGTATTAGGCGGTATTGCCAACTCAACACTTGATGCAGGTACATACCCAGCATTAATGGAATCATTCCCGAAATCACCGGGATCGGCTTCTATTCTCACTAAAGCGGCGATTGCCGCTGGTCAATCGGTTTTACCGTTGATTATGGGGATTATTATGGCAAGCCAGGGGTATTATGGTTGGTCATTTATCTTCTGCTGTGTTGTTCTGGCTTTAAATGCGCTAATCGTGCTTAAAATGCCATTCCCTAACCATAAAATTACCCCAGAAGAGGAAGTAAAAGACCTGCAAACCATTGAAAAAAATCCTGCAACGTTGAAACAGAATTCAAATAGAATGATCGAAGGAATCTGTTTTATTGTCATTGGTTTTACCTCAACGGCAACATTTTATTTAGTCTCTTCATGTTTGAAAGATTTTTCACAAACGGTTGCAGATATGGATGCCGCGGGTGCCGTTAAAGCTTTTTCTGCGTATGGTATCGGTACACTTGCTAGCGTCTTTTTAACATCAATTTTAGTTAAAAGCTTAATTAGACCTGTTTATATTGTGGTGCTCTATCCGTTACTGTCTACCTTTATGCTGATCGCCCTGTATTCTTATCCTACCCCAATGATGTGTATTGTCGGCGGGTTTGTGCTTGGATTTACCGCAGCAGGCGGCGTATTACAATTGGCACTCACCACTATGGCGGAGTTTTTCCCGTCCGGTAAAGGTAAAGTATTGGGTATTTTCTTTACCTCTTCAAGCTTTGCCACCATGGTTATTCCATTTATAATCGGCTGGGTATCAACGATGTATGGTTTGCGTTACGTTATGCTTACTGATGCCTTCTTTGCCGGTTTAGGAACGGTAATGGCGCTGATTGTGCTGATGCGTTATCGTAAAACTTTTAATGTGACAAAATAAGCAAAATATTCACGCTGAAATAGGGGTGACAGAGAATTGTATTTAGTTGATCATAACTATATTTAACACCACTATTTAAAATAATTTCTATTATCTCAATAAAAAAGCACACCACAAAAAAGGTGTGCTTTTTAACTATTGGTAATGTAACCTTATTTCGCCTTTAAACATTATCTAACCTGAACTTTGCCGAATTTCGTTGCCCTTTGCTATCGCTAAGTTAGCACTGAATATTGTCTATATTTTAACAAATATTACTTGCTAATTGGCTAAAAATGAATAAAAATACACAAAATCTGAATAAATATTCATTTTGGTGGTTGTAATGATGAAAGAAAGAACAACTGAATTAGTTGAAGGGTTAAGGCATAGCGTCCCTTATATCAATGCACATCATGGAAAAACGTTTGTTATTTTATTAACCGGCGCTGTTCTAAAAAGTAATAATTATTCAAGTATCATTAGCGATATTGGTCTACTGTATAGTCTGGGCATTAAACTGGTCATTGTTAACGGCGCTCGTAATCAAATTGATGAATCACTAAAACAACACAATATCGAACCGAAATACTATAAAAACACCCGCATCACCGATGCTCCCACCCTTGACATCGTCAAACAGGTCACCGGGCTATTACAGCTTAACATTACCGCCAGTTTATCGATGAGCTTGAATAATACCCCGTTGCAAGGTGCGCATATTAATGTGGTAAGTGGTAATTTTGTCATTGCGCAGCCTCTTGGTGTTGATGACGGCATTGATTATTGTCATACCGGTAAAATTCGCCGGATTAATGGTGAAGCGATTGATGAACAATTAAATCGAGGCTCGATTGTTTTGTTAGGACCGGTGGGAGTTTCTGTTACCGGTGAGAGTTTTAACTTAGCATCAGAAGATGTCGCAGCAGAGGTTGCCATTCGACTAAAAGCCGATAAGCTGATTAGCTTTTGTGCCGAACAAGGTGTGCTTGATGAACAAGGGCATGTTATTACTGATCTGTTTCCAATCGATGCCGATAATTACGTCGATCAAAAAGCGCTACAAGGAAAACACTTATCGAGTGAAGCTCGCTTTTTACGTGCAGCATCGAAGGCTTGCCGTAATGGTGTACGGCGCAGTCATTTAGTGAGTTATCTGGTTGATGGCTCGATTTTACAAGAGTTATTCTCTCGGGACGGGATTGGAACGCAAGTTGCCATGGAACACTCCGAACAAGTTCGCCAAGCAACCATTAACGATATCGGTGGCATCTTAGAGCTGATACGCCCACTGGAAGAGCAAGGGATTTTAGTTAAACGCTCAAGAGAACAATTAGAGATCGAAATTGATAAATTTACCATAATCGAGCGGGATAACATGACAATTGGTTGCGCTGCGCTTTATCCATATCTGGATGAAAAAATGGGTGAAATGGCTTGTGTTGCCATTCATCCACAATATCGTAACTCCTCACGAGGCGATCTGTTAATTGAAAAAATCGCTGAAAGTGCTAATCGTTTAGGATTAGAGAAAATCTTTGTTTTAACAACCCGCAGCATTCATTGGTTTAGAGAAAAAGGCTTTAATCCTGCTCAAGTCGATGATTTACCGATTAAAAAGAAACAGTTGTACAACTATCAGCGTAATTCCAAAATTTTAATGTTAGATATTTTATAATTGCCTCAACCCAAAGTCCGCTTCGGCGGACTTTTTTTACCTAGCCAATTGCTAATTGATACAATGAATATAGGCTAAATGGCGCACCTATAATATTAATGAAACAGTTTCATCACTCCTTCGGTTAGCAGTGAAAGCGTGGTAAAATCCGGATCGGCAAAAGTGACCCCTTCAACCCCTAAAAAGGCGAAAAGTGGTAATGCTAAAGCCGGTAAAATACACAATAATAACCCATTGATAAACGCCGCAATTATTGCACCTATCGCCCCGCCGGTTGAATTACCAAAAATAGCTGCCGTTCCGCCAGTTATAAAACTTGCCATAATTCCCGGAATAATAATGGGCAAACCAATAAAAGGAAAAATCACCACGCAAGCCACTTCAGTAAAAAAGCTGACGATAAACCCGACCAACACACAGTTTGGCGCTTTATCAAACAACACCATAGGATCAACGGCTGGCACACAACCGGGCGCAACAACTTGTGCAAAGCCTTTAAAAGCCGGAATAATCTCTTCGGTAAAAATAGCCACACCTTTTTTAGCAATATATAAACCGCCAGCAAAAATAGCTGACTGCTCCAAAGCAAAAATAATAAAGGTATTATTCTTCAATATCTGTTTTAAATATTCCGGTTGTGAAAATAATCCAGAGAGGCACAACAAAACAAACATCGTGATAAAAGTTGCTACATCAGCTTGCCTTAAAAAGCTAAAACGGTCGTTAATTTTAATCTGCTCAATATCGTTTTTGGCATTGCCAATTAACCGACCGCTATAGGCGCCAATCAAGTAAGAAATAGTGCCGGCATGCGCTATGCAATAATCGTTATGGCCAATAATTTTTTGGCTAAAGCGAGAGAGCAAAGTAGGAAATATTGCCATATAAAAGCCAATAATTATGGCACCAGAAGCCACGATAATCACACCGTCATAGCCCATACCTTTAAGCACCGCAGTATAGGAAAATGCCATAAACAAAATGAGATGCAGCGATAAATAGATCGATTTAAACCGTGTGAAACGGGCTAATAACAAGTTAATAATCATGGCAAAAAATAAGATAAATGCCGCACTTGCGCCCAAAGACTCCATTGTTAAGGCAGTGATAGCTTCATTACTTGGTACTACGCCATGCATGCCAAATGCGTGGGTAAACATATTACTAAACATCACCAATACGCCACCAAGTATCTTGCCACCGGTCTTAATTAAGACAAATCCAATAAAAGATAACAGCGTTCCGGTAATAATCTTCGATAATTTAGCCCGTTGTAAAACTAAACCGATAAAAGCGACTAAAGCGATAATAATCGCAGGTTGCCCAAAAATATTTAAAAATAGGTCCATATACTTACTCCCTAAACAATATTGAAACTAAAATTTATTATAATTAAAACATTGTTTTGTAATTGTGTTGGGGATCACAATTTAACGAAAGTAAGCATCAAAATGTTACAGTGCGACACTAAACAACCGGTTATAAGCTGAAACTCATTGCGACAAAAAACAATCGCAAAGATTAAAAATTGTTGAGACTAGGCTATTTGCTTTGTTATTTGGCAAGGTGTGGGGAGTGGGAAGACCTTTTTTATAGAATAATCATAAAAATCAAAAGACTAATTTTTCAGGAGGAGTGCTTAAAAGATGAGTAGTGTTAGAGAGAAAAGCGGTTAGATAAAAACAGTTAGAAAATTGAACGATTGAAGTTTTTTGGGAAAAAGCTGTATTAGGCGACAAAATATTTAATCGTTGATGACACAATTGAGGATTTGTCGGGTAAATGCTTTTTTTAGATAAAAGCCTCTTGGTCGGGTTAATATTATTTGCCCGTGTTCGCCAATTGCTTGGGTTAATGCTTTGCCGTTAGCCGCTTTCGGTCTAATTTGCAAATAAGTGCCATAACGGGCTGTAATTTTTTCAACTTGTCCTAGAGCAATCATATCCATTAATTCTTGCCAATCTTGTTTAAGTTGCTGTTCCTGCTCGGCAGTGGGTGTCCATAAGATAGGGTGGCCGACTTTACGTTCAGCAAGGGGAATGGATCTTTCACCTTCGATTGGGATCCAAAGGACTTTATTAAGTTTATATTTTACGTGGCTGGTTTCCCAAATAACGCCGTAATTTGCCATGAGCGGTGTGACACTGACAAAGGTGGTCTCTAACGGTTCACCTTGTTTATCAACCGGAATGGTTTTAAGCTCGATGCCTAAGTCGGCAAAATCCTGCTGTGCTTTACTGCCGGCATTCGCTCCTAAAAATGTTTCAAGCAAATTACCCACCCAACCTTTTTGCTTGTTTAAATTAGCGGGAATTGCAATATTTAAATATTGTGCTATTTCACCAAAGCTGTAGCCGGCAACCAGTTTGGCTCGATTTAGTAATTCTTGTTCATTTTTGGGAAAAAACAGTGTCATAAAGCAATTCTTACCAGCGAACGGATTAAACACAGTCAATTATATTGACTGTGAATGGTAAAAGAAAGGCTTATTAGCTTAGCTTTTCAATCCAACTGGCATAACTATTAATAATTTGTGAAAGGAATGCTTTGGTTTTTTCGCTAATATTACCGTTTTCATCAAAAGCAGTATTGATATTGCCGATATACGCTTCAGGCTGTTGTAAGGTAGGCATATCAAGAAAGACTAAAGATTGACGTAGTTGATGATTAGCACCAAAACCGCCGATCGCACCTTGTGATACGGAAACCACCGCCGCAGGTTTTTTCGCCCAGGCATTTTTACCATAAGGGCGAGAGCCAACATCGATCGCATTTTTAATTACTGCCGGTAATCCACGATTGTATTCCGGTGTGACAAAAATGACGCCTTGGCAATCGGTAATTTCTTGACGGAAAAGGGTATAAGAAGCGGGAGGGTTGTCGGTATCGATATCTTCGTTATATAACGGCAGATCGCCGATCTCAATGATTAATAATGATAAAGAAGGTGGGGCAATTTGTTGTAAAACTTTAGCAACTTTTAAGTTGTACGAATCTTTACGCAGACTTCCAACCAATACAGCAATTTTTTTACTCATTTGTCGACCCCTTAAATTTGAATTAAGAGACACAAATGTGTCTCTTATGGGTTGTAATAATTGAGCATAATACTTGTTTAGTGACCAGATGAATCAAGTCGACGACCGGTTTCAAATAAGAACCATGCACGGCGTTCAGCCTGGTCAATCCACTCTTCAATCAAGCTTGCTGTTGCTGAGTCGTTATATTTATCACAAATATCATGAGCAACACGCATGCGCTCGGTGAGTTTAATATTATCTTGGCAAAGTTCGGCAAGCATATCAGACGGTTCAACAAAATCAGCATCATTATCAGAAATACTTTGTAATTTTGAGATATGACCGATTGAGCGTAATGTAGTACCACCTAATTTACGTACACGTTCTGCAATAGGGTCTGTCATTGCAAATAATTCTTCACCATGATCATCTAACATTAAGTGGTAATCACGGAAATGTGGACCACTGACATGCCAATGGAAATTTTTAGTTTTTAAATAAAGGGCAAATACATCTGCCAAAACGGAATTCATTGCGCCGGAAATATCTCTTGATGCTTTTTGCCCTAAATCAGTTGGAAACAAAATTGCTTTTTGTTGGAGCCTTTTTGCAGAAGTCGTACTTTTGGTACTTTTAGTGCTTTTAGCCATATTAGATTCTCCTCTAAATTTATAATAAAAACGCTTTGTAGTATCAAATTACGCTAACTATGAAGCAAAGTCCAATAAAAAACAGCTATTGTTGACTATCACTGCTATTTTAGCAATCTATGAATCTGTAAAACTTTTAAAGTTAACTTTTGTTTTAAATATTTTCTTTCAAAATAAAAGAAAATATTTCAAAATGTGACAAAGTTAAAAGTTTTTGATTTTTAAAGTTGTTACTATTCCTTCGAAATTTAACTCAATAGGAGACAATATGATTGATGCAATTTCGTTTGGAGCCGAATGGTTCATAGGTTTATTCCAAGAGGGCGGCAAAGTGTTTGTGGGCATGGTAACAGCCATTTTGCCATTGTTAATTTCGTTACTCGTTGTGATGAATGCGCTAATTAAATTTATTGGGCAAGATCGGATTGAGCGTTTAGCGCAAGCTTGTGCCGGTAATCCGATTTCACGCTATCTGTTATTACCTTTAATTGGCACATTTGTATTTTGTAATCCAATGACATTAAGCTTAGGTCGCTTTATGCCAGAGTTTTACAAGCCAAGTTATTATGCAGCTTCTTCCTATAGTTGCCACTCCATGAATGGGCTATTTCCCCACGTTAATCCCGGTGAGCTGTTTGTCTATTTAGGGATTGCCGCTGGTTTAACCCAATTAAATCTTCCATTAGGACCGCTAGCGGTTAGCTATTTTCTTGTTGGTCTTGTCACTAACTTCTTTAGGGGTTGGATAACTGACTTTTGTACCGCCATTTTTGAGAAAAAAATGGGTATCAAATTAGACAGAAAAGTTCATCTCTAAATATTTATCAATCATTATAAGAAGGAATACAACAATGGCTAAATTTATTCGAATTGAAAAAGGCGAAGCGGGTTGGGGTGGCCCTTTAGAATTGCCGGTTATTGCAGGTAAAAAAATTGTGTATATCGCCGCCGGTACAAGACCAGCAATTGTTGACACATTAGTAGAATTAACCGGCTGGGAAGCTATCGACGGTTTTAAAGAAGGCGAGCCGGCAAAAGAAGAGATCGGGGTTGCTGTCATTGATTGTGGCGGTACCTTGCGTTGTGGTATCTACCCTAAAAATCGTGTACCTACAATTAATATTCATGCCACCGGTAAATCCGGACCTTTAGCGCAATATATTGTGGAAGATATCTATGTGTCGGCAGTCAAACCCAATAACATCCAACTGATTGAAAAGCAAAGTGATGCGGCCGATCACGCATCAGCTAATCCGCCAATCATAGATGAAGAGCAAAAATCAACCGACTATAAGCAATACGACAGCAGTAAAAAAATCACCGAACAAAGTGACGGTCTGTTAGCCAAAATCGGGATTGGTATGGGATCGGGGGTAGCGGTATTTTTCCAAGCTGGCCGTGACACGATAGATACCGTATTGAAAACAATACTGCCTTTTATGGCATTTGTTTCAGCGCTTATTGGGATCATCATTGCCTCCGGACTCGGTGACTTTATTGCCCATGGTTTAGTGCCTTTGGCAAATAATCCGATAGGGTTAATCATTTTAGCGTTGATCTGCTCATTCCCACTACTTTCACCATTTTTAGGACCCGGCGCCGTTATTGCGCAAGTGATTGGCACCTTAGTTGGCGTTCAAATTGGACTGGGTAATATTCCGCCTCATTTAGCATTACCGGCACTGTTTGCCATTAATGCTCAAGCGGCATGTGACTTTATACCGGTTGGCTTATCGCTAGCGGAAGCTAAACAAGATACCGTTCGTGTTGGGGTACCTGCTGTTTTAGTTAGCCGTTTTCTGACCGGCGCACCAACGGTACTTATTGCATGGGCAGTCTCGTTTTTTATCTATCATTAAATGGTATGAACAAAAGCACGGGGATGAATTTCATCCCTGCTAAAAGTAGCGGAAAAAATAGAAATTTTTGGATTAAGAACTTACAAATAAAGAAGGTTAATAATGTCTAATGTTATTTATCATTCAAAAATCGATCTAATCGGTAAATTTGCTCAAGAAGCGTTAGCTGACGGTATGTTAATTCTGTTTAAAAATGGCGCGCCGGCAGATTTGGCGGATTACTGTTTTGTGCATAGTCATGACGATTTAAAACACGATCTGCAAGTTGGGCAAACACTCCAATTAGGCAAGCACCTTTATCACATCACAGCTGTTGGCGATGTCGCTAACATCAATTTTCGTCAATTGGGTCACATCACATTAAGATTTGACGGTAGTAGCCAAGCGGAATTACCCGGAACAGTACATGTAAAAGGCGACATACCCGCTCAACTTTTTGTGGGTGATGAAATTAGCATTGTAAATAATTAAGGAATATAAAATGAAACAAGTTGCAGTTGTTATTGGTGGCGGGCAAACGCTAGGGGAATTTTTAAGCCTGGGGATTGCTGATGCCGGTTATAAAGTGGTTGTTGCGGATTTAAATTTAGATAATGCTAACAAAGTGGCCGAAGCAATTAATCAAAAACATGGTGCAGGTACGGCACAAGGATTTAAGGTTGATGCCGGCAATCAAGAAAGTGTCGTTAAACTGGCGCAAGATGTCGATAATACCTTTCATCGGGTTGATTTAATTGTCTATAGTGCAGGGGTGGCCAAAGCGGCACCAATTACCGATTTTAGCTTAAAAGATTTTCAACTTTCGGTTGATGTCAATCTAACCGGCTATTTTCTATGTGCACGTGAATTTGCTAAATTGATGATAAAACACAAAATAGCCGGCCGCATTATTCAAATCAACTCAAAATCAGGAAAAGTCGGCAGCAAACATAATTGCGGATACAGTGCGGCTAAATTCGGTGGGGTGGGATTAACTCAATCGCTAGCGCTCGATCTGGCTGATTATGGCATTACGGTCAATTCACTGATGTTAGGCAATTTAATCAAATCGCCAATGTTCCAATCATTGATCCCACAATATGCGAAAAAATTAGGTATTGCCGAAAGCGAAGTTGAGCAAGTCTATATTGACAAAGTGCCACTCAAAAGAGGATGTGATTATCAAGATGTGTTAAATGTATTACTGTTTTATGCCAGCGATAAAGCCTCTTACTGCACCGGGCAATCCATTAATATTACTGGTGGACAAGTGATGTTCTAGTTAAAATAGCGCGCGAAAGCAAAACCAATTGCTTTCGCCGCATCTATTTACCTTGCTTATCAACGGAGATCACCATGAATATGACAACAACCTTAATTGTGCTGGCTTTTATTGCATGGTGCACCCAAATTGTGTTTAGCTGGGTGCAGATTCGACGTTTCAATCAAGCATTTTTAGCCATGAAAAAGGGCACTTATTTGGGTGTCGGTCGTAGTCAAACCAAACGCTTTAAACCTAGAGTGTTAATTGCTTTATCATTAGATGAAAATCAAGTAGTTATCGACTCTGTTATCATGAAGGGCATTACCGTTTTTGCTTTACCAAAAGCGATGAGCGATTTACATGGCTTATCGATCACTCAAATCGATCCAATACAATACTTTCCAAACGATCTTGCCTCACAAAGTGCATTACGTGTCGCCCTTACTGCAAATAATTAGTAATAAACTTTTATTATGAAAAGTATTTTCTTTTATTTTAAAGTATAATAATTTTCGAAATAAGTTCTTATATCTGCTAATAATGATGATGGAATCTAAGCATGAAGGTAAAGCAAAGACAAACTGCAATTTTAGAGTATCTGCAAAATCATGGGCAAGTAAGTGTTGATCAATTGGTTGCCCATTTCCAAACGACCGGTACAACCATTCGTAAAGATCTTACCCAACTGAATGAAAGTGGTTTAGTTTTAAGAACTTATGGCGGTGCTATGTTAAATCGGGAGATTGGCGATCGAGCCATTGACCATAAAACTTACATCAATACCGCCGCAAAAAAGGCGATAGCAGCCGAAGCGGCTAAACTAATTCATGAAGGTGATTCAATTATTTTTGATGCCGGTAGCACCGTGGCACAGATGATCCCCATGTTAGCCCAATTTAATAATCTCACTATTATGACTAACAGCTTACATATGGTAAATGAGCTGGTGGCGAATGATAACGATCAAACTATTATCCTAACCGGTGGCACCTTTCGCCGTAAATCAGCCTCTTTTCACAGTAATAATGCTTCAGCGATTGCCGCTTTTGAATCCTATACTTTTGATAAACTGTTTATGGGAGCTGACGGTGTAGATTTGGTCGGTGGCGTGACAACCTTTAACGAAAGCTATCATGGTAGTGTTGCGATGAGTAAAGCCGCTGCTAAGTTAATTTTACTTGCCGATTCTTCAAAATTTGGCCGCCGTAGTCCCAATGTGGTGTGTGATTTAAGTGCGGTTGATACCATTATTACCGATGATAATTTAGATGATAAATATTATGATGCCCTTGTTGAGCGAAACATCAAAGTTATTAAAGTTAAGGTCGCTGATAGCTAACGGCGTAGTGTAGTTGTTCTTTTTTATAGCTTATTAATAAGCCAAATACGTGCATGCGACTATTTATTGCGGCTTTGGTTACCATTACCGTTTTTTACTTAAACACCTATGATTTCTGAAAGTTCTTGTCAGAGTTTGTGTTTTTTGCTTAAACGCCTATATTTTCTGAAAGTTTTTGACAAGGTTTTTTAATTTAGTTAAATGTTGTGGGTTTTTAGTCCGCAGGTTTCGGACGCTGTTAATTGATTGATATTTTATTTTCGGTGTCGGCGTCCGAATTAGGGGGATTTTATGCGAAATCCACCTAATAACCCCATCGCAGCACCGCCCAAAGCGGTCTTCGACTGCCTTCCGCCTTCGTTAGGTCTTAACGCACCGGCGCTGATTTGTTCCGGACAAAGCAGCGCCTCGCCAAACATCCTTGTTTGGCGTGCTAACCTCGCTCAGTTGTCGGCGCTTTGTGAAGGTGCGGGTTGGTCCATTTGTTTGTTTTGTGGAAGGTAATGGTAAGTCGTTTAGAAATAGTAGTGGAATTGAAAATACAAACTTTATGAACCCTTTTTTTTAGCTAAAAATAAAACTATTAAAAATCAATATATTGCAAAAGCGCTAAAAAAAAGGGTTTTTAAACCTAAAATTGCCCTTTATGTTTTTATAAACGATGTTTATAGTATGTAAGTTTCTACTTGAAAGCTGCATAAGCTGTTTAGAAAACCTTCTGATCTGGTTTTGAGTGACTTGATAACTTGAAAGCTGCATAAACCGTTTAGAAAATTTTGCACCGTCATACATTTTTGTTTCTGTTCTTCACGGCTGCATAAGCTGTTTAGAAAATACGAAAACTCGGGAACATATATAGAGCGCCCTTGAAAGCTGAATAAGGGGTTTAGGATGTTTTTGAAATATCTAAAACTTTTTGATTTTATACTGAAACGTGGGTATTTTCTGAAAGTTCTTGTCAAGGATTTGTGTTTTTTGCTTAAACACCTATATTTTCTGAAACTTCTTGACAAGCATTTTTTGGCTTTGGTGAAAGGTTAGCGGTTGGCATTTTTACGCAAGTGACGCTCAGTTCACTTGCGTGGGTTGTGATTAGAATAGGAGTCTGGCTCTAATTGTGCCGGTGACGTTTTTAAGTTTTACTAATAACTCTTCGGCTTTGTTTTGCTCAACGCGATCAATATCAATCACCACATAACCAATTTTTGGATCGGTTTGCAGATACTGGGCTGAGATATTTAAGCCTTGTTCGGCAAATAGGGTGTTGATTGCGGTTAGTACGCCGGGCTGGTTATGGTGAATGTTGATAAAACGGCTGGATCCTTTTGCCGGAATCGGTAATGATGCTTCCGGGAAGTTAACCGCCGATAGGGTGGCGCCGGTATCTGAGTATTTGGCGAGTTTTGTCGCCACTTCGATACCGATATTTTCTTGCGCTTCGGTTGTGGATCCGCCAATATGGGGGGTAATAATCACATTATCAAATTTGCATAGTGGTGAATCAAAAGGATCGCTATTGCTGGCTGGTTCGGTTGGGAAAACATCAATTGCTGCGCCGCTAATTTTTTCGCTTTCAAGCGCTTGCGTTAATGCTTGCAGATCAATCACTTTACCACGTGAGGCGTTAATTAAAATTGCGCCGGGTTTCATCATGTCAAACTCAGTGTGACTGATCATTTTTATTGTGGTTGCGTTTTCCGGCACGTGCATACTGACAATATCGCTCATAGCGAGTAACTCTTTGATACTGGCTATCTGTTTGGCATTTCCTAATGGTAATTTGGTTTCAATATCGTAAAAGTAAACGTTCATACCCAGTGATTCAGCTAGCACACTTAATTGACTGCCGATATGTCCATAACCAATAATTCCCAGATTTTTGCCTCGAGCTTCATGCGATCCGGTGGCTATTTTATTCCATTTTCCTTGATGTGCTTTAGCGTTCGCTTCTGGTACCCGGCGTAACAGTAAAATGGCTTCGGCCAGCACTAATTCAGCGACTGAGCGAGTATTGGAAAAGGGGGCGTTAAAAACAGGTATTCCTTTTACCGCAGCGGCATCGAGATCCACTTGATTGGTGCCGATACAAAAACAACCAATACCGGCTAGTTTTGGTGCCGCTTCGATGATTTCTTTGGTTAAGTTTGTTCGGGAACGTATGCCAATAAAACGTGCATCTTTTAATGCTTCGATCAGCTCGGATTGCGATAAGGCACTTTTATGATACTCAATATTGGTAAAGCCTGCTGATTTGAGTGTTTCTATCGCAGTCGGGTGCACCCCTTCAAGCAATAAAAATTTGTTTTCATCTTTGGTTAACGCCTGAACAACCATTTTTTCCTCTCTCTTTCTTTTTTATATCATTGTTACTTACTGCCAGCTTGCGCAATAGGCTTTATCTTAATTCTGTCACACCATTTGGCGTACCGACTAGAGCAACATCGGCGCCTTTGTTGGCAAATAATCCAACCGTTACCACACCGGCAATGCCATTGATGCGGTCTTCAAGTTCTGTTGGTGTTGAAATGACAAGGTCGTGGACATCAAGTATGACATTACCGTTGTCAGTTATCACACCCTGACGATAAATCGGTTTTCCGCCGAGTTTAAATAGCTCTCTTGCCACATATGAGCGAGCCATTGGGATCACTTCAACCGGTAACGGAAATTTACCTAGCACATCAACAACTTTTGATTGATCAACTATGCAGATAAACTGTTTGGCTAATGCTGAGACAATTTTTTCACGAGTTAGCGCAGCGCCACCGCCTTTAATCATTTGTAACTGATGATTAATTTCATCAGCACCGTCAACGTAGACATCTAAACTATCAACATCGTTACAATCTAACACTGTGATACCATAGCTTTTTAATTTTTGGGTCGATGCTTCCGAGCTTGAGACAGCGCCTTTAATCTGATCTTTCATCGTCGCTAAAGCATCAATAAAGTGAGCAGCTGTCGATCCTGTGCCAACACCAACTAGTGTGCCGGGTTTAACAAATTTTAATGCTGACCAGCCCACCGCTTTTTTTAATTCATCTTGCGTCATGATATCACCGTACTTAAGTATAATTTTTCTTAAAAAATTAAAATTTTGAAAGCAAAATTGTTGAAGATATGGCATAGTAACCAATTGGAAAGCAAAAATCATTAGTATTTTTATAAAATATGTTAATTTTAAGTTCTGTTTAAATTTTTTTGCAAAATTAATATAGCTTGACTATCCAAGCTGTGGTCAAATCATTAGTAAAGAGATTATGAAGCGTCCAGATTATAGAGCATTACAAGCATTAGATGCGGTAATAAAAGAACGAGGATTTGAAAGAGCGGCTGATAAACTGTGTATTACCCAACCTGCGGTTTCACAACGTATCAAGCAACTAGAAAGCTTTTTTGGCCAACAATTACTGGTTAGAACAATTCCGCCTAAAGCGACTAAACAAGGTGAGCATCTTTTAGGATTATTGCATCAAGTCGAATTGTTAGAACAGCAGTGGTTAGGTGACAATGAACAAAATTCAACGCCGTTATCACTCTCTATTGCCATTAACGCCGATTCGTTAGCAACGTGGGTGTTACCTGCGTTAAAGCCAGTTTTGGACAAAAATATCTTACGTTTTGACATTCAAGTCAAAGATGAAGAGCATACTTTAGAGCTATTGCGATTAGGTACCGTTGTTGCCGCCATTAGTATTCAAGCCAACCCTTTGCCTGGCTGTTTGTCGGATCGATTAGGTGCGCTTGACTATATTTTTGTGGCTTCTCCGGAATTTGCTAAAAAATACTTTCCTAACGGCGTGACTCGCTCATCGCTATTAAAAGCGCCGGCGGTGGCTTTTGACCATTTGGATGATATGCATCAAGCGTTTTTACAAGAGAATTTTAATCTTACCCCCGGCAGTGTGATTTGCCATATCACTAGCTCATCTGAGGCTTTTGTTCAGCTAGCTAAACAAGGTTCGGCGTGCTGTATGATCCCAATGTTGCAAGTTGAGCAGGAATTAAAAACCGGTGAGCTGGTCAATTTAACTGAAGGTTTATACCAAAGACGTATGCTTTACTGGCATCGCTTTGCGCCGGAAAGCAGTGTCATGCAAAATATCTCAGAAACATTGATTAGTTATGCTCAGCGAACATTATCACAGCCGCAAGATAAGAAATAATATACAAAGGGTATTGAGCTTTTTTACTGAAACATATTATTTTTTAGGTATAACCATTTGAAATATATTACTTTTGAGACATGTGCTTATGATACATGGTGCTTTACTGAAACTTTTTGACAGCGTAATATCTTCTATTAAAGAGTCGATAAAATGAGCCAATTACAAAATGATCGTTATTTACGTGCCTTGCAGTGTTTACCGGTAGACTACACGCCAATATGGATGATGCGTCAAGCGGGGCGTTACTTGCCTGAATATCGGCAATTAAGAGCCAAAGCCGGAAATTTTATGACCATGTGTCAAAATCCTGAACTGGCCTGCGAAGCCACTTTACAACCACTGCAACGCTTTGATCTTGATGCCGCTATTATTTTTTCTGATATCTTAACGATTCCTGATGCAATGGGGCTTGGTCTCTATTTTGAAGCGGGAGAAGGTCCTAAATTCAGCCGATCAATTACTCAATTATCTGATATCGAAAAATTGCCGATTCCCGATCCCAATCAATCACTTAAATATGTTACTGATGCAATTAGCTTAACCAAAAAAAGCTTAAATGGAAAAGTGCCGTTAATTGGTTTTTCCGGTAGCCCATGGACATTAGCCACTTATATGATTGAAGGGGGAAGCAGCAAATCTTTCAGTAAAATCAAAAAGATGCTTTATTGCGAACCAAAAGCCCTGCATCTTTTATTAGAGAAGTTAGCCCACAGTGTTGCACTCTATCTTAATGCTCAGATTGAAGCTGGCGCGCAATCGGTAATGATTTTTGACTCTTGGGGCGGCGTGTTATCTCATCAAGCTTATCAAACGTTTTCATTAGATTATATGCAGCTAATTTTGTCACAATTAAAACGAGGTAAAAAGAGTGAGGATATCACGTCTTATGTACCAGTGACATTATTTACCAAAGGTGGCGGATTATGGTTAGACACCATTATACGTTCGGGCTGTGATGCAGTTGGTGTCGATTGGACGGTTAATTTAAGTCAAATTGCCAATAAAGGGCAAATTGCGCTGCAAGGTAATCTCGATCCGACGGTTTTATATGCCAATAAGCCGACAATTGAAGCAAATGTTGAATCACTCTTATCAGAATTTGGCTATAATAATGGGCATGTTTTTAATTTGGGTCATGGAATTTTGCCCGATATTCCGGTAGAGCATGTACAATATTTAGTTGACGCCGTACATCGTCAGTCCAAAAGGTTTCATTATGATTAAAAATCCCGTCCAATTAAGAGTGGAAAAATTAGCAGATTGGCAACAACGATTATTTATGGTTTGCTTGTGTGAACGAATGTATCCAAACTTTGTTTATTATTGTAATTTACAACAGTGTGAACAAGATGCCAAAAACTTCAAAAAAATTCTAGATTTAATCTGGGAGTCGCTCTTAGTTCAAGATGCCAAAATTAACTTCGATTTACAACTTGAAAAATTAGAAGCGATTATTCCAACCGTTACTGAAGATAGCCCTTATATGGTTTATCCGGCGATTGATGCTTGTCATGCATTAAGTGAAATCTTGCACTCCTATTTAAGTGGTGAGATCGCTGAACATACCGCTAAAGTCAGCAGCATATCGGCCACTACCGTTGCCGAATTTGAGATGACCAAATCGAATATTTCTCTATCTGAAAGCGAGCAAGAAAAATTATCTGATGTTATTGAAGAATTTGATTTGCAATGGGAGATATTTAGATTATTATGTAATGAGAATAATGTTATGATCGATTTAATAAAAGGCTTAAAGACGGATATAAGGTCTGAAAAAATCAGTAATATTGGTGTTTTTTTGAGCAATCAAGTCATTTAATGGGTGTTTTTTTTATTTTTTAATAAATTTTTCTTTAACATTAGAGAAATATAGACTACATTTACTAGTAATGTAGTCTGAAAGACGTTTACAGCTGCAAAGTTTTTTTAACTTTGTTTATCATGTCAACATTAACAATAAAATAAATATGTAAGGATATCTCCATGAATAAAACAGAACTTGTAGATGCAATTGCTAGCAAAGCTGGTGTAACTAAAGTTGCTGCAAAGACAGCTTTAGAAGCTACTTTAGCTGCTATAACTGAATCATTAAAAGCAGGTGAACCAGTTCAATTAGTTGGTTTTGGGACGTTTAAAGTTAATGCTCGTAAAGCTCGTACCGGTCGTAACCCTAAAACAGGTAAAGAAATTAAAATTGCTGCAAGTAAAGTACCAGCATTTGTTTCTGGTAAAAGCTTAAAAGAAGCAATCAAATAATTGTTTGCTTATTTTCTGTCGATTTATTGATAGAAGATATCTAGAGGTCATAAGACCTAGTCTTGTGGCCTATTAACTTTTTTTACGCCGTAAAATATTATAGTTTTATCTTATCTTTTATTCCTTCTTCCTGATTTAATAACCCCTATTTATCCGGTTAAAACTGTTTTGGTTTAAACACTAACATCAACCAATTTAGCATTTACTATACTTGCCAATGCTTGCGGTGCAATCTCAATTTCTAAACCACGTTTCCCACCTGATATAAACATCGTTTCGAATTGATTTGCACTTATGTCAATGAGTGTGGGTAATTGCTTTTTTTGACCTAATGGACTTATCCCACCCACCAAATAACCGGTAATTTTTTGTGCCAAATTTGGATCGGCTAACTCAACTTTTTTACATTCGAGCGCTTTAGCGGCTTTTTTCAAATCCAAATGGGTATTAACCGGTACAACACAAACAGCAAATGTTTTATTGTCACCATTTAAATTGACAATGAGCGTTTTGAATATTTGACCGGCAACTACATTTGAATCAGGATCAAGTTTATCAATGGCTTCTTGACCAAAATGTGTCTGTTTGGGGTCATGATCATATTGATGAAGATGAAAACGAATATTGTGCTTTTTGAGAAGATTTATCGCAGGTGTCATGATATTTAATCCGGATATTGGCCTTAATCGTTGAATAACTAACTTTAACAACCCGCTGACGGAAAGCCAGCGAGTAAGCAAAGTGATTACAAAATAAGACTGTTATACTGCTGATCATCTTCATCTTTTTTCGATACAGGTGTTTGATTATTGGTCTGTAAAGTGATGAAACGATAAAAAAAGCTTATCAACACAAAAATCAGAAAGTAAGTCAAACAAAATAAAATACTCATAACAACAAAGTAATTTTCAGCGTTTAGTGAGTTTAATACCGGTGGTAAGACAACACAGACACAAACAATATAACAAATGAACATTATTGCTGTTGCTGATTTAAGATTTATCCTAAAATTAAAGGCATCGGCAAAAAGATCCTTAAATCTTTTTTGTTTAGGTTCAACGATAGATGCGCAATAAAAATAAAATACAAATAGAAAAATTAAAGAAACAATCGTCATCATTAGGTCAAATATCGTTTCACCTTGTTGGGGAAATAGTAATAACAATACATGCTGTAATAAAAAAATGACGATCATTAAAGGAAATAATATCACCCCAATAAATAGTAAATAAAAAACGCATAACTGAAAAAATTTTGCTACTGAGTTAGATATTAATTTATTGATATTTAAATTATCACAGTGAGAAAAACTATAAATCATTGCAATAATGATTGCAATTATAAACGTGTGAACTAAATAAAACTGAAAAAAGGGATAGATAATAACAGCAGGATTAGTTTCAAATTCAGTTAGTAATTCTTGATAAAAGAAACTATTGATAGCCAATGTCATTAATACACCAAAAATGATGCAGGTAATAATAATCGTCCCAATTCGATTGCTAATAAAATGAATAGTTTGCTTGAAAACTTCATTAAATCTTAAACTTGATTGTTTGTTCATATTATATCCACTGAGTGGCAATCGCTTGATTACCACTTGTTATTATAAATAAGATAGTTGTTATGCTTGTAATAAAGAGATATCGGCAACTTTTAAAAATAAATTTTGCAGTTTCTTCAACAAGGCCAAGCGATTGAGTTTAATTTTTTCATCATCAGCCATCACCATGACTGATGCAAAAAATTCATCAACAGGTGATTTTAATGATGATAATTCAACTAACGCATCTTGATAACGACCTTCATTAAAATAAGGTGCTAACTTATCGTTTAATATCACCACTTGTTTCGCTAATTCACCTTCTGCTCCGGCTTCTAATAATGCCGTATTAATAGTATCGGGAATTTGCACTTGTGCTTTCGATAAAATATTTGAAACCCGTTTATTGGCTTCAGCCAGTGAAGAGGCTTCCGGTAGCGTTCTAAAATGGGTAACAGCTTTAATCCGGGCATCAAAATCAGCCGGTTTAGTTGGATTAAGTGCTAACACCGCTTGAATGGTATCGATTGCAAAACCAAGCTCTTGATACCATGCTCGGAAGCGACCTTGCATAAAGCTGACAATATCGGTCACAACGTTTTTATTGTTTAACTTATCGCCATATAGTGATGTCGCATAGTTTGTTAAATCAAGCAAATCTAAAGGTAAGCTTTTTTCAACAATAATACGTAAAACACCGATTGCCGCACGGCGTAATGCGAACGGGTCTTTATCGCCTTTAGGGTGTTGACCGATACCAAAAATACCCGCTAAGGTATCCATTTTTTCAGCGATTGAAACCGCGCATGATACGTTTGTGCTCGGCAATTCATCACCTGAAAAACGTGGTTTATACTGTTCTTCAATGGCAGTGGCAACTTCAATACTTTCGCCGTCTTTTATGGCTAAATATCGTCCCATAATACCTTGCGTTTCGGGAAACTCAAACACGGTATTAGTGACTAAATCACACTTAGTTAATTTTCCGGCACGTTTGGCCTTAGCAACATCAGCGCCAATTTGCTCGGCTATATAACCGGCCAGTGCTTCGATTCGTAATGATTTATCTTTAACGGTGCCAAGTTGTTGTTGAAATAACACGGTTTCAAGGCGAGGTAAGCGGTCTTCTAAACGCTGTTTTAAATCGGTTTTATAAAAAAATTCGGCGTCGGCTAAACGTGGGCGCACCACTTTTTCATTACCGGCAATCACCACTTGTGGATCTTTTGATTCAATATTGGCAACAAAAATAAAATTCGGCAGTAATTTGCCTTGATTATCATAAACAGGGAAGTATTTTTGATCGCCTTTCATGGTATACACCAGTGATTCGGCCGGCACATCTAAAAATCGCTCTTCAAATTTTGCCGTTAACACAACCGGCCATTCAACCAAAGATGAGACCTCTTCAAGTAAACTTTCGGTTAAATCTGCTTTACCGTTAAGTTTAGCTGCCGCCTCTTGTGCTTGCTGTTTGATAATTGATTTACGTTTGTCATAATCAGCAATGACTTTACCACGCTGCTCAAGAATGTCCGGATACTGATCAGCATGATCAATGGTAAACTCTTGTTCACCCATAAAACGGTGACCACGGATAATGCGGTCTGATTGAATATCTAAAATTGTGCCGGGAACCAGCTCATCACCATATAGCATTGTCACAGTATGGCTAGGGCGGATAAACTCAACTTGACGAGCCGCCCAGCGCATCGGTTTAGGTATTGGTAATTTGCTCAGCGCGGCTTTTACCATATCACACAAGAGATCAACAACCGCCTGACCTTTTTGATATTGGGTATAAGATAGCCATTCACCTTTGTCGGTTTGCACACGCTCAGCTTGATCGACGCTAATACCACAACCACGAGCCCAACCTTCTGCCGCTTTGGTTGGATTGCCTGCTTGATCGAAAGCGGCACTCACTGCCGGGCCACGTTTAACAATTTGGCTATCGGGCTGAGTATCATTTAAATTTAATACTTTTAACGCTAAACGCCGTGGCGATGCGTACCAAAGTACTTCACCATGTTCTAAATTAGCAATATCCAGTTGTTCAATAAAGTTAGCGGCAAAACTTTGCGCTAATGTGCGGAGTGATTTTGGTGGTAACTCTTCTGTACCAATTTCCACTAAAAATGTTTTTTGCATAATATTTATCTTCCTACTTAGATGATGCATTTTCGTTTGACGGTGAATTTTGGCACATCGGGAATCCAAGTGCTTCACGCGAGGCGTAATAAGCTTCAGCAACCATTTTGGTTAATGTTCTGATCCGCAATATATAGCGTTGTCGCTCAGTTACTGAAATCGCTTTACGGGCATCAAGTAAATTAAAGCAATGTGCAGCTTTTAAAATTCGTTCATAAGCAGGTAGCGGTAAAGGTTTTTCTAATTCAAGTAAAAATTTTGCTTCTTTTTCATGTTGTTCAAAGCAGTAAAATAAAAAGTCGATATTGGCATATTCAAAATTGTAAGTCGATTGTTCAACTTCGTTTTGATGAAACACATCGCCATAGGTAGTTTTACCAAAAGCACCGTCGCTCCAGATTAAATCGTAAACACTATCGACACCTTGAATATACATCGCTAAGCGTTCTAAACCATAAGTTATTTCGCCTGTTACCGGTTTACACTCAAGCCCGCCTACTTGCTGAAAGTAGGTGAACTGAGTCACTTCCATACCATTCAACCAAACTTCCCAGCCTAATCCCCATGCGCCTAACGTAGGGTTTTCCCAATTGTCTTCGACAAAACGAATATCATTAATTGTTGGATCGAGTCCTAGCTCTTTGAGTGATCCTAAATAGAGCTCTTGGATATTCTCTGGTGACGGTTTTAAGATAACTTGAAACTGATAATAATGTTGTAACCTGTTGGGATTTTCACCATAGCGACCATCGGTTGGGCGGCGTGAAGGTTGAACATAAGCGGCATTGATAGGCTCAGGTCCTAGTGCACGTAAACAGGTCATCGGATGAGAGGTGCCGGCGCCAACTTCCATATCTAACGGTTGAATTACCGTACAACCTTGATTAGCCCAGTAATCTTGTAACGTAAGTATTAACCCTTGAAAGGTTTTGACATTAAACTTTTGCATGATGTTATCTTTAATGGTTGAATTGATTTTTCAATAATTTAAATAGTGCTGTATTTTATACTTTTTATTCAAGCTTGTGAAATGCCTAATCATTATATAATTTAATATATTGTTTAACCGATTTGATACTGTTTTCATTTTGCATATTGGCTTATTTATCGGTATAGTAAAACTATCTTAATTGCTTGGTAATAAACTAAAAATTCAAACGCCATGTCTATTCATAACAAAATTGTCGTCGTAACGCTAATTTGCTTAATGAAAGTTAGTTTTTTGTATGCTGATGATAATCAGCAATTACAAATTATACGTCAATCCATTGAAGAGCAAGAAACCCGTTTAGCTGAGCAAAAAAAAGAGCGAACACAATTAGTTAATGCGCTTAAAGAACAAGAAACACAAATAGCCAAACTACTCACATCCATTGAAAAAAATGGCACCATACTTAAAAAACTCAATTCTGAAATCAACCAATTAATTAAACAAATCGATGATTTGAGCGCTAAACAAACGCAACAACGGCAGGTATTAGCTAAACAGCTTGAAAGTGCGTTTAAATTGGGAAAAAGTACCGGTTTCGAACTTATTTTTGCCAGTGAAGAGAACGATCGCAATGAACGTTTAATTACCTATTATCGTTATATCAATCAGGCAAGAGAGCAGCAAATTAATGCCCTGCGTGAAACGCAATTACAACTTAACGATAAAAAAGCGGCGTTACAAATAAAACTCACTACGCAAAAAGCATTACAAACCAAACAGAAACAAGAGCAAGTCGGGCTTGTGAAAAATCAAAAAGATCGGCAAAAAACCATTAACTCGCTTGAATCGTCGATGCAAATAAATGAGCAAAAATTGGCTCAGCTAAAAGAAAACGAAACCAAACTACAAGCTAAAATTGCTCAGGCAGAAAGAGAGAGCCGTCTTATTGCTGAAGAAGAAGCCAGACAAGCAAAACACATTGAGGCAAAACAGAAAAATACAAACTATACACTTAGCGCTGACGAACGCAGTTTAATGGCTCGTGTCAGTGGTATTGGTCAGCCCGGACACCAATTTGATTGGCCGGTTAGCGGAACTGTTGCGCATCGATTTGGTGAGTCTTTACAAGGTGAACTTCATTGGAAAGGAATGGTAATTAATGCTAATGACGGAACACAAGTAAAAGCGATTGCAGATGGGCGAGTTATTCTTGCCAGTTGGTTACAAGGATATGGTTTTGTTGTTGCACTGGAACATGGTAAAGGCGATATGAGCTTATATGGATATAATCAACGAGTTTTAGTTGATGTTGGGGATAAAATTCATGCCAATCAACCTATTGCTTTAGTTGGTTCAAGCGGCGGGCAAAATACGCCAAGCTTATATTTTGAAATTAGGCGAGACGGTAAAGCGCTTGATCCAAGAGGGTGGTTAAAATGATGATACGTTTAGTACATTTTATTTTTTTTAGCTTAATGGTCGTTAATGTCCACTGTGTTTGGGCGGCAAAACTCGCTTTGGTTATCGACGATTTTGGTTATCGGCAAAGTAACGAACAGAAAATTATTGCGCTTTCACCCAATATTACTATCGCTGTTTTACCTAATTCTCCAAATGCACAGAAGATTGCAACGCTAGCTCATCAGCATGGTAATGATGTGATTATTCATTTACCTATGGCACCTACAGGAAAACAACCGCTCGAGAAAGATACCCTTTTTCCTTATATGGAAGAGTCTGTCGTGAGTCGAATTGTTACCGATGCAGTAGAGCGTGTACCTTATGCAATTGGTGTCAATAACCATATGGGGAGTTTGATGACCTCGGATCTTACGGGTATGAATCATGTGATGAAAGCCTTAAGCAACTACTCAATGTTTTTTTTAGATAGTAAGACAATCGGTAGAACTAAAACCAAAGAGGCGGCAAGCCAGTACGCTATTCCCGTTCTTGAGCGAGATGTCTTTTTAGATGATAAAATAACTGAAACCGCAATCGGCCAGCAATTTGAATCAGCAATTAACGTTGCGCGCAAGCATGGCGTGGCAATTGCAATTGGTCATCCTCATCCACAAACGGTGAATGTACTAACATCTAAACTGGCAAATTTACCCGATGATATTGAATTAATTAAAATCAGCGAGTTAATTCCAGCCCCGGAGTTACCTACGCAAAACCCACTTTACTTAGAAAAACTACTCGACAAATATCGACAATTATTTGAGCTATTGTGTCAGTTTATGCTAACCAAACAGTAGCGGTTACTTTTTTTCCAGCGTGCGATGACGAACTTGAATTTGTTTATTTTGCGCCCGGAAAAACGCCGCTAACTGCTCAGCAATAAAAACCGAACGATGTTGACCACCCGTACAACCGATAGCAATGGTTAAATAACTGCGGTTATTTTTTTCTAAAAGAGGCAGCCATTGCTTAAGGTAATTGGCTGTTTGATAGATAAAATTGGTCACTTCGTCATGTTTTAACAGATATTGCTTAACCGGCTCATCTAATCCGGTTAGGGCTCGTAAATTGATATCCCAGTGTGGATTGGGTAAAAAGCGCACATCAAAAACGAAATCGGCGTCGACCGGCAAACCATGTTTAAAGCCAAACGATTCAAAAATAATAGTTAATTCACGCTCTTTTTTACCTAAAATTCGAGATCTTAAAATACTTGATAGCTCATGTACCGAAAGATTATCGGTATTAATCACTAAGCTAGCGTGCGATTTTAATGGCTCCAGAAATTTTTCTTCAAGGTCGATAGCTTCTTCTAACGAATATTTTTGATTGGTTAAAGGGTGAATGCGTCTTGTTTCACTGTAACGGCGAATAAGGGTGTTTCGACTGCAATCGAAAAAGATAATTTCGGGGGTTACCGATGCCGGTAAACGCTGTAATACATCGTGATTAAAGTCAAAATTGGCGGGTAAATTTCGGATATCAATACTAACGGCAACAGGGGTATTGTTGTTTTTTAATGAATCGGCTAATTGTGGTAATAGTGCAAGCGGGATATTATCGACACAATAAAACCCCATATCCTCTAATGCACGTAACGCAATCGATTTTCCGGAACCTGAACGACCACTTACTATCATTAAAATCATGATAACAACTCCAGCATATTTGTTGCCTTAAGTATATACTTTTTACTTCTTGTTGTGCAATTTTGTGTATAAACAATCATGCAAAACATGATGCTTTAGTGCTTAGCTTTAATTTGGGCAATTAACTGCTTAAGCGCTAATCCACGGTGTGATATCTGGCTTTTGTGATCTTTGGTTAACTCCGCTGCTGTGCAATTGAGTTGCGGTATATAAAACAGCGGATCGTAACCAAAACCACCTTCGCCTTTTAATTCATTTAAGATAACACCATCCCATTTACCTAAACAGATAATGGGCGTTGGGTCGTTTTCATGTTGCAAATATACCAGCGCACAATAAAAGTAAGCTTGCCGATTTTCCGGCGGGACATTTTTTAATGCATCGAGTAATTTTTCATTATTACTCTGGTCGTTGCCATGCTCACCGGCATAACGAGCCGAATAGATCCCAGGAGCGCCATTAAGCGCTTGAACAACTAATCCTGAGTCGTCAGCAATGGCGGGTAAACCGGTTAATTTTGCAGTATGACGAGCTTTTAAAATAGCATTTTCAACAAAGGTTAAACCTGTTTCTTCAGCGTCCGGAACATTGAACTGTTTT
Source organism: Gilliamella sp. B3892 (assembly GCF_026536305.1). NCBI lineage: Bacteria > Pseudomonadati > Pseudomonadota > Gammaproteobacteria > Orbales > Orbaceae > Gilliamella > Gilliamella sp. B3892. Next base: position 44,416 of record NZ_JAFNOK010000010.1, read on the forward strand.
TGCGCAACAATATTAAAACCGGCGTCGGCTAATAGCGTTTGTAACTCATTGACCTTACCTTGATTATTGGTTGCTAAAACAATTTGTTGCATTTTGTTGCTCCTTAATTGATTGATGTTGTTTAGGCTATTTTAGTCAGTTAAATGGTTACTGATTACCTAGCGGTTTAAAATTCCGGTTCACAAGTAAATGTCATGCTTTCCCCGGTTTTAGGGTGATTAATCGTGAGTGATTGTGCGTGTAATAGCAATCTTTTCGACATCGCAAAAGCTTCTGGGTGCGCATAAAATTTATCGCCTAAAATTGGGTGTCCGATAGCTTGCATATGTACTCGTAATTGATGCGAACGACCAGTAAACGGGTATAACTCAACCCGTGTGGTGTTGTCACTATTGCGAGCAACGACTTGATATTCGGTTAATGCATGTTTACCGTTTTCCATATCAACCATTTGCCGTGGACGATTAGGCCAATCACAAATCAAAGGCAGTTCAACTTGGCCACAATCTTGTTCAATATGCCCATGTACAACAGCGATATAAGTTTTTTTCGGAATCCGTTCTCTAAATTGTTTCTTAATTTCACGATCGGCAAGTTTAGATAGCGCAGCGACCATAATACCGCTGGTTGCCATATCTAAACGATGTACCGATTCAACATAACTATATTTTTGTTGTAGACGATGAATAATACTGTCAATAAATTGAGGCTTATTACCCGAAACAGATAGCAGACCAGATTGCTTATTAACAACCACAATATGATCATCTTGATATAGAATTGAAAGCCACGGATCAGTAGGCGGATGATATTCCAAAAGCATTTGTGTGTGACAATTTGTAAAATAAAATTGTCACACATTCTAACAAACTCGGCAAAAAGTGCCAGTCTAATATTATTTATGCCACGTCGAGCTTTTGGCTGTTGGGAAAATTTGGGAAAACAGGACAATGATACCGACAATAATATAGCAGGCAAAAATGATAATCATCCATTGTGACATTTCAATGGTTAAAAATGACCATATTTTTTCAGCGCAGCTACCATAAGCATTAAACATGCTTGGAAACCATTGATTTAATGGTAGCCAACTTGGAAATTGAACGTTTATAGCACAGCTGTCGGTTAAATTGGGTTCAAATTGTAAATGGGCGTGATACATGGCTAAGTTCAAACCTTTATAGGCACTATATAACCAAATTGCAATACCCAATAGGCGATAAATTAGCTTTTGGGGGGCAATTAATCCGAAAATACTGCCTAACATGATGCCGTAAATTGCACATCGTTGATAAATACAAAGCGTACAAGGGGCTAGCCCTAAACCGTGTTGAAAATAGAGTGCGGTTATTTCAAAAACAGCTGTAGATAAAAATAATAGCGCCCATGCTATTCTTCCACGTGAGTATTGATTGAGCAATGCTAACATACTATTTTATTCTCCCGTATTCCGTTATAATCATTCATCAGTGAGTGTATTGGAAAATGTTCTATTATTAAGTTAGCGGTAGTGTAGAGGATTTTTCAATAATGTAAAACGACTTTTACTCATTGATAGTGGACTCATCATCTCTAATTAATCAAAGTTATGACTATCCGGATTTAACAAAAGAAACTTAAAAAGTTTAAGCAGATATTGAAAATTTAATATTTGCAAAAAACCGGTTTTTCCTAGTAATAATGGAAGAAGAATGACAAATCAACTAGCGCAAATCAAATTATTTTTTCAAGATAATTTAATTATAAAAAACGATAACAATGATTTAAGAGATAGTTTAAATATTGAAGATGCAGAAATACTATTTAATATCGGTTTACCCAACTCCACAGAATTAGATTTTAAATTTACAAAAGAAACTAACTATCTCAATAATAATGAATTAATTTTAGATGATAGTGAAAATGGAAAGATAATATATAATATTACTAATCATCACGTTTATTTATTTTTTCCTTCAAATAAGAAAAAAATTATATTAAATGTTGGATTATTTCAATTTCTATTCTCTATTTATTATTATGAATTATTTTTAAATAATTGGAAAAATGATAAAAAAAATAGAGCACACTATTTTGATGATTTTGAACAAAAAATGAATATATTAACTAATCATTTTCAAAGTCTGGATTATTATTGGGAAGCAATTATCAACGAGTTATCACCTATATGCATACAAACGCCCCACAAAAAAAATTAAACGTTACTTTTGTGACGATATCTGAAGAAAATGCGACTCAACGTATCGATAACTTTTTGATCACACATTTAAAAGGTGTCCCAAAAAGTATGATTTATCGCATATTGAGAAAGGGGGAAGTGCGGGTTAACAAAAAACGTATAAAACCCGAATATAAGTTAAATATCGGGGATGAAATTCGTATTCCGCCTATTCGTGTGTCAGAAAAGCCCGCGCCGGAAATATCAACTAAGCTCAACAAAGTGGCTGATTTAGAAAAAGCGATTATTTATGAAGATGAGGTCATTTTGGCCATTAACAAACCTTCCGGCATCGCGGTGCACGGCGGTAGTGGGCTGAGTTTTGGCGTTATTGAGGGATTACGTGCGTTAAGACCAGAAGCAAAATTTCTTGAATTAGTTCACCGTATCGACCGTGAAACTTCGGGTGTGCTGTTAATTGCTAAAAAACGTTCAGCTTTAAAAGCACTGCATGAACAACTCCGATTAAAACAGATGACCAAAAACTATCTTGCTTTAGTCAAAGGCAGTTGGCCTTCTGAATGCAAAGTCGTGCAAGCGCCGTTGCTTAAAAATGTGCTTAAAAGTGGTGAACGAGTCGTTAAAGTCGATAAAAATGGTAAACCTTCAGAAACACGCTTTAAAGTTGAAGAGCGGTTTGAATGTGCCACATTGATAAAAGCAAGTCCTGTCACAGGGCGAACGCATCAAATTCGGGTGCATACTCAATATACCGGACACCCGATTGCTTTTGATGACAGGTATGGTTGTCATCAATTTGATGTATTATTAAATAAAACCGAGTTGAATCGATTATTTTTACACGCTGCCAATGTAAAATTTATTCATCCCAAAAGCTTAGAGCCAATGCAACTACAAGCGCCGATGGATGAGACTTTGCAAACTTGTTTGGCATTGCTGAGAAAAGATAAACATCAACAGTCAAAATCATAAAATTAAAAGGTAGTAAGCACGAATGAAAGATCTAAATTTATATCTAATAAGACACGGTCAAACTGAGTGGAATATTAAAGATCAGATGCAAGGATCGCAAAATTCTCCTTTAACTCAAGACGGTATTTTAGGGGCTAAAGTGACCGGACAGCATTTAAAAAATGTGCCTTTTATGCAGGCGTATTCCAGCCCTCAGCAACGAGCAATGGAAACTCGAGATTATATTATTCATGAAAATGATAATGTGATACCAACATTTGAACTTGCCGATCTTCGGGAAATGGATTTTGGTACCTGGGAAGGTCAGCATGTTCCTATGCTGAAAAAAGAAGTCCCGGAATTTAATACTTATTTAACCGATCCGGCTAATTTTGATGCAAGTGTCAATCAAGGTGAAAACTACCTTGAAGTGCTATCCCGAATGAAAAACGCATTAACCACCATTGTGCAAAATGCACCCGAACAAAATGGTAACATTCTTGTGGTTTCGCATGGCACGGTATTGCGCTTATTGCTTTGCGTTCTAAATGGCGGTGACTGGCGGTTGCATCGTGACGAGGATTACTTCCCACGAATGTTAAATACCAGTATTAGCGTGGTGAACTATCAGCAATCAGATGATCAGACAGAAGGTCAATTTTCAGTTAAATTCTTCAATAATGTCGATCATTTAAACCAAAAATAGTGTGATTTTATTCTCCAGACTCATCGTGAATGTCGTCTGGAGATGTTTTGCTATTTTTTATCTTCGATAAGGCGCATAGCGTTTTTGTAGTTTTTGTATTTGATTAATTCTTGCATCAATCTTTGAAATTAAAGTCTGATTGTTTTTGGTTTGACGTTTGGCATTTTGCAAGATATTAATTGCCCCTTCAAAATCACCGTCTAACGCTTGTACTTCAGCTTGAGCGCTCATTTCTTGCGCGCGTGAATTTAAGCCACCGTAAGCTTGTACCAGTAATTCCCAGCCGTTTTGATCATCACTGTTATCAAAGGTATAACGATGTAACAAACTGGCTGCTTGCTGATAGTTTTTCGTTTTAATATAGGCATTTGCAAGGTTAAGCTTTAATGCCGCGTTATTCGGTGAATGTTTCAGTGCCGCTTGCAGGCGAGTAATAGCGCTGCTGCCATTATTCATTGCCAAATCAATATCGGTCATTAAATCGATATACCAGATATTGTTTGGATCATTATCTAATAATGGTTGTAGTTGCTCTTTAGCTTTCTGATTATTGCCATTATGATTATCAACCAGCGCATTGGCATAGATAATGGCTACTTTACTTTGTGGCGTATTAAGTTTTTTGTAATCTTCAATCAAGAGTTTAGCAATGTTTTTATTTCTTGAGTTATAAAGAATAGCAAGTCGTGCTTTGGCTAAATAGTAGTCTATTGACGAGGAGACATTTTTTTTACCGTACTGTAAGGAACGGCTGCGAACATCGCTTAAACGGCTATTGGGTAAGGGGTGAGTCAATAAAATTTCTGGCGGTTTAGTGGTAAAACGGCTTTGATCGGCGAGTTTTTGTAAAAATTCAGATGAAGCGTTAGGATCAAAACCCGCTTTAACTAATGTTCTAAGCCCGACACGATCGGCCTCTTGTTCATTTGATTGAGTAAAGCTTATCATGCTTTGTTGCGATCCTGCCATCGTGCCGGTCATGGCTGCCATGCCAGCTTCAGGATTGGCTAAAGTAAGCAATAACGAGCCTAACGTAGCTCCCCAGACATAAGGGCTATTACGATTCTGTGCTTCCATTGCTCTTGCCAAATGGCGTTGAGTAACATGGCCAATTTCATGCGCCATAACGGAGGCGAGTTGGCTTTCGTTATCGGTATCTAATATAAGTTTAGAATGAATCACCACATTTCCACCAAAAAAGGCGAAAGCATTTAGCACATCGCTTCGCATAATGTAAAAATGGAAAGGGGTTTGCACGGATTCAGATTTTGACACTAACTTTTTGCCAATCTCATTAATATATTGGTTCAAAACCGGATCGTTAATGATTGGCGCACTGGCTCGAAGCATTCGCATGTAGTAATCGCCCATTTCCAGTTCTTGACCAATACTTAAGGTCGAAGCGGCAGCGGTGCCGATATCCGGTAGGGAGATGTTATTCGCGTAGACGACAGCGCTATTTTGTAATAATAATGTACTTGATAAAACTAATGCGATTGCTTTCTTTAACATTCTTTTCAACCATAATCATAGGAGTGATAGGCAGTTATTTTAGCTGAAAAAAAGACAATACCACACTGAATTTTAATAACCTTTCCTAAAAAAGCATAAAATGCGTATTGAGGCGAACTTGAACGGTTTTTTATACCTAAAATGAATTATTGAAATACGACTGCACGGATTTTTTCAACATCCACTTGTTTCAGATATTGTATGATATTGGGGTATGCTTTTTTGTGATAACCCAATTCCGGTTGCATCAATTCGTTTATTGCTTGCTCTTTTGTCCAGTTTTGAAAAACCAAACGGTACATCGCACTGACTGCACCGGTGCGATCGCTACCATGCCAACAATGGATCAGAATCGGTTTAGGGGATTTGGCAATAGCGGTCAGCACTTCAATCATGTTTTCATCATTGATATCTCCGGCTCGCATTCTAACCCAAACCTCAGAGAGGTTAGTATCGGTTAATCTACCACGATCGCTGTGCAATAATCGTAAATTAATGATAGTTTTAAAGCCCAGCTCATTAAGATTCTGTAGCTGTTTCGTTGTTGGTTGTTCGGCGCGATAAACATCATCAGAAATTTTATGAAAATTGCCGGGTAGTTCCAGCTGGTTTTTATTCGGCAACTGGCAACCGGCGGTAATCAAAATTAAATAACACAACAATAATAGCATCACCAATTGTTTTAGCATGCTTGGATAGTTTGCTATTAGATGTTGTGTTTTATAATTCATCTTCGATAATTGATTCAGTGTTAAATTGACTGACGGCGTTTTTGGATAAAGCTAAGGATATCTTCAACTTTTACCAGCGTTTTATCACCACCGGCACGATGTTTATATTCAACTTCGCCGTTATCTAAGTTTCTTTCGCCAATGACAATGGTGTGTGGAATACCGATAAGCTCAGCATCAGCAAACATAACGCCCGGGCGCTCTTTACGATCATCAAATAGTACTTCTATGCCAGCAGCTTGCAAGTCGGCATAGAGCTTTTCAGCCGTTGCTTGTACTTTTTCTGATTTATGCATGTTCATAGGTATAATCACAACACTGAAAGGCGCAATCGCTTCCGGCCATACAATCCCACGTTCATCATGACACTGCTCAATGGCAGCAGCAACAATACGGCTTACACCAATACCATAACAGCCCATGATCATCACATGATTTTGACCATCTTCACCTTGTACAGTGGCTTTCATTGCTTGTGAGTACTTAGTACCCAGTTGGAAAATATGCCCAACTTCGATACCTCGTTTTATTTGTAGCGTGCCTTTACCATCCGGGCTGATATCTCCTTCAACAACATTACGAATATCTTCGATGCGAGGAAGTGGGCAATCACGTTCCCAGTTGATATTAAAGTAGTGCTTATGATCGATATTGGCGCCCGCACTAAAATCACTCATTACAGCCACATCACGGTCAATAATAATTGGCATATTGAGATTAATTGGTCCCAATGATCCTGGTCCAGCTTTAACAATTGCCCGTATCTCTTCTTCGGTCGCAAATTCAAGAGGAGATGCCACAATATCAATCTTTTCTGCTTTAATCTCATTTAAACTATGGTCACCACGGACTAATAGTGCAACTAGCTGGTGCCCACTCTCTTTACTTGCTTTAACCATGAGTGTTTTAACCGTTTTTTCAATCGGTAATTCAAATTGTTCGACTAATTCCTCAATAGTTTTGGCATTAGGCGTATCAACTAATGTCATGGCGCTTGTTGGCGCAAGGCGAGTTTGCGTTGGAGCTAATGCTTGTGCCATTTCAATATTGGCAGCGTAATCCGATTCGGTTGAAAAAACAATATCATCCTCGCCGCTGTCAGCTAATACCTGAAATTCGTGTGACCAGTTACCACCAATTGAGCCTGTATCCGCTCGCACCGCTCTAAAGTTTAATCCGGCACGAGTAAATACCGCACTATAGGCTTTATACATATCATCATAAGTTTCTTGAAGCGATTCTTGAGTGGTATGGAACGAATAAGCATCTTTCATAATAAATTCACGTGATCGCATCACGCCAAATCTTGGGCGAACTTCATCACGGAATTTTGTTTGAATTTGATAAATATTTAGCGGTAATTGTTTATATGAACTCACTTCATTACGCACTAAATCAGTAATGACTTCTTCATGGGTTGGACCTAAGACAAAATCACGATCGCCACGATCTTTAATTCTTAATAATTCCGGACCATATTGTTCCCAGCGTCCGCTCTCTTGCCAAATATCGGCAGGTTGAACAACCGGCATTAGCACTTCGATCGCACCGGCTTTATTCATCTCTTCACGAACAATGTTTTCAACTTTTTTTAGCACACGATAACCAGTCGGTAGCCAAGTATATAATCCCGCGGCAACTTTGCGGATCATTCCGGCACGTAACATTAATTGATGGCTAATGACTTCAGCATCAGCAGGCGTTTCTTTTAACGTAGAAAGAAGATATTTACTGGTTCGCATACGTTTATCCTGAAAAAATAATTTATCTATAAATATAATAAAAATGTTAGCTAGTTTAGCAGTACCTAACGTAACACTAAAGTAATTTTATTGTTATTTTTTTTGCAGTGGCATAATTGGTTTAAACGAGTTTAGTTAGATCAACCTACAGATTTATGTAATTAGGATAGTGATTTTTATGCATTTCGTATCAAAAATGATGCCTTAGTAATTAGGAAATTGGCTAAGTATCAAAAAAGATATGTTTATCTCATTGATTATATTTAATTTTTTATTTATTTGTGTGATGTAGATCACTTTAGTAACGTTGTTAAATTGATATCATACGCCCAAATTTTTAGGTATAGGAGAATTTTATATGGATAATGCTGTAGAAAACAAAGATGTTGTTGGGGGTACCAATGGGGTAAAATTACCTAAGTGGCGTAAAAGTGATACCTTATGGATGCTAAGTCTGTATGGCACTGCAATCGGGGCTGGCGTTCTGTTTTTACCAATAAATGCCGGTGTCGGGGGCTTGATTCCACTATTGGTGATGTTAGTCCTTGCCTTTCCGATGACATTTTATGCTCATCAAGCGTTATGTCGATTTGTTTTATCGGGTAAAAAACCTGAAGGCGATATTACAGTGGTGGTTGAAGAGGCATTTGGACGAACTGCCGGCAACTTTATCACGGTGCTCTATTTTTTTGCTATCTACCCGATTTTATTGGTTTACAGCGTTGGTATCACCAATACTGTTGATAGCTTTATGGTACATCAATTAGGCATGGCATCGATACCGAGGGCGTTATTATCTTTTGTATTAGTCGCTTTTTTAATGTCGATTGTTCACTTTGGTGAAGAGCTGATTGTCAAAGTGATGTCGATTTTAGTGTTTCCTTTTATTGCTGTATTGATGATTTTAGCGCTATTTTTAATTCCGGAATGGAATGGTGAAATTTTTGCTAACGTATCATTAAGTGGGGCCGGTAGTGACGGCAGTCAAAGTATTTTAATGACGCTGTGGCTGGTTATTCCGGTTATGGTATTTGCATTTAATCACTCTCCAATTATCTCTTCTTTAGCCGTTGCTAAACGCAAAGAGTATGGCGATGTTTACGCTGAACCAAAATGCTCTACAATTATTGCTGCAAGTAATATAATGATGGTTGTAACGGTCATGTTTTTTGTGTTTAGCTGTGCACTTTGCTTAACCCCTGCTGAGCTGTTGGATGCAAAAGCACAAAATATTTCGACATTATCTTATTTGGCAAACCGATTTAATTCACCTGTTATTGAGTATATTGGTCCCCCAATTGCGTTTATTGCAATGGCGAAATCATTTTTAGGCCACTATTTAGGGGGTAAAGAGGGCTTTAATGGCGTGGTTAATAAAGCACTGCGTAGCTGTGATAAGACAATTTCACCGGCAAAATTAGATAAAATTGCCATTGGCTTTATGTTTATCACGGCCTGGGGAACAGCCACACTTAATCCGAGTATTTTAGGTTTAATTGAATCATTGGGTGGTCCAATTTTAGCGATACTGCTGTTTTTAATGCCAATGTATGCGATCAACAAATTACCGGCATTAGCTAAGTATCGTGGCAAATTAAGTAATGTATTTATTGTCATTATGGGTTTGATTGCTATTTCAGCAGCGATTTATAATTTGCTTTAAGCTTGAATTTATCAGTAATGATGACCATTTAAAGAAAAAATCCGCTTAGGTTAATAGGCGGATAAATATTCTTCAAGTTGATAGCAATTGTGTTATAAAGCAGTCCTAATTTTTCATTCTAAGCGTGAGGCGTTTTGTCCTAACTGGTGGTTGTTAAGCTTTTAACACAGATGTTTGTTATCCAATTTGTTTGAGTAATCTATAAAGTTTTTATCAAAAAGGCTCAGTTACATTGGGCTTTGAAAAGGGAAAAATATGAGTTCGGTATTTGAAATATTTAAAATCGGTATTGGGCCGTCAAGTTCACATACAGTCGGACCAATGCGAGCTGGAAAAGCATTTGTCGATGAGCTGATAAGTCAAGGGTTGATGCCGTCTGTAACCAAAATTGTAGCAGATGTTTATGGTTCATTATCACTAACCGGTAAGGGGCATCAGACCGATATCGCCATTATTCTGGGGCTGGCTGGTGAAAAACCCGATACCGTCAATATTGATAACATCCCGATATTTATTGAAAAAATTAGTCAGACTAATCGGTTATCGATTTATGACAATCGTTATGAAATTGATTTTCCACTAGCTGAGTGTATGGTTTTTCATTCTAAATTTTTACCATTACATGAAAACGGTATGACATTAAGCGCTTATCATGGCGATGAGCTGCTGTTTCAAAAAACTTACTACTCTGTTGGTGGGGGCAAAATTGTTGAAGAGGCGCAATTTGGTCAGCAAGAGCAAAATCCGGTTTTGTTGCCTTATCCATTTTCGACTGCCGCACAGCTATTAAAATCGTGTGAAGATAATTCGTTATCCATTTCCAGTATTATGATGAAAAACGAGCTGGAATTGCACTCTTATGAAGAGATTGAAGACTATTTTCATCGTGTCGGGCAGACTATTTTAGATTGTATTAAACGGGGCATGAATACCGAAGGGTTATTACCCGGCCCGCTTAAAGTGCCACGCCGAGCGTTTTCCTTGTACCGTCAATTATCGACCACCAAAGATAATATTATCAGCGATCCTATGGTCATTATTGATTGGGTCAATATGTTTGCCTTAGCGGTGAGTGAAGAAAATGCTGCCGGTGGGCGGGTTGTCACGGCGCCAACTAATGGTGCATGTGGGATCATTCCTGCGGTGCTTGCCTATTATGATAAGTTTATTAATCCTGTTACGCCGGATATCTCAATGCGTTTCTTTTTAACTTGTGGAGCAATTGGGCAGCTTTATCAAAAAAATGCCTCAATATCGGGTGCAGAAGTAGGGTGTCAGGGTGAAGTTGGTGTTGCTTGCTCCATGGCTGCCGCTGGGCTTGCTGAGCTTTTAGGTGGGAATCCGCAACAAGTTTGTATGGCCGCTGAAATTGCCATGGAACATAATTTAGGTTTAACTTGCGATCCGGTTGCCGGGCAAGTACAAGTGCCATGTATTGAGCGTAATGCTATCGCCGCTGTTAAAGCAATTAATGCCACTCGTATGGCTTTAAGACGCACAACCGTTGCCAAAGTGTCGCTTGATAAGGTGATTGAAACCATGTATGAAACCGGTAAAGACATGAACGCTAAATATCGTGAAACATCACGAGGCGGGCTGGCAATTACCGTTCATTGTAGTTAATTTGCCGTTAACTGCGATAAGTTAATCCTTCAATTCGCCGACTAACAATTTGGCGAATTGAAGCGATCAAAGTTAATATTTCCAGCGCATGGTATTGACTTTAGAACGTAAAAAATCATTATTGGCCAGCATATCGACTTTTTCACTTTTTATTGAACGTAACTTTCTTTTTCGTTTAGCTTGCTCAGTTGATGTATGATGCATCAGTTCATTGTAGGCAAGTAAATTATTGAGCTGATCAAGCTCGCCCAATCCTTTTAGTACGTTAATCAGTGTATGTAAAGTAATGGATTCACCACTTTCGATGCGTTTAATGGTTGCTATGCCAAGCTCAGATTTTTGGGCAAGTTCTTGTTGTGATAAATTTTTTTCAATTCTTGCCATTTTTATTCTGCGACATAACATTGCAACCATTTCGGTTGTTTCATTCATGAGTTATCCTCAATATAGAGATAATGCATTGGGTTTCGAGCCTGTTATTTTGGGATTAATTGGGTAGTATATGGGTTAAACCTTCGATAATATCAGAAGCTAATAAACTGTATTTATTTAATTTTTCAGCTGCTTTATTACCAGCCAAACCGTGCAAGTAAACACTTACTGGGGCTGCTTGAGCGGCGGGTAAATGACCGGCAATGAGTCCGGCTATTATGCCTGTTAACACATCACCTGATCCAGCCGTTGCCATACCATTATTACCCGATTGATTAATATAAGTCGGTTTGTGAGGTTGGGCAACGACGGTCTTAGCATCTTTTAACACACAAATGACATTGTGCTTTTGCGAAAAAGTTTTTGCTGTTGCGATTAAGTTATGTTTAATTTCATCGATAGCGCGTTTGGTTAGGCTGGCCATTTCACCTAAATGTGGTGTAAGGATAATGGGCGATTTGGCTTGCTTAAGTAATGACAAATCTTGCGATAACACATTAAGTCCGTCAGCATCAATAATAATTGGCACGGCCGCATGGTTAAGCACGTAAGATAAAATCTGATGACTATCATCTGATACCCCCATACCGGGGCCGATAACAATTACCGATGCCCAATTTATCCATGTTTCAAGTTCAGTAAAATTAACGTGATTTGGTGTAAAAGGCGATAATAATGCTTCGGGGAGTTGGGATAATAAAATAGTGCTATTACAAATTGGTGTGTAAATACGTACTAACCCGGCGCCGGCTCGATAGGCGGCTTTAGCCGATAAGTAAGCGGCACCGGACATGTTTTGCGAACCGGCGATTGTCAATACTTTACCATAAGAGCCTTTATGGGAGTCATTTGCTCGTACCGGTAATAATTTATCGAGATCATCTTGCTCGAAAGTATAATGCGAAGCCGGTTTGTCGGCATAAATCCCAATATCGGCAATCGTTACTTTGCCGGCTAACTCAAGGCCGGGATAGAAGGATAATCCGAGCTTAGAATAGGCAAAGGTTACTGTCTGTTTCGCTTTTACCGCCGCACCTAATATTTTTCCGGTGTCGGCACACACGCCGGAAGGGATATCAATCGCCAGCACATCGGCATGACTTTGATTAATCAGCTCAATAGCCCGCAAAAATTCACCACTAACATTGCGATTAAGACCGATACCGAAAATAGCATCGACAACCGTTGTATAGGACGAAAGTGAATCGGGTAACGATGTCATGACAGGGATTTGATAGTGCTGAGCGATTTTAATTTGCTGTAATGTTTGAGCCGATGCACTATTAGGTAAGCCAACTAAATAGACTGTCACATCGATATGTTGTAATTTGAGTAAACGCGCAACGGCAATGCCGTCTCCACCATTGTTACCATAACCACATATGAGCGCAACTCTGCTTAGGTTAAAATCTTCAGTTTGAAGTTGATTGGCGACCGCTAATGCCGCTCGTTCCATTAACACTAGTGAAGGCAAGCCGATTGTTTGCGAAGTATGAGCATCATAGTGCTGCATTTCAGACGAGGTGACTAAGTATTGCATGCAGCCTCCTTGTTGGTAACGATATGCCACACGCTGTGGCATATCTTTGAAGGGGTGAAAACGACTATTTGATTAACAAGGGTTTGTCTTGCTGATTTTTAATTTGTTGTTTTTCCAGACTATCTAAAATCTTTTTATGAATACCATTAAAACCACCATTACTCATAATCAATATGGCGTCGGTCGGTTTTGCGGATTTTGTGATCATTTCAACTAAAAGATCGATATCGCCCGACCAATAAGCCGGTTGAATACAGGCATCAACAACATCAACAACCAACCAAGGTAACTGTTCCGGTTGGAACATGTAAACTTCGTCAGCCCGCCCAAGCGACGGTGCAAGCTCATCTTTAGATATACCGAGTTTCATGGTGTTGGAACGTGGTTCGAGTACGGCTAAAATTCGGCGATTAGCACCAATTTTACTGCGTAATGCTTCTAACGTCGCTAAAATTGCGGTTGGATGATGCGCAAAGTCATCATAAATTTCAATATTATTCACTTGACCATATAACTCTAAACGTCGTTTGGCATTGATAAATGAGCCTAATGCCTGACAAGCATCTTCAGCCTTAACCCCGACATTGTTGGCAGCAGCAATAGCCATTATGGCGTTGTGCATATTATGTTCACCAACTAAAGAGTATCGAACTTCGCCTACTTTATTACCATTAAAGTAGACCGCAAAGTGGCTGGCATCGTTATTCATTCGTTGGGCTAACCAACCTGTTTCCGATTCAGTAAATATTTGATCGCTCCAACAACCTTTGGCTAATACCTGTTTAAGATTGACATCTTCTTGTGGTGCAATAATCAGACCTTTACTTGGCACTAAGCGCACTAAGTGATGAAACTGTTTTTGAATTGAGCTGAGATCATCAAATATGTCAGCGTGGTCAAATTCTAAATTGTTCATTATTAGCGTTTTCGGGCAATAGTGCATGAATTTGGAGCGTTTATCAAAGAACGAACAGTCATACTCGTCAGCTTCAATAACAAAGAAATTTCCTTCGCCTAATCTGGCTGATATGTCAAAGTTTCCAGGTACGCCACCAATAACAAAGCCTTGCTTAAAGCCTTGTTGTTCTAAGATCCAGTTTACCATGCTGGCGGTAGTGGTTTTACCATGAGTACCAGCAACCGCAATCACCCAGCGATCTTTTAATACATTGTCATGCAACCATTGCGGTGCTGAGATATAAGGAATGTTATTATCTAAAATGTATTCCACACAAGGATTACCCCGTGATAATGCGTTACCAATGATAACTAAATCCGGTGTAGGATTTAATTGCGCAGGATCGTCGCCTTCAATGATTTCGACATTTTCTCGTTGTAATAAGGTGCTCATCGGCGGGTAAACATTTTTGTCTGAACCGGTGACTTTGTGACCTAGTGAGCGGGCTATTAATGCAATTCCTCCCATAAATGTGCCACAGATACCAAGAATATGAATATGCATTTTTAGTCCTTAACTTTGTATAAATTGTAGTAAAAAATAATGGTTTTGTTACCAGTTTGGTTAAATAGGTTTTTTGAAGTAGTTTCGTTAATTATAGTCGATTTTTATGGCTTATGCGATAGGCCATAAATGCCTTATCATTAATTTTGCAGCTTGATTGCCTCGAAACTCATCGACACCTAAGTGATAAACGATTGTTACATTTTTGATTGACTGATCAGGCCATTTAGTTGTATCAGCATTGAAATATATCCCTTCAATAATGGGTCCGCCTTGTTTGGGCTCCAGTACTAATCTAAGATGTTTTTCGGCAAATAACTGCTGTCTGTGAACGATAAAATCACCGTCAAAAATTGGTTCGGAAAAGCCTTCTCCCCATGGGCCGGAATCTTTTAGCTGTTTGGCTATAGCATAATTGAAATCTTGACCGGCTATCTCACCGTCGGTTTCAATCACTTGTTCAAGCAGTTCATCATTTAATACTTGATCAACCAGTGCTTCAAAACTGTCGGTAAAATGGGCTAAATCTTGTTCTCGAATAGACAAACCCACCGCCATAGCGTGTCCACCAAAGCTGACTAAAAGATCAGGATGAAGCTGATCTAACTGTTCAATCAGATCACGCAAATGTAAACCGGCAATCGATCGGCCGGAGCCTTTTAATAGACCGTCTTGTGTTGAAGCAAATGAAATCACTGGCCGATAGTATTTCTCTTTCAACCGAGCCGATAATATCCCAATAATCCCTTGATGCCATTGTGGATGATGAACAACTAATGCACTAGGAATTGCCGCTTTTTGTGTTTCTATCTTTTCAATAAGCGATAACGCTTCTTTATGCATTGTTTGTTCGATTAATTTGCGATCGTTATTTAACGCATCAAGTTCGGTTGCTTGTTTAATGGCGGTGTCAAAATCATCACAGAGTAATAATTCCACTCCCAATGACATATTATCCATTCTTCCTGCGGCATTTAAGCGCGGCGCAATATAGTAAGCAAGATCGATAGAGGTAAAACAAGCCGCCTCTTTTTTCGCAACTTGCAATAATGCTTTGATACCAGCACAACAATAGCCGGAACGAATCCGATTGACTCCTTGATGTACTAATATACGATTGTTATGATCTAATTGCACCACATCAGCAATCGTTCCTAAAGCCACTAAGTCCAGTAAGCTGGCAATGTTATATTCTTCTAAGTTATTGCTAGCAAACCAGTTTTCCTTGCGCAATTTAGCCCGTAAAGCCAGCATTAAATAAAACGCCACACCTACGCCGGCTAAATGTTTAGAAGGGAAAGCGCAATCAGGCAAATTCGGATTGACTATGGCATCAGCATTAGGTAACTGCTCCGGACATAAGTGATGATCGGTGATGATAACCGCAATATTCGATTGTTTGGCAAATTCAACCGCATCGAATGAAGATATCCCATTATCGACAGTCACAATAAGATCGGCTTTTTGAGCTATGGCTTTCTCAACCACACTGGTGCTTAAACCATAACCGTCTTGAAAACGATCAGGTATAATATAATCAACAAATTGGCACCCCATTTTTTTTAGGGCTCTGACTGTTAAAGCGGTGCTGGTTGCGCCGTCGGTATCAAAATCACCGACAATCATAACACGTTGATTATTTTTCATTGCTTGATAAAGCAATTCGACAGCATCATTGATACCATCTAAATTATCATAACCGGTTAAATTGCGTGTGGTATAGTCAAGTTCTTTTATTGATTTCACGCCTCGTAGTGCATAAATTCGCTGCAATAGTTGCGGAATATCTTTCGGTAATTCCGGGAGCGATTGCGGTAACGGACGATGTAATAATCTATTTTTTCTCATAATGTAAATGTTAGCGCATTGGCGCTAACATGGATATTAAATTAGTGCTAAATTATTAATTAATTGAAATATTTTAAGGATTTTTTTTATCTAAAATTTCAATTAACTTATCGGCCGGTACATAACCCGAAACAAGTTGTCCGTCAGGCAAAACAATAGCTGGCGTACCAGAAATACCTAAACTTCTACCCACATCAAATTGTTGGGTGACGTAAGGTACCATGCTTGTTGCTGGTGAGATTTTTTTGCCTTTGTAAGCATCGTCAAAGGCTGCTTTACGATCAGCTACGCTCCAAATTGACTGCATATTTTTTCCTGCTTCACTATTAACACCGCTTCGTGGGAAGGCAAAGTAGTGAACAGAAATGCCCGCATCTAAATATTGATCAATATTTTCGTGGAGTAATTTACAGTAATGGCATGTATAATCAGTGAAAACCCAAATGACATACTTTTCATTTTTAGCTTGATAAACGATTGCATCTTTTTCAATTTTTTTAATGGCATTTAAATTATCTTTATTGGCAATATTTTCCGGTTCATCACCTTCAACGTTATAAAAAGGACCTTGTGTTAGATATTTCCCATCAGCAGTAACATAAAATATTCCGTCATCTGTGGTAACCGCTTTTAAGCCTTTTATCGGCGAATTATTAATTTTTATTGTATTGGAATTGTACCCCAGTTTTTCGAAGCTTTTTAAAATATCACTATTGCTTGCAAGCGCAGAGGTTGAAATTAATGCTAAAGCTAAAACTAATTTTTTCATTCAATTACCCTTATTTTTTGAACTTTTATGCTCGAGGATGATGTTTAGTGTGTAACTGTTTTAATCTCTCTGTTGCCACGTGTGTATAAATTTGCGTGGTGGATAAACTACTATGTCCAAGTAACATTTGCACAACACGCAAATCGGCACCATGATTAAGCAAATGTGTTGCAAACGCATGCCGTAGTACATGGGGAGATAGCGAGTCAATATTAATCCCGGTTAGTATGGCATAATATTTTATCCGATGCCAGAACGTCTGTCGTGTCATTTTTTTGCCCAATCGACTGGGAAACAGGATATCAATTGGCCCGGTTTTTAACAGATCATTACGGGCATATTTAAAGTAGAATTCAAGCCAGTAGACTGCTTCTTCCCCTAACGGGACTAGCCGTTCTTTATTGCCTTTACCGATAACTCTTATCACTCCTTGCCGAAGGCTAATATCACTGATCTCTAAATTAACTAATTCAGAAACCCGCAAACCTGTTGCATAAAGCACTTCTAACATGGCTTTATCACGTAATTCGATTGGATCGTCTATACTAGGCGATTGAAGTAAAGCATCAACTTGTGATTCAGTGAGATCTTTCGGGAGCTTTTTCGGTAGTTTGGGCGCGGATAAAACCGCTGACGGATCGTCAGTGCGATAATTTTCTTGATATAAGTACTGGAAAAAGCGTTTAGTTGCGCTCAGTAACCGAGCTGAACTACTGGCTTGGTAACCGGCATTGACTCTCGACATCAAAAATTCTTGCAAGTTATGCGTTTGTGCGTTGACAAAATTAACTTGTTGCTGTTGTAGCGATTGGCTTAATGCAAATAGATCGTGCCGGTAAGATTCAACCGTATTTTCGGCTAAATTGCGTTCTAACCAAATTGAATCTAAAAACTGTTCAATTAACATTTTATTTTGTGGTGGTATATCTTTTTCAGACATAAAAAGCCTGCTCTTTATGACACGTATTGCAACTATTATATACCAACAAGAGTCAAGTTGCAGTTTCGGCGATAAGATTAGACGAAGCTCATTCAATTGAGCTTAAATTGCTATAAATTTACCCATTTTTATACTTAAACATAGGGTATTTCTGAAACTTCTTGTCAAACGTTGCTAAAAGGATTTTAATTTATACATTGTTTTGTATTTTTTTTATTTTCTGATATATACTTCCTGCCAAAATTTGGGCTGTTCACTTTATGATCATGTTGAAACGAAATATCTATTGTCTTATTGCGTTATATATTTTTTTTGTAATTGGTATTGAGACCTATACCTATTGGCATATCCAACTTCGCCCTTGGCAACCAAAATCACCATTAGGGCGCCTTGAATATTATTTCAGTTTTTTTACTGTGCTTTCAAATATTCTGTTAGCGGTAAGTTGCATATTTTTAAGCTTAAATCCTCAATGTGATCGATATGGTTTTAAGGTGATTCGGCTAAATGGCTTAATTGGTGTGGTCATTACGGCTATTGTTTATAATTTAGTTTTAAGAAAGATCCATATACCACCAAACAGCATCGCCCGGTTTGCCAATGAAAGTTTACATGTTATTGCGCCTGCTCTGGCTGTATTGACTTGGCTGATTTGGGGACCATTTAGGCGTATCAATTTTAAGGTCGTAATGGGTTCAGCGCTTTCGTTGTTGGCTTATGGGGTTTATATTTTTGTGCGTGGTTATTATACTAATCGATACCCCTATCCATTTATCAATGTTACTCGCATTGGTTATCCCAAAGCTTTGCTTGCTGCCGGTATCGTTTTCCTCATGTTTGTAGCCTTAGCTTTATTGTTTTGGGGTATAGATGCCTTAAGGAGACGAAAATGAAACTGTATATCTATGAGCACTGTCCATTTTGTGTAAGAGCAAGAATGATATTTGGTTTAAAACATATACCCGTTGAGCAACATGTTTTGCTGAGTGATGATTTTAAAACGCCCGAAAAGATGATTGGCAAAAAAATGGCGCCGATTTTGCAAAAAGCGGATGGTAGTTATATGCCGGAAAGTTTAGATATCGTCGAATATATTGATAATAACAATGGTAAGCCTATTTTAACCGGCACTAAATCTCCCCAAATAGCCGACTTGATTAAACAGCTACAGCAATATGATTATAAGCTTGAAATCCCTCGTTATATCAAGCTAGGGTTAGCGGAATTTGCCACCCAAAGTGCGATTGATTATTTTATTAACAGTAAAGTGGCAAAAATTGGTTCTATCGACGAGTGTTTAGCTCAAAGTGAAAAATTAATTTTAGCGGTGAGTGAAATTTTAAACCAGTTTGACGCTGTTATTGTTTCGCAAAATGCGTGTAATGGCGAACTATCGTTAGATGATATTTGCTTATTTCCGGTGCTACGTAATTTAACCTGCGTGAAAGGGTTAACTTTTCCACCGAAAATAAAAGCCTATCTTTTATCTATGGCGGCAGATAGCGGCGTGGATCTATTTTTTGATAGAGCTATTTAAGATTGTCGTTATTGCAGATTGCATTCGATTCCTGCGGGGGAAAGAGTACAAGCAAAATAGGAAGAAAACTTGTACTCTTTTTTTTAATCCATTAATAATAAAATCTAACGTCCTTAATTACCCAATTTAATATCGATTACTTCGATATTATCTTTACCACCGTAGATATCATACCAAGGGGTAGCATATTGTTTTAAAATTTTATTGAGGTGTTCAACATTTTCACGTCCGGTTTTATCTAACCAACGTTTTAGCTCATCTTTACCACCTTTAGCATAAGCGGCAACACCTTCAAACCATGTAGCTCGACCACCTAAAATACCACTATATTTAGCGCCGTGTTCACCGGCAAAAATTAGTTCTTCATGGAAAGTCTTCGTCGGTACGCCGGCACTTAAATAGATGAAAGGACGAGTAGCAGCATCGCTTGCTTGTTTAAAATAGTCTGCTGCTTCTTTTTGGGAGTAAACCACAACGTTATTATCATTAAAGCCTTCGACATTTTTGAAAAGTACCGGTACTTCAACTTTTAACACATCGATGTAATAGTGATCTTTAGTAAACTCTTCAATGGTTTTAATCACTTTTTGTGGTTTAATTTTGGCAAATTCGGGGCTCTTATCATCGGTGATTTGATTGTCATAGACAATTGGCTCAACAAAAACAGGAATATCGGCTGCTCTTGCTTCGTTGCCTAAGCGTTCTAAAAATGCATGCTTTTTATCTAAAATATCTTGTGGATCATCGGGATTGTAGTAAACCAATACTTTTGCAGCATCGGCACCTTTTTTGATAAGGCGTTGGAGTGAGTCTTCGGGCAAAATATCGGGTAAACGTCCCGGCGTATTGGCATCATAGCCTGTTTTTTCATACGACATGATTAATCCGGCATTCTCATTTTTGGCTGCCATGCCTTTATAACCGTATTGCTCATCAAGTAAAATTGCACTGACATATTTCGTCAATTCTTGAGAAACCAGCTCCTTAAATTCATAGACCATATCAACGTGATAACGATCTTTACCGACTGCGGCTTCCATCATTTTGACCATTGAGCCGCGTTGGTCGATAGCTAAAGCGGCAATCACACCATCTTGGTTTGATAATTGTTGCATACGGTTAAATTTGCCGCGAGAAATACGTTTTATAGCCATTTTCAACTCTCCATTTAATAATGAGAAATTATTATAGATTGGATGAATGACCGTTTATTAATCATTTGTGCTAGTTTCAATCCAATTCTACATTTAATTGATTTAATTAGTTGATATGATAACTGATGTCACTATTATGTCATTAATAAAACAGGTTTCAAATGATAATTTCTTCACAATAAAAAGACGTTCGGGTATAGTAAGGCAGCATAACCGACTGTTTGTAAACAATAATTTGCAAGGATTACTATGTCAGACTTTGTTTCACACGCTCCATTGCGCAAACTCAATAATCAAGACTATAAAACGCTTGCGCTTTCTGCTCTGGGTGGGGCTTTAGAATTTTATGATTTTATCATTTTTGTCTTTTTTTCTATCACCATTAGTCATCTGTTTTTTCCGCAAGATATGCCGCAATGGCTAAGTCAAGTACAAACCTTTGGTATTTTTGCCGCTGGCTATCTGATTCGCCCGTTTGGTGGCATTGTTATGGCGCATTTTGGTGATCTGTTTGGTCGCAAACGAATGTTTACACTCAGTATTTTGCTTATGGCACTACCCACCTTGTTTATTGGTTGTTTACCCACTTATGCCAGTATTGGTATCTTTGCGCCGATATTACTCCTGCTCATGCGACTTTGTCAGGGTTTAGCCGTTGGCGGCGAAGTGCCGGGCGCATGGACATTTGTGGCTGAGCATGTTCCCAGAAATAAAATCGGTTTAGCCTGCGGCATTTTAACCAGCGGATTAAGTTTAGGTATTTTACTTGGATCGTTAGTTTCAACCGTCATGAATAAAAGCTTATCTCCAGCACAAATGGTTGATTGGGGTTGGCGTATACCCTTTATTATCGGCGGTATTTTTGGCTTAATTGCGATGTATTTACGCCGTTGGTTGAAAGAGACCCCAATTTTTCTTGAGATCCAAAAACGTAAACAGCAAGAACAATCCCAAAAATTACCGGTAGTCACTGTCTTAACCCAATATCTGCCGCAAACCATACTATCAATGTTACTTACTTGGGTGTTGTCAGCAGGCATTATGGTGATAATGCTCATGACCCCAATATTATTACAAAAACAGTTTGGCTACTCGGCTATAGAAGCGTTACAAGGTAATATATTAGCCATTATCGGGTTGATTATTAGTTGTACTTTTTATGGCATGATGATGGACAAATTTGCGCTCGCTAAAGTGCTTTTAATTGGTTGTATTATTGCCGCAGTGATGATAGCGATCTTTTTTGGCTCATTAGATAACGCTCAGCTACTATTTATTACCTATCCGCTAGCGGGCTTTAGCGTCGGTATTGTTGGATCGTTTGCTTATTTTATGGTGAAAGTTTTTCCAACTTCGGTTCGTTATAGCGGTGTGTCGTTCTCCTTTAATATGGCGTATGCCATTGCGGGT
Source organism: Gilliamella sp. B3892 (assembly GCF_026536305.1). NCBI lineage: Bacteria > Pseudomonadati > Pseudomonadota > Gammaproteobacteria > Orbales > Orbaceae > Gilliamella > Gilliamella sp. B3892. The sequence goes on from NZ_JAFNOK010000010.1 coordinate 66,615, forward strand.
GGTTTAACGCCATTACTAATCTCATTTTTTAGTGATTTTGTGAGTAAAATGGCGCCGGCAATTTATGTTGTAGGGCTATTTTTACTAGGTACATTAATTGGGCTTTTTTTATTAATTAATAATAATACTCAAAAATATGTAGCAAAAGACATCTCATAAAACTCAATAGGCAATAAAAAGTTTGAGGAACGGGGTTTTTTTATGTTCCTCAACTATTGTTTTTAATCAATTTTACTGCTTTTTCCCAGCTCAATAGTTCGAATGACTCCAGCTTTCACGCTTCGTTGTAACCCTGCGGCAAAATCACTATTATTTAGTTCATACAAACTATGCATTCCAACTCCGGCTGGCGAGTTATTAATATCAAGCAATTGCCTTGGATGTTTTTGACTTAATTGAAGCATTGAGGCTGCGCCGTGTAAATTTTCAATTGCAATGCGTTTGGCCATATCTCGGGGCAATCCAACTAAAACTCCAGCATCAACTAACGATTCATAAAAATAATAAATATAATTCGGTCCTGCAACGGCATAGCCAGTAAAAATATCAAGCAGTGATTCGTCAATATATTCAAGTTTACCAAAACTTTTGAAGAATTGGGTGACGGATTTTTGTTTTGCAACAGCCTGATCATTCTCATCGGTAGCAATACCTGAATAACCAAAACCTGTATCGGTAAGTGTATTTGGAATTGTTCTAATAACAGGAAGATCAACTTTTAAGGATTGTTTTATTTGGGCAATTGTTACTCCAGCAATGATTGAAATGATAATAGTCTCTTTAACATCCAATTGTTGAACAATGTTACGCCATGCATCTTGAGGTCGAACTCCCAATACAATAATATCTGCATTGACGATTTTGCCAGTTGGGGTAACGCCATAAGTTGAATGTAAATAGTCTAAGCGAGATTTAACAATATCGTTCACTAATATATTTTGGGGTTGATATGTTTTATTTTTTATCAAAGCGCTAATAATCGCTTCAGACATATGGCCACTACCTATAAATAAAATTGTACTCATACTCATAGTTCCTATTTATAATTGGCTAAAAATCATAACTACACCATATGTTTCACTGGCAGGTACGATAATCGTATCATTTTGTAAATTGTATTTAATTTTTCCTTTTTCTAGTGCTTGTTGGGTTTGCGCTAATGATTTTGTTGTGAAGCCTAAAGCAACTTTACGATCTTGGTCGTTATTCGCTTTACTTACTGACGAGCCAAAAAGATGCTGTATTGCATTTGGTGTAAGGTAATCAATAAATTTATCTTCAGCTTTTAGACGTACGCCTCCGTCAATTTCGATAATGTTTGCTGAAGGGAAAGTTTTTTCAAGCAAGTTAATTGAGGAACGGGGTTTTTGAGCTTCAATAATGACTTGATTAATATTTATTACACCATTTGGGTGCGTTTGCCACTCTTTACGCCAAACCAGTTCCGGAGTCAGTTGGTCGCAAAAAAAGATCTGTCCATTTGGTGTATAGGAAGGGTCTAATCTGACGGTTTTAAAACGCGCCTCTGGTTTAGTGCCATCATTTAATTCGACAGGTCTAAAAAAGGATTTAGGACCGTCACCCTCAACTTTTATACCTTGGCTAACAAGTTGTTGATAAAGTTTGTTGGCATCTTTGGTTTTGAAAACTAATCCAGTTAGCCCGTCAGCAAAACACCAACTTTTATCTACTTTACCCGCATTTTGAGGTTCAAAACCTAAAAGCTCAAGATATGTGGTCGTAAATATCGCTAAATTATTACTTGTTCCTAGTGAATGGTGGCCCCTTGGGGTTGTTGTGAATCCCAGTTTTTGATATTGAGAATTTGCTTGATCGAGCTGATCTGATACGGTGATTACAACATGATCAATTTGTGGACTAAGTGTTGTCATTATATTCACTCCTTAAATATGAATAGCGGGCGACATATCAATTAATCGATGTGGATTCCATCCTTTACCAGGAACCGCATCAAGTAGATCTTTGGTATAAGATGCTGTCGGATTTAGAAAGACTTGTGATGCGATACCTTGCTCGACGATTTTTCCTGATTTCATTACAATAATATGATCACAAATTTGTGCAGCAACTCGCAGGTCATGGGTGATAAATAGAACCGTTAAATCCAGCTTTTTTTGTAATTGCGTTAATAGTTCAAGAACTTGTGCCTGAACTGAAACATCAAGCGCCGATACCGGTTCATCAGCAATCAATATTTTCGGCTCTAATGCTAATGCTCGAGCAAGGCCTATTCGTTGCCTTTGTCCTCCTGAAAATTCATGAGGATAACGGTTTAATGCCTCGCTTTCCAATCCCACCATGTTGAATAACGCTTTTGCTCTTTTGATTGCTTCGTGTTTGTTTGTTCCGTGAAGTATTGGTCCAATCGTAACTTGATCGCCGACTTTTCGACGTGGATTTAATGACGCATAGGGATCTTGAAAGACCATCTGAATATGGCGTGAATATTGTTTAAGTTTTTTCCCTTTTAAATTGGCAATATCTACATCTTCAAAGTTGATTTGACCGCTGTCTATTTCTAATAATTTAATAATGCATCTGGCTAACGTTGATTTACCTGAGCCGCTTTCTCCCACAACGCCTAAAGTACTCCCTTTATGTAACTTAAAGCTAACATTATTAACCGCATAGGTTGTACGTCGGTTTTGCTTAAAAAAGCTATGATTGTGATACGTTTTTAATAGGTTGTTCACTTCAAGAATAATCTCTTTATTAATACGTTGAACATCCCCAGGAGTAAGGGGAGGGACAGCGGCTATTAACGCTTGTGTATAAGGATGTGTTGGCGAATTTAATACGTCACTCGCTAAGCCTTGCTCAACGAGTTGTCCTTTCTGCATAACCGCAATACGAGTTGCAATATCAGCAACTACACCAAAATCATGAGTAATGAATAATACAGCGGTACCTTTACGTGATTGTAGTTCACGTATCAATTTCAATATGCATGCTTGAGTTGTGACATCTAAAGCTGTTGTTGGTTCATCAGCAATCAAAATAGCGGGTTCTAATGCTAATGCCATAGCAATCATGGCTCGTTGACGCTGACCACCAGAAAGTTGATGTGGATAAGCTTTAGCAACAGACTGTGGATTGGGCATTTGCACATCCGTTAATAATTGGATAACTTTTTGGTTTATCTCTTGTTTAGTTAACTTAGTGTGGATAGTGAACATTTCACTAATTTGATTAGCGATGGTTTTTAATGGATTTAGCGCAGTCATCGGGTCTTGGAAAACCATACCAATATGCGCACCACGAATTTTACGCATTTGTTCATCATGGTAAGTGAGTAAGTTGTTTCCGTCGTAATCAATCTCACCTTGAGAAGCAATAATACCGTCAGGTAATAATCCCATGATTGCATTGGATAATAAAGATTTACCCGAACCACTTTCACCAACAATACATAGGATTTCGTTAGCATAAAGATTTAGTGAGACATTATTAACCGCATATTTCCGATCCGAACCATGAGGCAAATCTAGGGTTAAATTTTTAATTGATAGTCTTTTTTGATTCATCGTTTTTTTAACCTTGGATTGAGTGCATCATTTATTCCTTGTCCAACTAATGATGCAGATAAAACGGTTAGCAATATTGCAATGCCAGGAATAGCTGAAACATACCATTGTTGACGTAATACTAGTCGTCCATTACCGACCAGATTCCCCCATGATGAAATATTGGGATCGGAAAGGCTCAAAAAAGCTAGCGCACTTTCCATTAATATCGCGGTTGATAAAATAACACTGGCATACATAATTACTGGCGGTAATGCGTTTGGTAAAATCTCTTTAAACATGAGTCTAGTTGAGCTCATGCCTATGGTTTTTCCCGCCTGAACAAATTCACGATTGCGTAATGATAAAAATTCTGCTCGAGTTAACCTTGCAACGGGTGGCCAAGAAACAACACCAATTGCAATCACCACAATATTGATTGTTGAACCAAATACCGCAACAGCAACGAGTAATAGTAAAAAGTTAGGTAAAATCTGGAATGCTTCTGTAAGGCGCATCAGTATGTCGTCAACCCATCTTCCGTAGAATCCTGAGATGGCACCAATAACCACACCAATAATAATTGCTATGAATGTTGAGATAAGTCCGATAATCAGTGATACTTTTGCACCATGAAAAAGCTGGGCAGCGATATTTCTTCCTGCTTGATCTGTTCCCAGGATAAATTTAGGATTTGTAAAAGGCCATTGTAATGGGCGACCCGCTAAGCGAAGCGGATTGCCAGGAAAAAACCAATCTGCGCTTAATGCAATTATGATAATTAATAACAGTAAAATTGTACCAATTCTAGCAATTGGGCTACGGAAATAGTCTTTTAATATCGCCATCATTAATGTCCTGTAATGCGTGGATCGAGCTTTGCGTAAAGCATATCGACAATAAAATTAATAATGATAACGAGTATTGCTGAAACAAATACTACGCCAAGTAAAGTGTTTAGATCTCTTTGTACTACAGAATCATAGGCAAGTCGTCCTAATCCTGGAATGGCAAAAATGGTTTCAATAACCACCGAACCGCCTAACATGGTGCCTGCTTGTAGACCGATTAGTGTTATCATTGGTAACATGGCGTTACGTAGTATGTGATTAACCAGTATCTGGCGGCTACTTAATCCTTTCGCTTTAGCTGTTTTTACAAAGTCTAAGGTCGATACTTCAAGTAATGAAGCGCGCATAATGCGTAAATAGATTGCTAGATAAACTAAAGCTAGGGTAGTAGTTGGCAAGATTAAATACCATGCAATATCAAAAAATGCTGAAATACCCGTTAATGATTCGCCGATACTGCCAAACCCACTAGGTGGTAGCCAATTCAAATAAATTGAGAAGAAGACAATTCCCATGAGAGCTAACCAAAATGAAGGTGTTGAATAAAAAATTAGTCCCAGTACTGAAATGAGTGTATCTGGCCAACGATTCACTTTTTGAGCGGATAAAATGCCAAGGATTGTACCGAAGGTAAACGCTAAGAACATTGCGCAAACCATCAATAGTAATGTAGCCGGTAAACGTTCTAAGATCATATGGCTAACTGGCTTATTATATATTGCTGATTGCCCCAAATCTAAATGAACTAATCGCCATAAATAATTGATTAATCGTGAACTTGTTGATTGGTCAAGTTCATAATGATGACGCATTTCATCAATAACGCTTGACTCGGCACCACCAATTTGGGCAAGTAAAGCATCCACTGTATCGCCAGGCGCCAATTGTAATAATAAAAATAGCGCAATTAGTATGATAACCAGTGCTGGAATCGTGGTTAATAATCGTCTAAGTGCTAAAGTCAGTATATGCGTCATCATTTCACCTTAACTTAGTGTTCTATCCATACATCAAACCAACTACTTGATGGCCAACGTGCTGTATTATGATGATTGTGTACTTTGTTATTAATCACTGAGATGAATTCACGTTCTGTTGCGAACCAGAGTGGTAGTTCAGTATTCACGACATCAACTAGTTGACCATAAAGTGCTTTACGTTTGACTGGATCTATTTCAGTTGCGGCACTATCGATTAATTGGTCGACAGCATCTGATTTCCAGCCATATTGATTTGTCCAAGGCGCTCCTTCAGGACTGCCAGAACGTAACCAAACAGTTGTCGAAACTGCCGGATCGCCTCTATATTGGTGCCACCCTGTTGCAATATCAAAATCGTGGAGTTTATAAACGGCATTTAAAGCGCCAGCAGTGTCGAGATTAACGATAACCACATTAATGCCGATTTCAGCTAAAGATTGTTGGATAAATGTTGCAAAAAGTGGAACATCTTCACCATTATTAATATGGACTAATTTTAAGGTAAAACGAGTGCCGTCAGCTTTTCGTGGATAACCTGCTTCATCTAATAATTGTTCAGCTTTTTCTCTATCAAAAGAGTAAACAATTTTACTGTCTTTAGGGTAAAAAACGTTTGATGATGGAATAATACCGGTTGCAGGCTTACCAAATCCGTATAAAAAGTCATCGATGAAGAAAGGAATATCGAGTGATTGAACAATTGCTTTGCGAACATTTAGGTTAGCAATGATCGGATTGCGGAAGTTAAATTCTAAAGTATTATTGAAAATATTTGCTTGAGAACCTTTTGTTAAAACCTCAAATTTTGAGTTTTGTTTGAATCGATTAATATCAGCAAGGCTTAATTTTGAGTAGGCACTTAAATCAATTTGTCCACTTTCAAGTGCAGCTGATGCTGAAGAGTTATCGTTAATAATGCGCCAGATTATTTTATCTAAATAAGGATATCCTTTTCGCCAATAATCAGCATTGCGTTCAACAATAATATGTTGTCCTCGTTGATATTCAACGAACTTGAATGGCCCAGTCCCTACAGGTGCTGTGTTATAAGGATTATTTAATACATCGGTGCCTTCGTACAAATGTTTGGGAACAACATAGCCAAGATCAACTAAAGCTCTTAATAGTAAATCTAATGGCATTGGACGAGAATAATTGAATACCACTGTATGGTCATCAGGTGTACCGACAGAGGTTAAATTAAGTTGTAATGTAGTTGAGAAATTTAATCTTTTTTTCCAAAACTCTAGTGCATTATATTTCACATCTTGTGATGTAAATGGTTTACCGTCGTGCCATTTGACGCCTTCACGTAATTTAAATGTTATTGTTTTTCCATCCGGTGAGGAAGTCCATGATGTAGCAAGAACAGGAACAATTTGGCCATCTGCATCGAGATCGACTAATGATTCAACTACTTTTCCTGATACTTCATATACCCCCGTTGACGCGCGTAAAGCTGGGTTGAGAACTCTTTGTTCTCCTGAATAATGGACAACTAGTGTTCCACCTCGTTGCGGTGTTTTTTCATCCGCCATTGAATAAAATGGTAACAAAATTGAGAGTAATCCTATAATAAATGTTTGTTTGATATTGAATAATTTCATGTATGCTCCTTACAATTGTTGTCACCATATTTTCGGTATTTATCACTATGAAATTTTTAGGATTTCACTATAAAAATTTTTAGTAACGTTGAGAAATGCCGATATCGCATATTTATATTACTTTTAGTTATATATTTACTCGCGAGGCTAACTTGTAGAATTTTTATTATCATCATTATTTTTAGATGTTTAATGTAAATATCGCTTATCGGTATAACGTTAAAAATAATTCTTCTTTTTATTGATATTTGTGAAATAGCGCATATTTTTTTTTAATAAATAGTCTAAAATACAACCAATTTGGTTTTGAATTTTTAAATATTTAGGAGAAAGAAATGAAAGCAGCTGTAATTAGACAAGAGTGCGATGGTCAAGTTGAGATTAAAGATATTCCGGTTCGTCCTTTAGAAGCGGGTGAAGCTTTAGTTGAGGTTGAATATTGTGGTCTTTGTCATACAGACATCCATGTCGCATCCGGCGATTTTGGTAAAAAACCTGGTCGGGTGATTGGTCATGAAGGTGTAGGGATTGTGACCAAAATAGCGCCAGATGTAAAAAGCTTAAAAGTCGGAGATCGGGTCAGTATCGCTTGGTTCCATGCCGGCTGTGGGACTTGCGAGTATTGTATATCAGGTAATGAAACATTTTGTCGCAGCGCCTTAAATTCAGGATACAGCGTTGACGGTGGAATGGCAGAGCAGTGCATTGTGAAAGCGGATTATGCTGTGAAAGTCCCGGACAATTTAGATCCGGCGCAAGCAACCAGCGTCACTTGTGCTGGTGTGACAACTTATAAAGGCATTAAAGTGGCGGACACCAAACCGGGCCAATGGCTTGCCGTTTTTGGTATTGGTGGGCTTGGTACGCTGGCTATTGAATATGGTAAGAATGTTTTCAATAATAAAGTTGTTGCGATCAGTAATAGTGACAGTCAATTAGAGCTGTGCAAAAAGCTGGGCGCTGATTTAGTTGTCAATCCGAAAAAAGTACCGGATGTGGGTGCTTATATTAAAGAGCATACTGGCGGTGGCGTACATGGTGCCGTTGTAACATCAGTTACTAAAACTGCATTCAATCAGGCAATTGAGTCTGTGCGTCCGTTAGGGCGTGTGGTGGCGTTAGGCTTGCCTTCAGAAACCATGGACTTAAGTATCCCGAAAACGGTGTTAGACGGTATTCAAGTTTTAGGTTCACTGGTGGGTACACGTGAAGATCTGGCTGAAGCATTCCGATTCAGCGCCGAAGGAAAAGTGGTGCCTATTGTTGAAAAACGCCCATTAGAAGATATCAACGAAATGATTGAAGAGATGAAAGCCGGTAAAATCCGGGGTCGTATGGTTATTGATATGAAGATGAAAAAGCAAAAATAGGGTAATAATCTTTTAATTTCAGCCAAAATAAAACAAAGCTAGCTTATTGCTGGCTTTGTTGCTTTTAAATAATTCAACCTTTATTTTGCTTGCATTGTCATCTTATTTTGTCAAATATCATCAATCTTTCTTGTATTTTATCTATAAAGCCCTATTATAGGCGAATTTTGCTAGTATATTTATCTGTTTAGGGGATAGTTATGTCTGAACACAATTTAGAAAATAAATTGCGCAAAGATCTGGGGTTAGTCTCTGCGTTATCACTGGTTGTCGGTATGGTTTTAGGTGCCGGTGCATTTATGAAACCTCCTGCGGTGTTGGAAGTTGCGGGCGATTATAACCTTGCGCTATTGGCGTGGATCATTGGTGGCGTTTTTTCAATTTGTGGCGGATTAACCCTTTGTGAATTGGGTGTCATGTTTCCGAAAACCGGTGGCATGCTGGTTTACTTAGAAAAAATTTACGGCGATAAAGTTTCCCACCTTTATGGTTGGATGATAACCGTATTATTTGCACCGTCATTAGTGGGGGCATTAGTCGGCTATTTCAGTTCGGTTTTTTGCCTTTTATTCAGTATTAATGATGCCTACCGAATGGCTGTAAGTGCCGGTGTGTTAGGCTTTATTGCTATAATCAATTCAATTGGTGTTAAACAAGCGGGCTATCTGCAAACTATTGCCACCGTTTGCAAACTTATTCCGATATTACTGTTAGCTGTATTTGGCTTACTGAAAGGTAACGGTCAAGTTGCGTTGTTTAGTGCCAGCGGACAAGGTATCGAAACCTATGCACCGTTTGCGGTGGCGATTTTAGCGACCTTGTTTGCTTATGACGGTTGGGCGCAAGTGGCATCGGTTGCCGGTGAGATTCATAATCCTGCAAAAGTGTTACCTAAGGCGATTATTTTAGGCATTATCTTTTTGGTGGTGGTTTATGCCTGTATCAATATTGCTTTATTTAAAATTTTCCCGGTGCAGGAGATGGTTTCGCTCGGTCATGATGCATCTGCGGTGGCATCGCAACGTATGTTCGGGCATTTAGGTGGAAACTTAGTTGCTGTGGGAATTATGATCTCAATTTTAGGCGGTATTAATGGTTATATTATGACATTATCCCGCACTATTTTTAGTATGGCAGAGCGGGGAACGATCGTCGGTGCGCGTTATTTAAGTACCCTTGATGAAAATAGTCGCTCGCCAATTAATGCTATTATTGTGCTGGTAATCTTCTCTTTCTTATATTCCACCTTGCTCGATGCCGATCGCTTATCGGAAATTTCGATGTTTTCAATATGGGTATTTTATCTATTAACATTTGTCGGAGTGATTATTGCTCGCAAAAAATATCCTGATGTACCAAGAAGTTATAAAGTTATCGGCTATCCAATTATTCCGATTATTGCAATTTTAGGTGCCGGTTATGTGATTTATGGTATGTTGGTTTATCAAACAACAAACGGCATTGCTTCAATTATTTTGACGTTAATTGGCTTACCGTTGTACTACTATTATCACCGAAAAAATAAAGATAAAGATCTTTCACTCGGTGAGATGAAAAACTATCAAGCGAAAACCAAATATATGATTGTTGTCATGTTGATGTGTATTATTGCCGGTTTAGTCTTTTATGGCTGCCTGTTTAGTCATTGATGAACCGCAATAATCTGATAAAACGATGATTAAAAGGCCTGACTCCGGTAGAATATCGAAATCAGGCCTTACAAGCCGCTTAACAAAAGAGTCCAACTTTATGGAGTCACTTCAGTCTGTCGGTTTTTTGTGCCCAATTTTAGAGATAAGATGAAATTAGTGCATACAGATTTTGGTCATAAAAAGTACCGTTTAAATATTCTGCTTGCTTAAGTACTCCCTCGTGCTCAAAGCCACAACGTTTAGCTACCCGATTACTTTTATCATTGGCTACTGAACATTTGATAACAAAACGTTTAATCATTTTATTCACAGCGTAATATTCGGTTAATGCCAGCGTTGATTGCGTGATAATCCCTTTACCTTGTGCTTGATTATCAAGCCAATAGCCAATATAAGCCGTTTTGTTTGCTTTATCAATTTGGTTAAAAGCAATGATACCTACCGGCTTATCTTCAAATAGAATAATGTAGGTTTTACTGATATCTTGTTGATGCGTAATTAAACTGTCGCTCAAAAATTTTTCAGTGTCAGAACGATTTTTTACCCACTTAGGCCAGGCCATAAATTGGCTAAAATTATCACGATTGGCATCGATGACTGAGTATAGCGCTGTTGCATAAATTGTATTTGGCGCTGTTAAATATACATTTTGATTGACATAGATAGTATCGGTGTTTGGGGTTGTCATGATTTATTCCATTAAATGCGTTCGGGCTACCCATAGCGTAACTATATTTGTTTATTGCACTTCGGCTAATTTTAGGGCAAAAATTGCGATAAATGAGCGTTAAAGTCAGTATACTATCACGCTAAGCGGTTATCATCGATTATTCATTACAGTTTAGTCAATAATAAAATGCCAGACATCTTTGTCCGGCATTTTATAGGGTTTAGGGTTATTGACTATTATTGGTTTTCATTCTCATCTGTCTTAGTTTTGACAGTGTAGTTGTAAACGACTAATAAAGCAAAGATAGCAATAATAATCCACATAATGACATCTTTATTAAACCATTTTGCCATATTACCTAAAATAATGCCGACGCCACAAAAATCGACATCAGAAAACGTGGTATTGGCAAAACCAAGTGATCCTAAAACCGGTAATAATACCACCGGTAAAAATGTCACTAATAAACCATTGGCAAATGCGCCAAGCATTGCGCCTCGACGTCCACCCATTGCATTACCAAATACGCCAGCAGTTGCACCACAGAAGAAATGTGGAACCACGCCCGGTAAAATGAGCACAGCGTTAAGTTGACCTAGAACAAATAATCCGACTAATCCACCTAAAAAGCTGAATAAAAAGCCAATTAATACGGCATTAGGGGCATAAGGGAAGACGACAGGACAATCTAAAGCTGGTTTTGCATTTGGGACTAACTTTTCAGAAAACCCTGTAAATGCCGGGACAATTTCAGCAAGTATTAAGCGCACACCTTGCAATATAATAAAGACGCCTGCGGCAAACGTAATTGCCTCAATAATGGCATAAACTAAATAATTATCACCATTACTTAGATTGGCTTCAATATAGTCCGAACCGGCAAATACTGCCAAAATAAGGTAGATAATCATCATCGTTAATGAAATTGAAATGGAACTGTCTCGTAGAAAACTTAAGTTTTTCGGTAAGTTCATCTCTTCGGTTGAACGTGACCCTTTTCCTACCGCCATGCCAAGCCAGCCAGCTAAAACATAACCTAGTGTACCAAAGTGACCAAATGCGACATCATCATTTCCGGTAATTTTACGCATTTGCGGTTGCGCTAAAGCGGGGAAAAACGCCATAATCAATCCTAACACTAATGCCCCTGTCAAGATTAATTGCCAATCTTTAAACCCAGAGACAGTTAAAATAATACTGATCATACAAGCCATATAAAAAGTATGGTGACCGGTTAGAAAGATGAATTTTAAGCGAGTAAAGCGTGCCACAATAATGTTTGCAATCATGCCAAACGCCATAATTAGGGCTGTTGCCGTACCATACTCATTTAATGCCATAGAAACAATGGCTTCATTATTTGGAACGATCCCTTGTAATTTAAACGCTTGTTCGAACATGATGCCTAATGGCGTAATTGCGCTGATAAGTACCGTTGCACCGCCACCTAAAACCAAAAAACCTAAAATAGTTTTAATCGTTCCTTTAACCGTATCGGCAAATGATTTGCGTTGAGCAAGCAGCCCCACCATAGCAATCAGCCCCACCAATACTGCGGGCACTTTTAAAATATCGACGATAAATTTTATTATTTCTTGAATCATAGCAACACCTCATGATTTGATCATTGCTTAGCGAAATGTTCAACGAGTTTTGCTTCCAAATCGTTGATATCAATAATATTATTTAGTACAACTAATTTATCGGCTGGAATACCGGAGCTGGCGGCAAGATCTTTTGTCATCACAAACAGGTCTGCTTGATCTGGCGTTGCCGAAGCAAGATCTGCATGGGTCACTTCTGCATCAATATTAAGTTTTTTGAGGACTTTTTTGATATTCATTTCAACCATAAAACTACTACCAAGGCCTGAGCCACAAACTGCCATAATTTTCATATTGTTTATCCTTTTACTTATACGTTGGAAATTAATATTGTTTGATAACCGCCAAAATTTCATCACGATTTTGTGCATTGAAAATTTTCTGGATATCGTCAGATTCGCCAAACAGTGCCGCCAATTGAGTTAACATTTCGATATGGCTGGTACTATCGTTAGCGGCTAATAGAGTGATTAAATAGACTGGATCGTTTTCTTCTGAATTAAATTTAACGCCTTGTTTAACCAATAACATCGATAGGCTTAATTGGTTTACGCCTTGTTCTGGTCTTGCATGAGGCATTGCAATTCCGGGTGCCAAAACATAATAAGGACCTATTGATTTGTGTAGTTCAAAAATAGCCTTAATATAATCTGATGTAATTGTTTTATTCTTTAATAATGGCTCAGCACAAAGTGTTATCGCTTCTTGCCAATCTTCGACTGAATCAACAACATTGACTGTTTCATTAGTTAACCATGTACCTAACATTTTACCTCCATTAAGACCGTTAATCATTTTGATAATCGGTTAGAAAATTATCATATTAAGTAATAATAGAAATCAAAAATTGTCAGAAATGTGATAGCGCTATCAAAGTTAGAAAATTTTTTTTCGATTGTGTGACATAGATAACATTTTTAATGTATTAATTCTAAACTATTCCGCTTTGACATACTAGAATTAGAAAAAAGTCATAATTTAGCTATAAACTGCTTGATGCATTGTAGATGATTATTGAGTAATCTTCTGTTTTTTACTATCTTTACAGCAAAAATTGTATGCGTAAATGAATATATAAATCAAATTCAATCGGGATGAAAGATGCAGGATACTAAAAAACGTCGAAATACAGGGCAGATTACTTTATTTGATGTTGCTAAATATGCTGGCGTGGGAACAATGACGGTCTCTCGGGCTTTACGCACGCCGGAAAGGGTATCAGATAAGCTTCGACATAAAATTCAATTAGCTGTTGAGACATTGGGCTACAAGCCGAATGTCGCCGCCAGTTTATTAGCATCAGCCAGCGCCAATCGAGTGATTGCCGTTATTACCACTCGAATTTATGATTATTCCGTAAGAATATTGCTTGATTCGCTACAGACACAGTTAGCTAAAGAGGGGTATACCACGCTTATCATTGAATCTTATCATTATCATAAACAAGAGTCCCAATTATTAGAGACGCTTTATAGCCATAATCTTGAAGCTGTCTTGCTGTTTTATGTTGAAAATGATGATCTGATAAAAAAAATTGTTCAAAATAAAACAATCACCGTAATGAATATCGGTAAAAAATATGATGAATCAATCGATGTCGATGTTGGCTATGATGATAGTTTAGCGATGTATAAATTAACAGAGCATGTGATTAATAAAGGGTATCGAAATATTGCCTTACTTTGTGCAAATCAGCAATATCATCTATTTCAACAGCGTTTACATGGTTGGCATAAAGCGATGCTTAATTATCACTTGCCGACTCATCGTATCATTCATGCCGCCAAACCAGCGAACTTTAGTACCGGCGCACAGTTGCTTGCCGATATTTTGTTAAACTGGTCTGAGGTTGATGCGTTAATTTGTACCACCGATGAATTAGCTTGCGGTGTGCTATATGAGTGTCAACGGCGACATATTCGAGTTCCTTATCAATTGGCAGTCAGCGGTTTTGGTGATAATGAGTTTAGTGAAGTCTGCTTTCCGCCGTTAACCACTGTTGCGTTACCGTCTAAACAAATTGGCGAATACACGGCGGCGTTATTGCTAAATAAATTAAAAAATGGGGAGCCAATTAAATCAGAAAGCACGGAGTTTTTACCGATCATAAAATCACGAGCCAGTTTGTAATAAAAAATAATAAAAGAGATAATAAAAAAGCCTACTCAATGAGCAGGCTTTTTTTATATAAAGATAAATTATCAGCAATATTTTGATGTCCATATTCAAGACGGAACTATTAAGTAAAAGGAATAACACACATGATTATATTGATTTACATTGCGTATTACTTTTTCTCAATTATGCCTATTATGATTTCTTATCGCTTTAGAAAATATACAATAAGTGATTATCACTATAATAAAAAGTTGAAATGGCAAAGGCGCATTATGTTGGTTTTCAATTATGTTGCTTTAGCTGTTCAAATTATAATTGTATGTAAACTTAAAATTATAGTATGTTCTAATCAACATATTGCACAATCTGCATAATAATAGAAATGAAAAAATAATAGAAATGAAAAAATAATAGAAATGAAAAAATAATAGAAATGTGATAGCGCTATCAAAGTTAATATAAAATTTATCTGTTTTGTGATACAGATAACATTTTTAGTAAATGGATAAAAAATATTTTTTTAAAGTACAAATATTATATCGATAATAATGATTAAAAAACAGCTTAAACAATCGGCTCTTGATTACTAACCATACTTAAATTCATTTCACGGTTTTTGAATAAATTACTAGTAGATAATAAGGTTAACGTTACTAATTACTATACGTGACATAAATCAAACTATTAAACAATAAGTATTTTATTTTACAGATTAAAACTTTTTCTTCATACCAAGGTGTAAAATTATGTATAAAGAGGTGTTGCAAATAAGATATTGCCTAATCTTTCAATCAGTTATAATAATTTATTCTGCTATAAAATCGCATAAATAAAGTTTTTTAGTTTGTTTTTTAATTCATTTGATATAGTATTATTTGTTCGAAGTTTGTTAAATGAAAATATTATAATGAGTAAAAAAATTGCTGTAATAGGTGATGATACAACAACCGGTGGTAAAGTTATTTCGTCATCAGTTCTAGGTTTTAACCATATCGACGCTATAGCATGTTTAGGGGATTATGCTTCATGCCCTAAGTGTAAAGGTTCTGGAAAAATTATTGAGGCGACTGATAAACTAATCGTTGAAGGCAAACCAGCTGCTTATGATGGGTGTATTATTGCATGTGGATGTCGTCCTATCGGTGTTAATCGAATTATTGCAACCAAAAGTCTGATATTTGTTGATGTAACAGCCTCCTATTATACAAATAAGTCAAATCCTATTAATAATGCGTTTTCAACAATTGCGCAAAATGATATTCACACACAAATTAAATCATTAGTAGCATCAAATGAAGATAAAACAAAGATTCGTCTTGACGCTCAAAATTTACTTAATTGTGCGCATGAAGTTTGTGAAAAACATCTTTACCATGATGATATAAAACAAGATTTTATTGATGATATTGATAATTTTGCCTCAAACATTGTAAATCAAGTCGAAAGCGGAGCTATGAGTTATGAACAAGGCTCGGAAGCGATAAAATCTGAAGAAAAGAGCTTATTGGATCAAAGTATTCATTGGGCTCTTAGGGGACTAAATGTTTTAGGTGGTGCAGGCTTGATGGTGACTGGGATTGCAATGTGCACAACTGGTGTGGGTTTTATACTTGGCTCATATATAGCAGCGCATGGAGCTAATAGTATTTATGAAGGGATAACCGATGAGGATGGTTTTATAAAATCAGTGTATCAAGATGCTGCGGTAAGATTGGGAATGTCTAAAGAGGCAGGTTCTTTGGCGTATGATTTAGTTGATATAGGTCTATCCGTACATGGTAAACTTAAATTAGTTCCTAAAATTGATAAAAGTTTTGCAATTAATCAGTACAATCGTACTAATCCAGCAAAATTCAAATTATTTCATTATGGTAGAAAGGATTTGACACAAGCATATAGACAGATGAATAAATGGTTGTTAAGTTCTGAAATAATGAGTGATAGTTTATCTTTATATGAAATTTATCAAGAGGCTGAAAATATATTAGTTAAAGATAAAGAGAATGGTGATACAAATCTATATATTTCAAATCCAGAACAGATTGATAATATAGAGAAAATTGTAGATAATTGTGCAATAGTAGTGCGGATTACAGGTCGAGAATCTGATATAGATGACCAGTCTAATTATTCATTGTGCACGCGCTTGGATGGTACTACATATCGGCAATATTTTGATGGGCATATTGAAGAAGGTTCCATGGAGTAAAAGGAATTACACAGATGATTATATTGATTTATATTGCGTATTACTTTTTCTCAATTTTGCCTATTATCATTTCTTATCATTTTAGAAAATATACAATAAGTGATTATCATTATAATAAACGTTTGAAATGGCAAAGGCGCATTATGTTGATTTTCCATTATATTGCTTTAGCTGTTCAAATTATAATTGTATGTAAACTTAAAATTATAGTTCGTTCTAATCAAGATTATTATCCTCTTTTATTATCGGGATTTATATTTCTAATTATTTATAATTTTTTTTCAATATCCTGGTTAGAAAGCCCAAAAGAGTATTTAAAAAAGAAAAAATGGAAATAATAATGAATTTAGTGAAGTTAGCTTTCCACTATTAACAACGATTGCATTACTTTCCAAACAAATTGGAGAATATACGCCGACTTTAATGTTACATAGATTAAATAACAAAATAGTTTGCATTGAACATAGAGTGAGGTTTATCGCTATTTAAAATATATGTTAAATAAAAAAGAGAATTAATGGGATAAATTTTATTATCAAACCCCAGAAATATAAAAGCCTACTCAATGAGCAGGCTTTTTTCATATAAAGATAAATAGTTGTTAAGTTGTGAAATATTAAGTGATGTTATGTATTTAAGTAAAATTTATGAACAAAGCAAAAATATTTTTTTAAAATAATGAGCTTGATGAGGTGAATCTATATACTTAAAATCCAGAAGAGATTGATAATATAGAGAATATTGTAGATAGCTGTGCAATAGTAAAAGGATTACAGGTTAAAAATCTGATGTAGATGACCCACCTAATTATTCATAGTGCACGCACTAGGGGGGGACATATTGACAATGTTTTGTTGCCAATATTCAAGACGGATCTATTAAGTAAAAGGAATAACACAAATGATTATATTGATTTACATTACGTATTACTTTTTCTCAATTTTACCTATTATCATTTCTTATCGTTTTAGAAAATATACAATAAGTGATTATCATTATAATAAACGTTTGACATGGCAAAGGCGCATTATGTTGGTTTTACATTATATTGCTTTAGCTGTTCAAATTATAATTGTATGTAAACTTAAAATTTTAGTTCGTTCTAATCAAGATTATTATCCTCTTTTATTATCGGGATTTATGTTTATAATTATTTATAATTTTTTTTCAATATCCTGCTTAGAAAGTCCAAAAGAGTATTTAAAAAAGAAAAAATGGAAATAAGAATAAATTTAGTGAAGTATGTTAAATAATGTAGATGACCAACCTAATTATTCATTGTGCACACCTGGATGGTACTACATATCGGCAATATTTTGATGTCCATATTCAAGACGGATCTATTAAGTAAAAGGAATAACACACATGATTATATTGATTTACATTACGTATTACTTTTTCTCAATTATGCCTATTATGATTTCTTATCGCTTTAGAAAATATACAATAAGTGATTATCACTATAATAAACGTTTGAAATGGCAAAGGCGCATTATGTTGGTTTTCAATTATGTTGCTTTAGCTGTTCAAATAATAATTGCATGTGAACTTGAACGTATCGTTCGTTCTAATCCAGATTATGGTCCTCTTTTATTATCAGCATATATTTTTCTAATTATTTATACTTTTCCAATATCATGGTTAGAAAGCCCAAAAGAGTATTTAAAAAAGAAAAAATGGAAATAACAATTAATTTAGTGAAGTGGGCTTTTCGCCATTAACGACTGTCACATTATTTTCAAACAAATTGGAGGATATATGGAGACTTTAATATTACATAAATTAAATAACAAAACGGATTTGATCGAACCTACATTACTCCAATTAGAGCTGATGATTCAAGCTAGAGTGAAGTTTATCGCTATTTAAAATATATGTTAAATGAAAAAGAGAATTAATGGGATAAATTTTATTATCAAACCCCAGAAATAAAAAAGCCTACTCAATGAGCAGGCTTTTTTATATAAAATTGGTCGGCGAGAGAGGATTACTCGCATTTCATGCTCGCCCTTCGGGCCGTTGCTAAAGCAACGTTGTCTCGCTGCGCTCGGCTCGAACCTCCGTCGGTTCTCATCCTCTAAACTGAAGCGGATAGCAAAAAAGCCTACTCAATGAGCAGGCTTTTTATATAAAATTGGTCGGCGAGAGAGGATTCGAACCTCCGACCCACTGGTCCCAAACCAGTTGCGCTACCAAGCTGCGCTACTCGCCGTTAGGATGCGCATAATACTGCGCTAACCTCGATGTGTCAATAGTTACCCCTAAAAATTATGATGATAATTTTTTATTTTATGAAAGGGGCGGGGGTTTTGCCGATTCTTTGGTAAAACTCAGCAACAAATTCTTCGTAACGTTGATTAGCAACCGCTTCACGAATTTCAGCCATTAAGCGTTGATAATAACGTAAATTATGAATGGTATTGAGCCGTGCCCCTAATATTTCTCCACATTTATCTAAATGATGAAGATACGATTTCGTGTAATTTTTACAGGTATAACAATCACACTCAGGATCGAGCGGGGTTGTGTCATCTTTATATTTGGCATTACGAATTTTAATGACCCCATTAGTGACAAACAGATGCCCGTTACGTGCATTACGAGTTGGCATCACGCAATCAAACATATCAATACCACGACGAACGCCTTCTACTAAATCTTCGGGCTTGCCTACACCCATTAAATAACGTGGTTTATCAGCAGGTAACTGTGGACAGGTGCCTTCTAAGATACGATGCATATCGGCTTTAGGTTCGCCAACTGCTAATCCACCAACGGCATAGCCGTCAAAACCAATTTCGGTTAATCCTTTAATAGAGATATCACGTAATTCTTGATGTATACCGCCTTGTACTATACCAAATAAGGCATTTTTATTGCCTAATTCATCAAAACGTTGGCGACTACGTTTTGCCCAGCGTAGGGACATTTCCATTGATTTTTTGACATAGTCCCACTCGGCAGGAAACGGTGCACATTCATCAAAAATCATGACGATATCAGAACCAAGATCATATTGAATTTCCATTGAAATTTCAGGCGATAAAAAGATTGAATCACCATTAATTGGGTTGCGGAAATAGACCCCTTCTTCTTTAATTTTGCGAATATCACCAAGGCTAAACACTTGGAATCCGCCCGAATCGGTTAAAATTGGACCATGCCACTGCATAAAATCATGCAAGTCACCATGTTTACGCATAATCTCTTGTCCGGGTCTTAGCCATAAATGGAAAGTATTACCCAATAGGATTTGTGCGCCGGTTGCAGCAACTTCTTCAGGCGTCATCCCTTTAACGGTGCCATAGGTACCAACAGGCATAAATGCGGGTGTTTCAACAGTATATTCGACGCCACGGCGATCGAACTTCATTCGTCCACGGCGAGCTAAGCCGTCAGTATTATCGAGTTCAAATTTCATTTTTTTGTGTTAACCTCTTGCGACCAAATAAACAGTTTGGCGCTAATTATTGATATAATACGTTATCGTATTATTTTGCGGTGCGTAGTTTATCGTGCTTAGGTTGAATAAACAATATTTGAAAGGAATTAGACACTTTTGAAACCAATAATTTTACTATTTTTATCTTTATTGACGTTTTTTTTGTTTGGATGCCAAACTGATCAAACTAAATTGCCTAAGATTATTACTGCCGAACAAATTAAGGCATTATCTGAAAATGATCTGTTTGCGATAACTACACTAGCGTGTATTGAGATAGATGACCGCGCTATTATAGCGGCAGATAATCACAAGTTAACTAAACGGTTAAACGCAGTGGCTAAGACCTTACCGCAAAAAGCCAACAATATTGCATTAAATTACAAGGTTTATATCGACACTCAGCCTAATGCATGGTCAACAGCTAATGGTTGCATCCGGGTGAACAGTGGGTTAATGAAATTGTTAGATGATAACGAGTTGCAAGCTGTTTTGGCGCATGAACAAGCGCATGTTGCCCTTAAGCATACCATTAGTTTAATTCGTCAGGCGCCCTATATTGAGTTTACCAATAAAGCCAATGAGCTGGTCATTCTCACAAAAGAAGAGACGGCTCAACAGCACGAGATCGAAGCGGATAATTATGCTTTACAGCTATTAGTAAATGAAAATATAGATCCGCAAGGTTTAGTGAATATGCTTTTAAAGATCCCGTTTCATTCAGTAACCGGATCAACGACTCATCCTTCAAGATCAAAACGGATAAGTAATATTGTCAATAAGTTAAACGCTAAGTAAGCTGATAGAAAAGTTATCTAAATAGCCAACGTGTCTTATTCGAATTGAGACTATTGGCTATTTACTTAGTGCTGCGCATCACGATTTATTATTGCTTGCATGGATGAACATAGCATCGCCATAACTAAAGAAACGGTACTGCTGGTCAACGGCGTGTTGATAGGCGTGCATGGTATTTTGGTATCCGGCAAATGCTGAAACAAGCATAATTAAAGTCGATTCGGGTAGATGAAAGTTAGTAATAAGTGAATCGATGACATTAAACTTATAGCCCGGATAAATAAAGATTTGGGTGTCAGCGAAAAATGGGGCGATTTGACCGGTTTTTAGCGCTGCGCTTTCTAAGGCTCGAACAGATGTTGTACCGACTGCAATCACTTTATTGCCTCTTGCTTTACAAGCCAATACCGCATTAACAACCGATTCAGGCACTTCGGCATACTCTGAATGCATAACATGAGTTTCAATATTTTCAACTCTTACCGGTTGGAAGGTGCCAGCACCGACATGTAAAGTGACAAATTGCATCTCTACGCCTTTTTGCTTTAACTTTTCAAGCAATGGCTCATCAAAGTGCAGTCCAGCGGTTGGTGCTGCAACGGCTCCGGGCACTTTGTTGTAAACCGTTTGATAAACTGTGCGATCTTGTTCTTCATCAGGACGATCAATATACGGCGGTAATGGAATATGTCCAATTTTGTTTAAAATTGATAGAACATCATCAGGAAATTGCAATTCAAATAGAGCATCATGTCTTGCAAGCATGGTGACGCCAACAGATTCATCTTCCCCTAAGATTAATTGTGCTCCCGCTTTAGGCGATTTTGATGCTTTAACATGGGCGAGCGCACGGTTGTCATCTAAAATTCTTTCTATCAATATTTCGATTTTTCCGCCAGATGCCTTTTTGCCATATATGCGTGCAGGAATCACTTTGGTGTTATTAAAAATAAGTAAATCACCGGCATTAATCATATCCGTGATATCCGTAAATACCTTATCTTCAATTTGACCAGTATAACTATCAAGCGATAAAAGGCGACACGCACTTCTGGTTGTTGCAGGGTGTTTGGCAATCAGCTCTTTGGGCAGGGTGAAATCAAAATCGGATAGTTGCATTGTCGGTACCTCAAAAAAAGAGGCATTAGTCTAAATCTCAAATTGTGACTATTCAAGTAATTATTTGTTGATTATTATGACAATTACGTTAAAATTCTGCAAATCTAACTTAAAGTTAGACAAATGTAATTTACAACAATATAAGGATAAGGTTATGAAAACACATCAAAAAACATTGCTTGTAGCACTTCCTTTAGTAGCAGCAATGTCACTAGTTGGCTGTAAGTCTATGAGTGCTGACAGTATCGCTAGTCTCGGCATGAAAGGTTTAAGCGCAGCAACACTTAGTGATGATGATGTCAGAACATTGAGCCAAAAAGGTTGCGCCCAAATGGATGCGAAAGCTAAAATCGCACCAGCTAAAAGCGCTTATACCAAACGTTTAAATAAAATTGTTAAAGCACTAGGTAACAACGTAAACGGTACGCCAATCAACTACAAAGTTTATATCACTAAAGATGTAAATGCATGGGCAATGGCTAACGGTTGTGTGCGTGTATACAGTGGTTTAATGGATAAAATGACTGATAACGAAATTCAAGGCGTATTAGGTCACGAATTAGGTCACGTTGCTTTAGGTCATAGTAAAAAAGCATTACAAGTTGCTTATGCAACAGAAATTGCTCTTGAAGCAGCATCATCTTCAGGAAATTCAACTGTAGCAGCAATCTCTCAATCAGAAATTGGTGCTTTAGCTGCAGCTGTAGTTAATTCACAATTCTCACAAAAACAAGAGAAAGATGCTGATAATTTTTCATTTGATTATTTAACTGAAAGAAAAATTAACCCAATTGGTCTAGCAACTGCGTTTGAAAAATTAGGTGGTGGTAACGCTTCGATTTTAAGTACCCATCCGTCTAATCAAGATCGTATTGATAACATCCGTAATAGAATTGCTAAATCGAAAAAATAATTCTTTTTTAGGAATGTATAAAAGCGCCATATTTGGCGCTTTTTTGTAAAGAAGATACAGATATCGTTTTATAAATTATAATTTAGTCAAGTAAATATCCCCAGCATTAGGCGGGGGGAACTCATAGCAACCTTTTTATTGTTTATAGCGAGATAAAAAGTTACCAAAGCGGTTAATGGCATCTTCAAGATCACCGGTATGTGGCAGTGCAACAATTCTTACATGATCGGGTTTGTGCCAATTAAAGCCACTGCCTTGCACTAACAATACTTTTTCTTGTAATAAAAAGTCTAATACTAATTTTTGGTCATTGTGAATATTAAACTTTTGTTGATCCAGCTTTGGAAACAGGTATAACGCGCCTTGTGGTCTGGTGCATGAAACGCCCGGAATCTCATTTAACAACCGCCAAGCTAACATACATTGATCATATAAACGACCGCCCGGCACAATAAATTCATTTATACTTTGATACCCACCCAGTGCACCTTGAATAGCATGTTGTAATGGCACATTGGCGCATAAACGCATCGAGGCGAGCATATTTAATCCTTCAATATAGCCTTTTACATGCTGTTTAGGTCCACAAAGCGCCATCCAACCTTGTCTGAAGCCTGCTACTCGATAGGTTTTTGATAAGCCGCTCATGGTAACAACAAATAAGTCAGGAGCAAGGGCGGCAATCGAATGATGCACGGCATCATCATATAAAATCTTATCGTAAATCTCGTCTGCAAAAATAAGCAAATTATGTTGGCGAGCAATTTCGGCAATCTCAAGTAACACTTCTTTGCTATAAACTGCGCCGGTTGGATTATTAGGATTAATGATCACAATCCCTTTGGTTTTGGGGGTGATTTTTCGTTTTATATCCTCTAAATCCGGTGACCAGTTGGCCTCTTCGTCACATAAATAGTGAACGGCATTGCCACCGGATAAACTAATTGCCGCTGTCCATAATGGGTAATCAGGCATAGGCACTAAAACTTCATCTCCGCTATTAAGTAGTGCTTGCATCGATTGCACAATCAGTTCCGACACACCATTGCCGATATAGATATCTTCAATATCTAAATTGGTAATTCCTCTGGCTTGATAGTGTTGCATAATGGCTTTACGAGCTGAGTAAAGCCCTTTTGAATCGCAATATCCTTGCGCAGAAGGTAAATTACGAATGACATCAACCAATAATTCATCAGGGGCGGCAAAACCAAAAGGGGCGGGATTTCCAATATTGAGTTTAAGGATAGTTTGACCTTCTTCTTCAAGTCGTTTTGCATGATCTAAGATAGGTCCACGAATGTCGTAACAGACATGATCCAATTTATTGGATTTTTGGAAATTTATCATAACTTCGCCCTTTCAGTTTATTCTAATGATATTTTTATTTTTGTTGAAAAAAACAATCTACTCCTATTTCGATAATTTTTGAAGATGTTATTATAACCAACTCGATAAATATCTTTTAATTGTGTGAATTTTGTGCGGAGTATGTGATGAAAACGATCTTAACTGTCATTGGAAAAGACCAAACCGGAATAATTGCGGGAATTAGTCAAAAGCTGTTTGAATTAGATATCAATATCTTAGATGTGAGCCAGACGATCATGGATGAATATTTTACCATGATTATGTTGCTTGATTTATCCAAAATAAAAGTCTCGTTTGATGAAGTTAAAACTTCGCTAACGCAAACAGGCGACAGACTCAAGGTAAAAGTAAATATTCAGCGAGAAGAGATTTTCGATGCTATGCATCGTTTGTAATTTCAATTCTAATTCTACATTTCTTACTTAAGGATAGGACTAATGGAAACAAAACAGATCCTCGAAACAATTAAAATGATTGAGGAAGAAAAACTTGATATCCGCACAATAACCATGGGTATTTCTCTCCTTGATTGTATCGATAGTAATGGTGAGAAAGCTCGCCAAAAAATTTATGACAAAATAACGACATTAGCTAAAGATCTTGTCAAAGTTGGGGATCAAATCACTTCCGAATTTGGCATCCCTATTATCAATAAACGTATTTCCGTCACGCCAATATCTTTAATTGCCGGCGCCAGTGATGATAAAGATTATGTTGCCTTTGCTAAAACCCTTGATAGTGCAGCGAAAGCCGTTGGTGTTAATTTTATTGGTGGGTTTTCTGCCTTAGTACAAAAAGGCTATCACAAAGGGGATGAGATTTTAATTAAATCCATTCCGCAAGCGCTGGCTGAAACTGAGCGAGTGTGTGCATCGGTCAATGTTGGCTCAACTCAAACCGGTATCAATATGGATGCGGTTAAGCAAATGGGGCAAATTATCAAACAAGCGGCGGAATTAACCGCTGATAATAGCAGTATGGCATGTGCAAAATTAGTTGTATTTGCCAATGCCGTTGAAGACAACCCTTTTATGGCTGGCGCATTTCATGGTGTTGGTGAAGCCGATTGTGTGATCAATGTCGGCGTTAGTGGACCGGGCGTTGTTAAACGTGCGCTTGAGAAAGTAAAAGGTCAACCTTTTGATGTGGTTGCCGAAACGATTAAAAAAACTGCTTTTAAAATTACCCGTATGGGGCAATTAGTTGGAAAAGAAGCATCAGAGCGCTTAGGTGTGAAATTTGGTATCGTAGATTTATCGCTCGCACCGACGCCGGCAATTGGTGATTCGGTTGCGCATATTTTAGAAGAAATGGGACTGGAAGTTGTCGGCACACATGGCACAACGGCAGCTTTGGCAATGTTAAATGATGCCGTTAAAAAAGGCGGCGTAATGGCGTGTGGTCATGTTGGTGGTTTAAGTGGCGCCTTTATACCCGTTTCCGAAGATGCCGGCATGATTGATGCGGTTAATTGCGGGGCACTTAATCTGGAAAAACTCGAAGCCATGACCTGTGTGTGTTCAGTTGGTCTTGATATGATAGCCATACCGGGTGATACCTCCGCTGAAACGATTTCTGCTATTATTGCTGATGAAGCGGCAATCGGTGTCATTAACCACAAAACCACTGCCGTGCGGATTATTCCGGCTGCGGGATTAAAGGTGGGTGATAATATTGAGTTTGGTGGATTACTCGGTCATGCTCCTGTGATGCCGTTGAGTAAATTCAGTTCATTTGATTTCATTCATCGTGGCGGACGAATTCCGGCACCAATTCACTCTTTCAAAAATTAAATAACCTTCAATACTTATTGTGATTCTGTCTATTAAATTGCTAATAGCAGAATCACAATTGCCTAACTATCTAACTATCTAACTATCTAACTATCTAACTATCTAACTTGGTATAACTATTTTCAGATATTTCCCGCATTTTTTTAGCGATAACTTTTATCCCTATGATGTGCAATTTTATGGATATTTTTTGGTATCAAATCCAATAGTCTGCGCTGTTTTAATTTCCTAAAATCAATGACATCAAATAATTACTGTATGAGTTAGTCATCAAAATCAGCCCGATTTAAAAATGACTAACGACATAATGATGGAGGATGAAATGGAAAATGAATCTAATAACCAGCTGTTTTGTAACGATCTGATTGTGTTAGATAGAGACTTCCAAAATTCAAATCAATTTTTTGATTTTACTTTTTCAATTCTACAACGTGGTGGTTATGTTAATCCAACATTCTTAGAAGCGATTAAACACCGAGAGTCTTTATTTCCGACCGCTTTACCGACCAAACCTTATGTGGTGGCAATGCCACATACCGATATCGAACATGTTATTAGACCATTCATTTTCTTTACTCGAGTGAAAGGAACAATCCCTTGGTGTGAAATGGCAAATAATGATCATGTTTTAGATGCTAATTTTATCTTTCTATTGGGATTTAACCAAAAAGATGGACATATTGATTTATTACAAAAATTGATGTCCTGCTTGGTAAATTCATGTTTTTTAGAGGCGCTATATCAGGCAAAAACAGAACATGAAGTTTTTAACTTATTGACGTCAAATATCCATTTATAAGGAGGCATTATGAAAAAGGTTATTGTTGCATGTGGGAGTGGAGTGGCCACATCACAAACGGTTGCAAGTAAGGTGACACGCTTATTAAAAGAGAGAAATCTTAATGATATTAAAGTGGAAGTTGTCGATCTTAAGTCGGTTGATTCTCACATTAAAAACAGTGCGGCATACATTGCCATTACCAAAATTGAGAAAACATATCCTATCCCGGTTATTAATGGCATTGCTTTTTTAACCGGAATAAATATGGATGCAGAACTGCAAAAAATTATCGATGCCTGCAAATAGGAGTGTAATTATGGACTTTCTTGGAACAGTTATAAATTATATTTTGAATTTAGGGGCGCCGGTATTTGTGCCTATCATTATGCTTATTGCCGGCTTAATTGTCCGTATGAAATTTCGAGACGGGGCATCGGCTGCCATTACGCTAGGTGTTGCGTTTGTTGGAATGAGTATGCTGATTGGTTTTATGGTTGGCGCAATAGGCGCTGCTGCACAAACCATGATGGAGCGAACTGGTATTGAGCTTAGTATTGTTGACGGTGGTTGGACAACAATGGCAAATGTTTCGTGGGCTTGGCCATATGCTTTTTTAATGTTTCCACTGCAAGTAGGCGTCAATATCTTAATGTTGGTATTGAAAAAGACCGATACGTTTAATGCTGATTTATGGAATGTATGGGGTAAAATTTTTACTGCCTTTATTGTTGTTGCCGTAGCAACGCCACTTGTGGGCGGAATAATTGCGCTGATATTGGCTTTTGTTGTTGCAACGTTGCAAATTATTTTAGAGCTCAATTCCGGTGATATTAATCAGCATCGAATCGAAAAGTTAACCGGTATTCCGGGCGTAACTTGTACGCACCGAATGCTATTTTTCAGTGCTATTTATTATCCTTTTGATCTTCTACTACGCAAAATCCCCGCTTTGAATAAGCCAATGGATGCAGCAACCTTGCGTTCTAAACTAGGGGTATTTGCTGAAAATCACGTAATCGGATTTTTATTAGGTGTCATTTTTGGGATTATTGCTGGTTATGATGTGGCGGCCATTTTAATGCTAGGAGTACAAGCGGCGACCGCTTTAATGCTGTTCCCGATGATCTCAAAATTATTTATGCAGGCGCTATCCCCGATATCCGAAGCGATCAGCGATTATATGAATAAACGCTTTGCCGGTCGTAAACTGTTTGTTGGTCTTGATTGGCCGTTTATGGGTGGAGCAAGTGAAATCTGGTTTACTTTAATTGTCGCCATTCCTATCACCTTAATTTGGGCAGTAATTTTACCCGGCAATAAAATCTTACCATTTGCCGGCATTATTAATATCGCACTGGTTGTGCCAGCTTATATTTTAACCAAAGGCAATACATTAAGAATGGTGATTTTAGCTATCATCGGTGTGCCATTTTTTCTGTTTGTCGGAACGCAATTTGCGCCAATTATTACCGATTTAGGCTTAGCCACTAAGGCGATTGATATTCCAAACAACCAACTTATTTCTAACAGCTCTATTGATGCACCTGTCTTTACTTATGCATTTTCATTTATATGGCAATGTTTACAAGGCTATTTTGTTCCATTGATATTGGCTATTTATTGGTGCACTGGCTATTTCTTTTATGCACGTGAACTCAAAAAAGAGGCACAACAAGATAGTGTTGATCTGAAAATAGATGAGTAAAACTGGACTATTTGTAAACAGGTAATTAGTACAAACTGATGGTAATGCTCGTTATCATCAGATAACGAGCAAGAGGCTAATAATTATATGGTTGTTGATAAAAGAATTCATGCTGTTTTAAATGCATTAATTCAAAATCCAAGTGTCAGTGGCGTAGAGCTGCAAAATAAATTTGGGTTAACCCGTAAACAGCTTAGTTATACCTTAAAAAAGATTAATGATTTTCTTGAGTCATCAAATCTTGAATTAATTAAACGATTTAAAACCGGAAAATTTAGCATTCCTAAAGTCGTGATTGAAACCTTTAGAGACGAACCCGTCTCGCTTTCTATTGGTCGATATATCTATTCAGAAGATGAAAGAGTACATCTGCTGCTATTTTTTTTATTAACCAGAACTGAGCGCTTGTCATTAATTCATCTCTCCTCAGCGCTGACCGTTAGCCAAAATACGGTGATTAATGACATTAAAAAAGTGCAAACCCTGCTCGATCAATACCATATGCAGGTAACTTATGATCGTGAAAATGGTTATCGCATTGTTGGCACAGAAATTAATAAGCGCTATTTATTATTAAAGTTAATTCATCGCATCATTAATATGCCAATAGCCGATAAAATTTTTCGGCACAATAAGATTATTACTCAAGGCCGATTAGAACAAGTCGGACAAGTGTTTAGTGAAATTGAACGAAAATTAAAAATTGTTTTTACCGATGAACAACTGCAAGAATTAACCTATTTTATTGGTTTTATGCTACACCGAATTGAAACCAACAAAAAAATAGAGTTATTGCCGGAAAACTATACCGATGTAGCAAACAGTCGTGATTTTCAATTAATGAAAAAATTAATTGAACGCTTTGGCATTACCGATCTGAATGAGCAGATTTTTTTAACGGTATTGGTACAAAGTTCCAATATCCAAACATTATCAGACAAATATTTTCATCTCGATGCCGTGTTATTAGAGAGTGCAGTTGAAGTTATCGATAATTTTGAACAGATCAGCTGTATTACCTTTCAGGACAAAAGTGAATTAATTGAACGTATTTATCAACACTGGAAACCGGCCTATTATCGCATCCGTTACCATATCACCAACATCAACAGTGTTTACGATATTGTTTTGCAAGAGTTCGGGCATTTACATGAAATGGTACGTAAAGCCATAGCGCCATTTGAAAAAATACTGCATTGTAATATGCCGGATGAGGAAGTGGCGTTTATTACCGTTTTATTAGGCGGCTGGTTAACACGAGAAGGGCTAATTAACCAAATTAAAACAAAGAAAATTGCCATAGTTGTTTGTGAAAATAGCGCCACAGTCTCTACTTACTTATATTTGACTTTACAGGTGTTGCTTCCGGAACTTCACTTTTCTGATGCCATGTCTAAACGAGAGTTTGAAAAGTATAAACACTATTATGACATTGTTTTTTCAACCTCCCATTTATCCACCGATAAACTGCTCTTTATCGTTAACCCTTCGTTGAATAATTTGCATAAAAACGCATTGCGTAACCAAGTTATTGGCACATTACAAGGGATTGACCCAAGCATTATCCAAGTTGAAGAACTGATGTTAATTGTCGAAAAGTTCACCCATATAAAAGACAGAAAGGCGCTACAAAAAGAGCTTACCGCCTACCTGTATAATGATGAACTCAATGACAATCCGCTACGAATCAACCAACAAGAGATCCCTTCGCTGGCGGATTTAATGCAAAAAGAGCATATCTACCTTGCCCAAACAGCCGATATCTCATGGCAACAGGCGCTGGAATTAGCGGCTAAACCACTATTAAACGGGCAATTTATTGAACGTTATTATCTGGAACGAATGATCAATAAAATCCAATTTGAACAGCCCTACATTATGCTGGTTGAAGGGTTAATTATTGCGCATGCCGGTATTGATGATGGTGTCAATCAAGTTGCCATGTCGCTACTTAGGTTACCCGACAAAATCGATATTGGTGGCTATATGCAAGCCGATTTAATTGTAGTGCTAGCGACCAACAATCCACAAAAACATCTTAAAGCATTGGCGCAATTAAATGAGTTATTAGAACTTCATGACGGTTCAACCCATTTACGCCAAGCCAAAAATAATCAAGAAATTTGGGAATTATTTGCCCGCTATCAATGAATATTTTGCCTAAAAAGGAGTGTTAAAATGTTAGAGATTCAAAAACAATATGTTGTCGATATGGCTAAGAAATCTAGTGAATGGGGACTTTGTAAACATAAAGCAGGTAATTCAAGTGTTCGGGACAAACAGACCGGCTATGTGCTAGTTACCCCAACAACCATTGATAAACAGCTATTAACCGCACGTGATATTGTGGTTATGGATCTAGATGCTAATGTGATTGAAGCGCAATCCGGATTAAGACCGACTAGTGAATGTTTGATGCATTTGGAAATTTATAAGGCTCGTCCGGATGTGTTTGCCGTTTCACACACCCACTCAATTTTTGCAACGGCATTTGCGGTATTAGCAAAGCCCATTCCGGCAGTTGTTTATGAGTGTGCTATTTTGAATTTAAAAGACAGCGTAATTCCGGTTGCGCCATATGGTCGCCCTGGTACGCCGGAACTGTCAACTAGTGTCATTGAGCCAATTAAGCGAGCCGATGCCATTTTAATGGAAAAACATGGCGCCATTGCGGTGGATAAAGATCCTTATGAAGCGGTATTAAAAGCGGCCTACATTGAAGAAATGGCAGAGATTTATTATCACGCATTGTTGATTAATGGTGGTAAAGATCCGGGTGGATTCCCGCCACAAGAGTTACAAAGTTGGGCATATCCTTCCCAAATAAAATTTAAACAATAGGGTAGATGGATAATGAAAGAGAGGAAAAGTCACGCTTAAATGACAGAAACAAATAAGTTAATAAATCCGCCAACACTGTTAGCGGATTTATTTTTTAAGAGATCTGAATATATTCATTCATATATTTTAAAATATAAGCCATTGAAACAGCGCCCGGATCCATATGACCAATAGCACGTTCACCTAAGTTTTTAGCTCGACCAAATACCGCTATCATCTGTTTGGTTTGCTCTGCGCCTTCCATTGCTGATTGGGCAATTTTAGGTAACGCCTCTTTCAAGGGTAATTGGCATAATTCATTTGCGCTGGTTGCCGCAGTCGCTAAAGCATCAACCATGGTCTTATCACCCGGTTTAGCATTGCCTCGTTGATAGACAGCTTGCCAACCTTGATTAAGTAGTGTTGCTAATGTGCTGGTATTAAATTCTGCCTCACCAGTAATACTTTTACCGCCAGCTCTAAATAAAGTGCCAAATATTGCGCCGGAAGCCCCGCCCATACTGGTCATTAATTTTGTACCAACTTGATTGAAAAAATCACCAATATCATTTGGCTTAAACTGATCATGTTGTAACAGTACTATTAATGTCGCAAATCCTCGCTTCATACCAATACCATGATCGCCGTCGCCAACAATTTGATCTAAAGCGGTTAATGTTGGCTCACTTTCCACCATTTTTTCGGCGACAAATAACATCATTTTACGTAGTTGTGACAAGTTCATTCTATTTTCTCCATCCTAAGGTTTGGCAAGGTAAGTCATAAAGGTGTTGTAACTGCTGATCTAATCTCATTAAGGTGATCGAAAAGCCGGACATTTCCAATGAGGTACAAAAATGGCCAATGGCAATATCATGGCTGATTATGCCTCGTGAATTGAGTTCAATACCAACTTTTCTGGCAATAATTAAAAGTTCGGTATTACTCATCGCACCTAAGTTATTAATCAGTACGCATACCCGATCGGCTCGCACAAAAGGTAAATCGTCACACAATCTATCTATCATCTCTTTAACCACATCGTCGGTGGAGGTCATTGTTTGACGGCGTAAACCGGCTTCACCATGAATACCGATACCAATTTCAATTTCGTTATCTGCCAGTTCAAAGTTAAAGTTATTCGACTGAGGCAAAGCACAACCATTGAGCGCTACACCGATAGTGCGTACGTTATTATTGGCTTTTGCTACGACTTGATAAAGCTGGTCAAGATCATATTTTTCCAATTGCGCCGCTGCACCGGCTATTTTATAAAGAAACATAATACCGGCAACGCCCCGACGATCTGAGATTTTAGAAAGCGGAGCAGAAGCAATATCATCGGTTGCGCGAATGGTTTTGGTGGTAATATTTTCTTCGGCTAAAATTTCGGCAGCAATATCAAAATTCATCCCGTCCCCGGAATAGTTACCATATAAAAATAGTGCGCCATGACCTTGATGAGTGGCTTTGGTCACTTCGATTATTTGATCAGGCGAGGGCGAGGTAAACACTTCGCCAAGTGCACAGCCGTCAATGCTACCTTCACCGATAAAGCCGGCAAAAGTTGGCTCGTGACCGCTACCGCCACCGGAAATAACCACAACTTGATCATCTGTGATGTGATTACCATAAACGGCAAAGTAGTTTGGAATTGCAGTGAGTTTGCCATTATATCCATATACTAAGCCTTGCATCACTTCTTGCCTGACATTGTTAGGATCGTTGAGTAATTTTTTAGGTTTGCGCATTTGCTTTTCCTCTTTTTTAAGCATAATTAACCAGCGATATTTTAGGAAAAACAAATAATTGAAACGAATACAATTAATGACAAATAATATCCCACTGGTTGCGCATCATCGGGATGTAAATTTAAAGTGCCTTGCAAAGCATATATTGCAACTTGAATCCTTGAAAACGAATATATCGACATTATTTATGTATAAATTAGTTAGCAAAGCAAATTATCTTTATTATTGGTAAACAAGTTTTTGGAGTGTTGGGTGTTTAACGATAAGCACCTTCGATAATCAATTATGAAATCAGAATCCTACTTTCAACGTTTTAGCGGTATTGCAAGACTTTATGGTGAAGCGGCATTAACGCAATTTTCACAAGCTCATATTTGTGTCATTGGTATTGGTGGTGTTGGGTCATGGGTGGCCGAATCCCTTGCCCGTAGTGGTATTGGGCAAATTACCTTAATTGATATGGATGATGTGTGTATCACCAATACTAATCGGCAAATTCATGCGTTAAATACCAATATTGGTAAAGCTAAAACTGCTGTTATGGCTGAACGAATTTTACAGATCAATCCTCAATGCATCGTCAATGTCATCGATGATTTTATCAGTCCGGATAATGTTGCAAATTATTTAGGGTCGAAACAAAATCCTCGCTTCAACTTTATTATTGATGCCATTGATAGCGTGCGTGATAAAGCTGCGCTTTTAGCGCACTGCAAGCGAAATAAATTAAAAGTTATCACCATTGGTGGCGCAGGCGGGCAAAAAGATCCGACCAAAATTAAAATTGCTGATTTAGCCAAAACCGTTCAAGACCCGTTAGCGGCTAAATTGCGTGAGCGCTTAAAAAATGATTATAAACTCAATAAAGATAGCAAAGGTAAGTATGCCATTGCGTGTGTCTTTTCGACTGAGCAGTTAACTTATCCAGCTCAAAATGGTCAGGTTTGTTCCACTAAAAGCCAAGCTGAAGGTAGCAAAAAAATGGATTGTCAGTCCGGATTTGGCGCTATTACTACCGTGACAGCGACTTTTGGTTTTGTGGCAGTAAGTTATGTATTAGATAAGTTATGCAAGCCTAAGTCATCTTAGTTTGCATAATGTGAGTGGCGCTTTTTTGATAGTGGTTAGCCGGTGTTGCGTGAAAACGATAAGTCCATGATTAATATAATTAGTATTTGAATATCGTCGGTATAAAGTGTCAGTTTATTTTCTCGATAGGGTTACTTAATAATAGCTATGATTTTTCGGCTAAAAACATTCGTTTTTTGTGCATTATCTTATTGTATAAAGTAATAAACTGATTTACGATAACGTCAATTTCGTTTTGTTGTTATGCTTAGGCATTAAATTCAAGGAAGACGCCAAACGATCCAGATTTATTTTTTTAATTTCAAGGAGAAATCTATGGCAGTAACCAACATGAATGAGTTAAATGAGTTAATGGTACGTGTGAAAAAAGCACAAGAAACTTATTCAACTTATACTCAAGAGCAAGTGGACAAAATCTTCGTCGCCGCAGCGACAGCCGCAGCCGCAGCTCGAATCCCTTTAGCCCAACAAGCAGTTGAAGAATCAGGCATGGGGATTGTAGAAGATAAAGTCATCAAAAACTTATTTGCTGCTGAGTACATTCTAAATAAATATCGACATGACAAGACTTGTGGTGTTGTGGCTGAAAATGAACCGTATGGAACAATCACTTTAGCCGAACCTTTAGGGATAATTTGTGGTATTGTACCAACGACTAACCCAACTTCAACGGCAATTTTTAAATCATTAATTAGTTTAAAAACCCGTAATGCAATTGTCTTTTCCCCTCACCCTCGCGCAAAAAAATCTACCATTGAAGCAGCTCGAATTGTATTAAATGCAGCAATTAAAGCTGGTGCGCCAAAAGATATTATCGGTTGGATTGATGAGCCTTCTATCGAATTATCTAATGCACTTATGCATCATGACGATGTTGCAGCCATTTTGGCCACAGGTGGTCCGGGTATGGTTAAAGCTGCCTACAGCTCAGGAAAACCTGCTTTAGGTGTGGGTGCCGGTAATACACCAGTAATTATTGATGAAACTGCTGATTTAAAACGTGCGGTAGCGTCTGTATTAATGTCTAAAACGTTTGATAACGGTATGATTTGTGCTTCTGAACAAGCAATCGTTGTTGTTGATTCAGTATATGATCAAGTCCGTGATTTATTAACTCAGTATGGTGCTTATGTTTTAAATGCTAAAGAAACAAAAGCGGTACAAGGCATTATCTTAAATGATAAAGGTGCATTAAATGCCAATATCGTTGGTCAGCCTGCAACAAAAATTGCTGAAATGGCTGGAATCAAAGTTCCTGCTGGCTCCAAAGTACTGGTTGGTGAAGTGAGCAAAGTTGATCTATCTGAACCATTTGCGCATGAAAAACTATCGCCAACGTTAGCAATGTTTAGAGCAAAAGACTTTACTGAAGCGGTTGAAAAGGCCGAAAAATTAGTTGAAATGGGCGGTATGGGTCACACCTCTGTGCTTTATACTGACCAAGACAGCAATCGTGATCGTGTTGCTTACTTCGGCAGCAAAATGAAAACATGTCGTATTTTGATCAATCAACCTGCGGCTCATGGTGGTATTGGTGATTTATATAACTTTGATTTAGCGCCATCTTTAACGCTAGGATGTGGTTCTTGGGGAGGTAACTCGGTATCTGAGAATGTCGGTCCGAAACACTTAATCAACAAGAAAACAATCGCTAAGAGAGCAGAAAACATGTTATGGCATAAATTACCAAGTTCTATCTATTTTAAACGTGGATCACTTCCAGTTGCTTTAAATGAAGTGATTGAGCAAGGTGCTAAACGCGTCTTTTTAGTCACTGATAAATTCTTATTTAACAATGGTTACTCTAAACAAATTACCGACCAACTTGAAGAACATGGCGTAATTTGTGAAACATTCTTTGATGTTGAAGCAGACCCAACGTTAAGTGTTGTGCGTAAAGGTACCGAATCAATGACTGCTTTCCAACCGGATACGGTTATTGCTTTAGGTGGTGGTTCGCCAATGGATGCGGCTAAAATCATGTGGGTACTTTATGAGCATCCGGAAACTAAATTTGATGAATTAGCATTGCGTTTTATGGATATTCGTAAACGTACTTGTCATTTCCCTAACATGGGTAAAAAAGCTAAATTAATCTGTGTGACAACGACATCCGGTACCGGTTCTGAAGTAACACCATTTGCGGTGGTAACCGACGATGCAACTGGTCAAAAATATCCATTAGCTGATTATGCTATTACGCCTAATATGGCAATTGTAGATGCTAATTTAGTGATGAATATGCCAAAATCGCTTTGTGCAGCAGGTGGTTATGATGCTGTTACCCATGCATTAGAAGCTTATGTATCAATCATGGCAAGTGAGTTTTCTGACGGTCAAGCGTTACAAGCATTAAGCTTATTAAAAGCCTATTTACCGGCGAGCTATCGAGATGGCGCTAAAAACCCTCTCGCTCGTGAGAAAGTCCATAGTGCAGCAACATTAGCGGGTGTAGCATTTGCTCAATCATTCTTAGGTGTATGTCACTCAATGGCGCATAAAATTGGTGCGGCTTTCCATATTCCGCATGGTGTGGCTAATGCAATGTTAATTAGTAACGTTGTTCGCTTTAATGCAACAGATAAACCGACTAAACAAGGTACCTTCAGCCAATATGGTTACCCACAAGCGGTTAGACGTTATGCCGAAATTGCTGATCATCTATGTTTAACTGCCGCAACGGATAACGACGAGAAGAAAGTTGAAAAATTAATTGGTTGGTTAGATCAACTTAGAAAAGATCTTGAAATTCCATTCTCTATTAAAGAGTTTGGTATTGATGAGAAAGCTTTCTTAGCACAAGTAGACCAACTTGCCGTAGATGCTTTCGATGACCAATGTACTGGGGCAAATCCTCGTTATCCATTAATTGCAGAGTTAAAACAAATTCTTCTCGATACTTATTATGGCCGTGCTTATAAAGACCATGGTGATATCAGTGAAGATGTTGCTATTCACACTGCGGCTAAAGGTGTAGCGGCACCGAAGAAAAAAGCCACTAAGAAAAAATAATCTAAAATCATTAATGTGATTAAATAAAAACCTGAAATAGTCTATATTTCAGGTTTTTTTTATATTTTTGATTTTTTTTTAATCAAACAAAATAAAATTTGTTTTTTTTGCTTGCAAGCTTAAATGTTCTAGTACATAATGCGCAGCACTTAGGCCGGCTTAGCTCAGTAGGTAGAGCAACTGACTTGTAATCAGTAGGTCGCCAGTTCGATTCCGGCAGCCGGCACCATTTTCCTAAGTAGACAAATTTAAAAAAGATTCGGGGTGGGGTTCCCGAGCGGCCAAAGGGAGCAGACTGTAAATCTGCCGTGTCACACTTCGAAGGTTCGAATCCTTCCCCCACCACCATCATCTAACATTAGCAATTGCTAATTGAAGCATTTAGGTAGCCGAGTTTGAACATGCGGGCATCGTATAATGGCTATTACCTCAGCCTTCCAAGCTGATGATGCGGGTTCGATTCCCGCTGCCCGCTCCAATTGCTGATATAGCTCAGTTGGTAGAGCGCACCCTTGGTAAGGGTGAGGTCGGCAGTTCAAATCTGCCTATCAGCACCATTCTTGTTAATCTCCTAAACTTCTAAAAATATCGAATTTGGCTGCTTTAAAGCTTGTCACTCGATAGCTTTATCTGTTATCATTCAGAGCTAATTTTAAGTTAGTATTATATTGATATTAAATATAATACTTGGTTAATGTGGTGAATTGCCACCGATTTGTATTACATTTGAGGGACTATCAATGTCTAAAGAAAAATTTGAACGTACAAAACCCCACGTTAACGTTGGTACAATCGGCCACGTTGACCACGGTAAAACAACTTTAACTGCTGCAATTACTTCTGTACTTGCTAAAAAATTCGGCGGTCAAGCTCGTGCATTCGATCAAATCGATAACGCACCTGAAGAAAAAGCACGTGGTATCACCATCAACACTTCACACGTTGAATACGACACACCAACTCGCCACTATGCACACGTTGACTGTCCGGGACATGCTGACTATGTTAAAAACATGATCACTGGTGCGGCTCAAATGGACGGCGCTATCC
>NZ_JAFNOK010000011.1:0-97861 GCF_026536305.1 Gilliamella sp. B3892
GTCGTCGATAATAATGCTGTTAATACAACAAATAGTACTTTTTTCATTAGTTTTCCTTAATTTCCTAAAATATAATATTTTTTTATTTTGCCTGCTGGCAAGAAAAGATCAAAAATGGGCTTACTATCTATTACTTCTTGACAATGCACTTTTAAATCGCTTATCGGTATCGGGTTATAGAGTTGATAAAATGACTAACACGCTAACCAAATATATTGAGCCGTATTAAAATGTCACTGTTAAGCTAATTTATATCAAAAAAGTGATTGTGTTAATAGAATAAATGACATTTTGTGGCTATATAAAAAAAGAACTGCCTTAATATGTAAGACAGTTCTTTAAACAGATTCCAAATTTGCCTGACTTATGAATGTTGTTTATTTGATTCCTTTATGAAGAATATCGCAACTTTCTTTAAATTTTAGCTCACAAGCTTGTTCAAAATACTTTTTAGCTAACTCGCTATTTTATACACTGTCATCTTTACAATACATAACACCTTAATCAAGCCTTGCTTCAGTAACACCCTGATCGGCTGCTTTTTTGTACCAATATAGCGCTTTTTC
The DNA here is from genome assembly GCF_026536305.1 of Gilliamella sp. B3892. Lineage (NCBI taxonomy): Bacteria > Pseudomonadati > Pseudomonadota > Gammaproteobacteria > Orbales > Orbaceae > Gilliamella > Gilliamella sp. B3892. Next base: position 567 of record NZ_JAFNOK010000011.1, read on the forward strand.
TTTATTGTCGACGCCTATACGTCCGTGATATATAAGTGCTAAATTATACTGAGCTTCCCTATCTCCCTGCTCTGCCTCAGTGTTACAAGCAATAAAAGCTTTATCAAAATACTTTTCAGCTAACTCGCTATTTTTTTAAATACCACCACCTTTATGATACATAGTGTTTAAATGAAGCATTGCTTCAAAGTTATCATTATCTGCTGCTTTTTTATACCAAAATAGTGCTTTTTCTTTATCGACTTCGATCTCGTCTCCTTTGTCATACATATATGCTAAACGATATTGTGTTTGACTTAGCTTTTTTTTCATTGCGTTACTGAGCCAATATACCGTTTTATCTTTATTAACTTCGAGACCATCACCTTTGTCATACATTTCTGCTAAATGATATTGCGCTTGAGCAATTCCATATTCCGGTTCAGTGATTTTTCTACCTAACCTTTTACGTAGTTCTGCTATAACATCGTCACTTTCATTATTCAAAACTGCTAAATTATATTGCGCCTCAACAAATCCTTTTTTTGCTGCTTTCGTGTACCAATATACTGCTTTCTCTTTATTGACTTCAACACCGTCTCCTTTGTCATATCTCTTTGCTAACTTTAATTGCGCCCAACCATCCCCTTGTTCCGCAGCTTTTGTATACCAATACACCGCTTTTTCTTGATTAACTTCGACACTGAGTCCATTTTCATAAATGTGTGCTAATCCAATTTGTGCAGAAATAAGCCCTTGTTGCTCAGCTTTAGTATACCAATATAGCGCTTTTTCTTTATTACCATATTGCCCTAAATCATATTGCGCAACAACAAATCCTTGCTCTGCTGCTTTAGTGAGCCATTTTTTATATTCAAACCTATTGGATAAATCATATTGTGCTTGAACAGATCCGGCTTCCGCTGCTTGAGTGAGCCAATAGAGTGCTTGTTCTTTATCGACTTCGACTCCCTCACCTTCTTCATACATGCGTGATAAACCATATTGCGCAACAGAAACCCCTTGTTCCGCTGCCTGAGTAAGCCAATATAGCGCTTTTTCAGTATTTTCTTCGACATCGTCGCCGTTGTAATACATAAATGCTAAATTATACTGAGCTTCCCTATCTCCATGCTCAGCCTCAGTGTTACAAGCAATAAAAGCTTGATCAAAAGCTTTTTGTTCGAAATAGGTCGCGCAATTATTAGCGTAAGCCGTCGTCGATAATAATGCTGTTAATACAACAAATAGTACTTTTTTCATTAGTTTTCCTTAAATCCCTAAAATATAATAATTTTTTTATTTTGCCTGCTGGCAAGAAAGAACAGAACAGAAATACGTTTACTATCTATTACTTGTTAACAATGTACTTTTAAATGGCTTATTGGTATACAGTTATGGGGTTGATAAAAGGGTTAACACACTACCCAAACTTATTGGGTCGCATCAAAGTATCACTGTTAAGCTAATTTATATCAAAAAAGCGATTGTGTTAATAGAATAAATGACATTTTTAGACTGTAAAAAAGAACTGCTTTAATACGTAAAACAGTTCTTTTAACAGATTTCTGATATGCGTGAATTATGAATAATGGCTATTTCATTCCTTTGTGAAGAATTTCGCAACTTTCTTTAAATTTTTGCTCACAAGCTTGTTCAAAATACTTTTTAGCTAACTCGCTATTTTCTACACTGTCATCTTTACAATACATAACACCTTAATTATGCGTTGCTTCAGTAACACCCTGATCGGCTGCTTTTTTGTACCAATACAACGCTTTTTCTTTATCGACTGCGACACCATCTCCTTTGTCATACATAAGTGCTAAATCATATTGTGCATCACCAAGTCCTTGTTCAGCGGCTTTTGTGTACCAATATAATGCTTTCCTTTTATCAACGTTGACATCATCACCTTCAGCATACATCCTTGCCAAATAATATTGCGCTCCAACAAACCCTTCTTCCACTCCTTGAGCTTGAGAAAACCAATATAACGCTTTTTCCTGATTGGCTTCGACACCCTCACCTTGATCATACATATAAGCTAACTCTAATTCCGATAAAATATCCCCTTCTTCTACTGCTTTTGTATACCAATATAATGCTTTCCCGATATCAACTTTGACCCCATTACCTTGGGCATACATACGTGCCAAACCAGATAGCACTTCAACAATCCCTAATTCCTGTCTTTCTATTTGAGCTTGAGCTCGGGAGTTCCAATAGAGTGCTTTTTCTTTATTGACTTTAATACCCTCACCTTGGTCATACATATAAGATAACTCTAATTGTGCAGTAATAAATCCTTCTTCTGCTACTTTAGTATACCAATATAGCGCTTTTTCTTTATCGACTTCGACACCATCCCCGTTGTCATACATAAGTGCTAAATCATATTGTGCATCACCAAGCCCTTGTTCAGCTGCTTTTGTGTACCAATATAGTGCTTTCCTTTTATCAACTTTGACTTCATCACCTTCAGCATACATCCTTGCAAAATAATATTGCACGTAAGCAGCCCCCTTTTCTTCTTCTTGAGCTTGAGAGTACCAATAAAGTGCTTTTTCTTTATTGACTTCGACACCATCTCCTTGGTCATACATATAGGCTAACTCTAATTGCGCATAAATATGACCTTGTTCCGCTGCTTTTGTGAACCAATAGAGTGCTTTTTCTTTATTGTCGACGCCTATACGTTTGTCATATATACGTGCTAAATTATACTGAGCTTCCCTATCTCCCTGCTCAGCCTCAGTGTTACAAGCAATAAAAGCTTGATCAAAAGCTTTTTGTTCGAAATAGGTCGCGCAATTATTAGCGTAAGCCGTCGTCGATAATAATGCAGTTAATACAACAAATAGTACTTTTTTCATTAGTTTTCCTTAAATTCCTTAAATATAATAATTTTTTTATTTTGCCTGCTGGCAAGAAAAGAACAGAAATACGTTTACTATCTATTACTTGTTAACAATGTACTTTTAAATGGCTTATTGGTATACAGTTATGGGGTTAATAAAAGGGTTAACACACTACCCAAACTTATTGGGTCGCATCAAAGTATCACTGTTGAGCCAATTTATATCAAAAAAGTGATTGTGTTAATAGAATAAATGACATTTTTAGGCTGTAAAAAAGAACTGCTTTAATAGGTAAAACAGTTCTTTTAACAGATTTCAGATATGCGTGAATTATGAATAATGGCTATTTCATTTCTTTATGAAGAATATCGCAACTCTCTTTAAATTTTAGTTCACAAGCTTGTTCAAAATACTTTTTAGCTAAATCACTATTTTTTTCAATACCATCACCTTTATAATACATAACGCCTAAATAATGCATTGCTTGAGTGTAACCATTATCTGCTGCTTTTTTATACCAATATAGTGCTTTTTCTTTATCGGCTTCGATACCGTCACCTTTGTCATACATACGTGCTAACTCATATTGCGCAGCAGTATGCTCTTCTTGCGCATCACCATCCCATAGCTCAGCGGCTTTTGTGTACCAATATAATGCTTTCCTTTTATCAACTTTGACCCCATCACCTTCAGCATATATACTTGCCAAATAATATTGCGCCCCAACAAACCCTTCTTCCTCTCCTTGAGCTTGAGAAAACCAATATAATGCTTTTTCCTGATTGACTTCGACACCATCTCCTTGGTCGTACATATATGCTAACTCTAATTGCGCAGAAATATCCCCTTCTTCAGCTGCTTTCGTGAACCAATAGAGTGCTTTATCTTTATCAATGCCGACACCGTCCCCATTGTTATACGTCTGTGCTAAATCATATTGTGCATCACCATGCCCTTGTTCCGCTGCTTTTGTGTACCAATAGAGTGCTTTTTCTTTATTGTCAACGCCTATACGTTTGTCATATATACGTGCTAAATTATACTGAGCTTCCCTATCTCCCTGCTCAGCCTCAGTGTTACAAGCAATAAAAGCTTGATCAAAAGCTTTTTGTTCAAAATAGGTTGCGCAATTATTAGCGTAAGCCGTCGTCGATAATAATGCTGTTAATACAACAAATAGTACTTTTTTCATTAGTTTTCCTTAAATTCCTTAAATATAATAATTTTTTTTATTTTGCCTGCTGGCAAGAAAAGATCAAAAATGGGCTTACTATCTATTACTTCTTGACAATGCACTTTTAAATCGCTTATCGGTATCGGGTTATAGAGTTGATAAAATGACTAACACGCTAACCAAATATATTGAGCCGTATTAAAATGTCACTGTTAAGCTAATTTATATCAAAAAAGTGATTGTGTTAATAGAATAAATGACATTTTGTGGCTATATAAAAAAAGAACTGCCTTAATATGTAAGACAGTTCTTTGAACAGATTTTCAATTTGCGTGGCTTATGAATAATGTTTATTTGATTCCTTTATGAAGAATATCGCAACTTTCTTTAAGTTTTTGCTCACAAGCTTGTTCAAAATACTTTTTAGCTAACTCGCTATTTTTTTCAATACCATCACCTTTATAATACATAATGCCTAAATCATGCATTGCTTGAGTGTCACCATAATCTGCTGCTTTTGTGTACCAATATAATGCTTTCCTTTTATCAACTTTGATCCCCCTATAACCTCCGGCATACTTTCTTGCCAAATCATATTGCTCCAAAGCAAACCCCCTTTCTCCTCCCCTATCTTTTACCCTTTCTTCTCGAGCTAGAGCGTACCAATATGCTGCTTTTTCTTTATTGACTTCGACATCCTCACCTTGATCATACCTATATGCTAACTCTAATAGCTCATCAATACACCCATATGGTTCTTGAGCTATAGAGTACCAATGTCGTGCTTTTTCTTTATTGACTTCGACACCCTCACCTTGGTCATACCTATATGCTAACTCTAATTGCGCATAAATATTCCCTTCTTGCGCTGCTTGAGTGTACAAATAGAGGGCTTTTTCTTTATCCACTTCCACACCCTCTCCTACTTGATACATAACTGCTAAATTATATCGCGCCTCATTAGACCCCTGTTCCATTGCTTTAGTAAACCAATATAGCGCTTTTTCTGTATTTTTTTCGACACCGTCTCCTCTGTAATAAACAAGTCCTAAATCATTTTCCGCCTTATCAAACCCCTGTTCTGCTGCTTGAGTGAGCCAATATAGCGATTTTTCTTTATTGACTTCAAAACCGGTATCGTCAACATACATAAGTGCTAACTTATATTGCGCCTCAAGAAATCCTTGTTCCGCTGCTTTTGTGAACCAATAGAGTGCTTTATCGTTATCAATGCCGACAAGATGACTGTTGACAACGTACCCCATGTTATACATCAGTGCTAAATAATATTGCGCCTCAACAAGCCCTTGTTCCGCTGCTTTTGTGTACCAATATATCGCTTTTTCTTTATTGCCGACACCTATACGTTGGTAATATATATGTGCTAAATTAAACTGAGCTTCCCTATCTCCATGCTTAGCCTCAGTTTTACAAGCAGTAAAAGCTTGACGAAAATCGTTATGTTCATAATAGGTCGCGCAATTATTAGCGTAAGCCGTCGTCGATAATAATGCTGCTAATACAACAAATAGTGTTTTTTTCATGGTTTTCCTTAGATTCCTAAAATATAGTATTTTTTACTTTGCCTACTAATAATAAAAGAACAAAATAGGCTTGCTTTCTTTTACTCGTTAACAATGTACTTTTAAAGGTTTATGGATATATAGAGTTGAAAAAAATGTTAACACACCACTTATTGGGTCACATAAAAATGTCTCTGTTATTAGAAAAGTATTTAACCACACTATTCCCTTTCCTTCAGCAATTAAAAAAGGAATTTATTTTATGAGTAAATAACCTTAGCATATTCTATTTTCATCCTTTTATACTTATTCATCACTGAACGCTTACCTAAATATCAGTCACTTTCAATGCATTTAAACCATCTATTTTGATTAAGATTTGTTTAGAAATAATTCATCCTAAATGGTCAAATTCGCCGTTTGCATAATTTAATGTCAATATAATAAAAATTAGCTTGCATAATTATAATAATGTGGGAGAATTCCCTGCCGCTTTTAGCGGGTAAAAAGGCAAAACTATACTTAGTAGTTTTTTATTGTTTTTTGGGACAGAGGAGCAAAGTTAGTCATGTCCGCAATAAAAATGAAACGAGTTTTAACCACACCTGCATTGATTGCATTTGGTTTAGCTTATATGGTTCCTTTAGGGATCTTTACCACTTATGGGGAAGTTACCGTTGCCAGTAATGGGCACTTACCTGTAGCTTACATTATCACCTTAGCCATGATCTTTTTTACAGCACTGAGCTATTGCCGTATGGCAAATAAGCTACCGATTGCTGGATCTGCCTACTCTTATGTACAACATACCTTTGGAGGCAAAATTGGATTTTTGGTTGGTTGGGCGCAAATCCTTGATTACCTGTTTTTACCGATATTAAATTATTTGGTTTTGGGTATCTATCTTAATGAAGCATTTCCTGATATTCCGGCATGGGTTTTTGTGTTAGGTTCTTTAATTAGCGTAAGCTTTTTAAATTACTTAGGTATTAAGTTAATTAATTCGGTTAATTTTACTTTGATTATTGTTCAAATGATTTTTATCGGGTTATTTATCTTTTTAACACTGACCAATGTTAATTTAACGCCTGAAGCAATGATGAAACCGTTGTTAGTGAATGCGGGCGATTTTAGCGGGCTACTTTCCGGGGCAGCAATATTATGCTTAGCATTTTTAGGATTTGATGCTATTGCAACGTTAGCTGAAGAGTCAAATGATGCGCAAAAATCGTTACCTAGAGCGATTATATGTACCGTACTTATTGCCGGTTGTATCTTTTTGGTGGTCTCTTATTGTGCCCATTTAGCTTATCCTAACTGGATCGATTTTGCTAATAACAAAGATACTGCAAGTTTAGAAGTTGTGCGCCGTGTAGGTAATATTAGCCATTTAGGTGGTGATTTTATGTATAACTTTTTCCAAGCTGCATATTTAACCGGTGTGTTTGCCTCTGCAATGACTGCACAAACCAGTGTTTCACGCATTTTTTATGCTATGGGGCGTGAAGGTGTGTTACCGAAGCAGATCTTCTATAAAATTCATCCACGCTTTAGAACGCCTTATTTATCGATTATCTTTGTAGCTTGTTTTTCATTGCTATCATTAGTATTAGATCTTAGTCTGGTCGTTTCGATGATAAGCTTTGGCGCCTTAGTTGCTTTTACTTTTGTTAACTTATGTGTTATCAAAAGTTATCTTAGCGGTAAAAACACTAAAACGTTAGCAATCCTGTTTAAATATGGATTATTGCCTGCTATTGGCGTGCTACTTTCTTTGTGGTTGTGGACAAGTTTGGATGAAACAGCGATGGTTGTTGGATTGGTCTGGTTAGCAATTGGCTTTTTATATTTGGTCTATTTAACCAAAGGCTTTAGATCTGCATTACCTTCGATCGATCATAAAGAATTAAGTTCGATTATTAAAGATTAAATTATCTGGTCTACTTACAAGTTTTAGTTACTGTCCTTTTAAAACAATTCCGTCGACATGATGTCGACGGAATAATGAAATTTTTTGGTAATGAATAAGTATCGTTAATTACTCACCAAAACCAGTAGCAAATAATTCACGGATTTCATCCATCGCTGCTTGCTCGTCTTCACCGTCACAAATAATTTCGACAGTTGAACCACCTTTAATACCAGCACCAAGCAAACCCATCATACTTTTTAATTTGATCGTTTTATCATTATAAACAAGCTCAATAGATGATTTATAACGACCCGCTAATTTTACCAGTGTCGTTACAGGGCGTGCATGTAAACCAGTTGAATTTTTTACTACCATTTGCTCTTTTAACATATTACAGTCCTTATTTATATCTTAACGTTAATACAATGGCAGTATTTATATCATAAATTGAATAATATTGCTCTTTTTTTGCATGCAAATTTTTGCAAAATAATACGCATCAATGATTTGAAGGATTTTTCAATCTCAGTTTACTTTTATCCCCAGAAATATCGTACAACATGGAAAAAAACCGGCGCAGCAAAACAGATTGAATCAAACCGATCAAGCACACCGCCATGCCCCCCGATTAGCCGTCCCCAATCTTTTACGCCCCGATCTCGCTTAATGGCAGACATAACCAATCCACCAAAAAAACCAAGCAAGGTGATCATTAACGAAATCAGCCCGGCTTGCACAAAGCTAAATGGCGTTATCCAAAACAAGCAAGCACCAATAAAGCTTGCCGATAATACCCCACCGACAAAACCTTCAATGGTTTTTGACGGGGATAAATTTGGACTGATTTTATGCTTGCCCCATAATTTTCCAAACACATATTGTAAAACATCGGATAACTGCACAACCAAGACTAAAAAAGCAATAAGCAGTAAGTTTCGGCCTTGATAATTATCGATTTGTAACGCTAATAATGCCGGCACACAAGAGATGCTGTAAACGGTGATTGTCAGCCCCCATTGTACTTCGGCAGTGCGTTCAAGAAAATTTTGGCTTGAACCGGTAATTGACGACAAAATAGCTAACAATAAAAAACCATAAATCGGTATAAAGATACTGAACATTCCATACCAAGAAATGGCAACGAAAAGATATTGCAGTGGTAAGGCAACGCCAAAGGCAAAAATTAGCGCATAAAAGTCATAGCGGTTAACGGGGGTTAAGACCAAAAATTCACGCAATGCTAAGCCGGATATAACAAAAAATAGAAAAATGACCGCCAGTTTTCCGATGAAAAATGCCAAACCAATAATTAGCACCATAATCCACCAAGCATTAATGCGGGTGTTTAAATTATCAATCACCGGATTAGGACTTTGCACTCGTCGTTTTAATAACAGACCAATAGTCGATGCGATGACTAAAAACAGACCGATACCCAAAAATAAAAGCAGTGTATCACGTTGGTAATCTGTCATGTCTTTCTCCTGATTGTCTGTTATTGCTCAATGTAGCATTAAGCATTAATGCAGGGTGTGCTTAATTAAAAAAATAACACACCTAACGCCAGAGCTGTTAGTAATCCAAGTTGTAAAATAATATAAGCGATCTGTTTTTTGAATAACTTCATTGTGCCGTTTTCACGTTCATGGATTGATCGCACGTTTTGTTGATTCGCTTTAATCAGATTTAATTGCCCTAAAGCATCGTCTAATTCCGTGATTGCTTCGGGCAGACGGTCGCTTTGGCTGGCAAGATATTCAAATAACTTTCTATCAAAGGCGATACGTAGAGCATAATATTTACTGATTAATCCGATAAAAAAAGTGATCAAACACAATATGATTACATATAGATTGCCGATTGACCAACTTGCCAGTAGCCAGAAAAACAGTGCCATTAAGCTCAATGATAACGACAAAATATCTAATCGCTGGCTGATAAGTAAAAAGCTACTGAATGTCACTAACCTCGTTTTCGTTATATTATCGGTTTGAGTCATCTAATCTTTACCCCTTTTTTAATTGTAAAAACCACTCAGTTAAAATTACACGTTGCGCTTTAGAGATCACAATACTGCTACGACAAGCTTTTACTTTGGCAATGGCGTCATCAAGATTTTGCGCTCGATGCGTCCATAATAACCAAGCAATAACCGCCGTAGCGCTACGGGAATAACCTAATGCACAACACACCAGTAATTTGCCCTTTTGATAATACTGATTAATCACTTCTGCGCTCTGCTGGCACTGCGCCGCGGTTAGCGGGGTCATATCTAAGACCGGTATTAAAGTATAATTGCCCTTAAAATGCGCTATGGGTAATTCAGCGCATAAGTCCAGCACCGAAACAAACTGATAGGCTTTGAGCGTTTTAGTTTCCGCTATGCGACCAAGATAAAGCTTATCTTCGATCATATCGGGGGATGCATGGTTTATGGTCCATAAACGGGAATTGAGCCACATAACAACCCAATAAGGTAAATAAAGTATGGCGATAGCCAACTTAAACCGTCCGTTAGGCTGTTTTTGAAAACCTTTAGCACCTAATAGCAAATAATTAATGGCAACTAATACCAGTGCGCCGGCTAACCATAATAACCAAAGTGCCTCATGCTTAAAGTAAACAGCCAAACCATAGGTTATAAGCGCAAAAACACTATAGAGCGTCACCCATTTGCCGTTTTTCAAGCGTGAAGCATTTTTGAATAGTGATTGCTCATTATCCGGCCATAACCAGATACATAAGCAACCAACCCATAATCCGGTCGGTATATCAAAAAAGTGGTGTTGCCATGTGGTTAATACGGAAAGCGCAATCAGTAAACACCAAATATTAAGCAGATACTTTGTTGCCACAGATTTAAAATAGCCGGCATAAAATTGCCACAAAATAACCAGTAAGGTGATATGCAGTGATGGGGCTTGATTAAATGGCTTATCAAAGCCCATTAATACCTCAAACAGCCATCCAAAAAAGCCGTCTAAAGCCGGACGCTCATAGCTGAATTTAAGCGGGAAAAGCAAAAAACAGCCGATACAAATTATTTGAGCGGTCAGTAGTCGTAAACAAAGTATTTTAACCGATTGCTTACTGGTTGCTAATAAGATTGCCAGACCATACATCAAATCGATTGACCAATAGGGCACAATAGTCCAAGACCAAAGCGGAATTAAGCTTTCCCAGCTAAAAACAATGCTTGTGACATCAGCACGGCTAGCGGTAAATGAGTTGGTTAAATTATAACTGCTAAAGAAAAACAGGCACAATCCAACTAACCATAAGCATTTATAAATGCTTAAAGTAGTTGAAGGTGCGGTTGCTGATGTTTTCATCATCGATTAGTGAATGCGCTGTGCTAATGAAACGGTAAAGATGCCCCACTGATCAATGCGCATGGTAATTTTTTTGAAGCCGGCTTGAGCGACAAGCTGATCCATTTCAAGTTGTGTTCGTCTACGCATTATCCAGGGTTGACCGTCTCGATGAGAAGTTAACGCTCTGGCAATAAAGGTTAACTGTGGATGCCAAGGCTGGTTGGTATAAATCAAATAACCGCCAACCGGTATCGCATCGGCTAATCCGGCTAACGAGTTATGGATTAATTGATTATCTCCAAACAGCTCGTAAAGCCCTGAGACAATGGCAAGATTAGGTTTTGGTGATAATTGCGCTAATTGTTGTCGATCAAACGCATCACCTTTTTCAAAACGAACGATATCACTTAAGCCTTTTTGTTCAATTAATGCTTGCCCGTCACGAACATTAATATCGCTATAATCCCTCAATAGCACGTAATCGGGTTTGTGAGCGATTTGAGTAATGGTATCTAAAATATAGCGTCCATGGCCGGCTGCAATATCGACAATATTGACCTTGTCATTTTGTTGCTGTAAACGACTAATCGCCTCTTTTAATAGCTCTTCAAGATTGAGTTTGCGTTGTCTAATGCCACGCCAACCAATAGATTGTAAATAGAGGTAATCAAAAAATTGCCCTAATTTAGAATTTCCCGCAGGTTCATTCCGATAGACATAATCAAGGGTACTGCCGGAATCAAAGCCAGTTTCTAAACCGAGTTTAATGCCATGAGATATTTTGCCTGCGTACTTTAAGCTTGCCTTAATAAATTTCCAATATAACGGCTTAACTAAACCGGAAGGCGGTAAGGTTAAATTATCGGTTTCTAATCGAGTATAACCTACCCGATCGGCGTTAAGTCGTGACGGCGTATAAGCTGGGCTGGCAAAGCAGCCGAGAATAAAACGCCTTGCTCGTTCAAGAGCGATATGGCGATCTTTTTCACCCAACGTATCATGAAAAAAGCCCGGCAAAATATGACACTCTTTTTGCGGCGTGCCTAGATTGTCATAAAACTGTTGTTGGGGTTTACGCCTAACCACATAATCCGATCCGGAAACCAGTAATTGAGTCGGTACGGTAATTGCGTTAGCATCTTTTATAATTCTGTCTGATACCGAATAGAGATCGAGCAGTAAACGCACTGAAATCGGTCGGGTAATAAGTGGGTCTTGCGTGAATGAGCGGGCACGTTCAGCATCATGAGTTAATAAATTGGGTTTGACATAACTATTAACAAAGAAATTGCCTTTAAAGTTATACAGCAATTTTAGTCCGGGAACGGCAAGCGGCACATAGAGTTTAACGCTAAAAGCGGGTGATGCTAAGACTAAAGCACGAATATTGGGCACATAATCATGCACCCAAGCGCTGGCAATAACTGCGCCTACACTTTGGGCGATAATAGCGATATCTTGTTGGTTAAGTCCGTACTCTTGGGTGATATGTTCAATAAAACATTGCGCATCTTTGACTAAAGTGGCAAAGTCTGGGGCATCTCCTCGCTCCCCTTCTGATTGTCCGTTTCCTCTTGCATCCCACGCAAAGATTTGGAAATCGGGCAGCGCAAGTTCATCAGCCAGATGCGCAACACGCCCGGAATGTTCATGCCCTCGATGAAACAGCACCAACGCTTGATTTGATTGTTGGTCGCTATCCACAGCCGGCCAATAGCGATAAAAAATTTGGCAGCCATCATGACTTATAAAAGATTTTTCTTGTTGTTGTCGCATAAACTGATCCTTAATTCTTTGGACTCATTCAATCCCTTTTTGATCCGATTTACAATGGTATAGATAAGTAAAGCACTTATCAGCCACAGTAAAGGATTAATCCAATCCAATGGGAGTAAATAGCTTGCAATACCTAAACTGATAACACTGAAAACAAATGCGCGATCACTTTTGCCCATAGGTCCGTCATAACGGCGAGTAGCGCCAATCATTAGTCCCAACACGCCACTATATTCAGTCAGAAACGAAAGCAATACCACAAACATAACTAAACTATAGCTAACAGTAGCAACTTGCGTAAATACAGCGATCAGTGCGCAATCAGATATCACATCACAAATCTCATTTAAGTAAGCGCCTAGATTAGATTTTTGGTTAAACTCTCTTGCCAACATACCGTCAATGGCATTGAGCGCCATACGAATAAACATCCATAGCGGGATGAGATAAAAAACCCATTGATATTGCGCTAACAGCCCAACAATTAATGACACAAAAATCGATCCTATACAAGCAGCGATCGTGACCTGATTAGCCGTAATATCGGCATGGTAAATTTTATTCGCATAAGGGCGAAGTAGAGATTGGAACCGTGATTTTAATTGATATATTGACAACACTTGCAATCCTTTTTAGCCATAAATGAGGGCGTTAACCAACAGATTAAGCAACCATTATAGCGCTTTACATATATTAAACAATGCGTTGTAACTGACTATACTTTAAAGCACTTATCATAAAATGCAAACGATTAAGTACATTTACTTCCCCTGCTCCGTCATCAAAATCAAGATATAATAGATTAAGTTTAGGATTCAGATCTCGCATCCGCTTTTCAACGCCTTTTGATACCACATGATTGGCGATACAACCAAATGGCTGTAAGCTGATAACATTATCTATCCCTTGCTGGGCAAAAGTCATAATACCGGCTGGAATTAACCAACCTTCACCAAATTGGTTGGCTAAATTTAAGATCTCTTGCGCTTTTTGCGCCATATTGCGCAGGTTATGGAAAGGTTGATAGTATTTAAAGTCCGCTAATATCTGGTTGGTTTTATCGATATAAACCTGCGCTATTTTTTCTAGGAATTTAAGTACATAAGACAGGTAACTATTAGCAATCAGATGATTTTTGATATTGCTGTCATAGTTAACAAAACATTGCGCAAAAAATTCAATCATCGGTGGCATCACCGGCTCAATGCCTTGTTCTATCAGCCACTCTACACTATGCTGATTACCAAAATTATTATATTTGACATAGATTTCACCCACAATACCAATCTGCGGGCAGGCTCTATTGTGCGTTTCAATCTGATTAAACTGTGCCACCGCTTGACTTAATAAAGTAAAAATCGCTTTTTTACCTTTATGTTGGCTAATAAGCTGTTTTAGTTTGTCGGTGTAAAACTGTTTAAGCTCATCGGCTTGCTGTTTCACTTTTGCCCTCGGCGCAATGGCGTAATACATTTTAGCCAGCGAATCGGCAAACAGCATGGCAAAGAAAGTCGTCGGTAGAGTTTTAAGCCAGTTAATTTTAAAGCCCGGTTGCTCAATTTCATTGATATTACCGGTACTAAGCGAAATAATCGGTACATCGGCAAAACCATTACTTATCATCGCTTTTTTAATTAATGATAGATAGCTACTGGCACGACATTGCCCACCGGTTTGGGTAATGCCAATAGCGACTTGATCACGCTGATATTTCCCCGAACGCAGTGCTTTAATAATGTCGCCGACAATGATTGTTGCCGGATAACAGATCTCGTTATTACAATATTTTAAGCCCCACTCAACTGAACGCTTATCCGGCTTAGGCAAAATTTCCAATTTATAACCGGATAAAGCAAAAATCGGCGGTAACAAAGGTGAATAAAAGTCAGAAATAAACGGTGCTAATATCGTTTTTCGCTGTTTATCGGGTAGCGTAAAAATCGCTGTTTTTTGGCGCTCTTGCAATGTTAATGGTTGGTGATGATTCATCCGGATTGATTCAATAATTGAGCGTAACCGTAATCTAACTGAGCCGGTAGCAGTGATCTCATCAACCCGAATCACGGTGCAGGTTTTGCCTTGCGACGCTAAGATCGCTTTACACTCATCAGTGACAATTGCATCGGGTCCACAACCAAAAGAGTTTAACTGAACAAATTGAATATTATTTGGCTGCTGAGCTACAAACGACGCAGCAGCGTACAGGCGGTTTGGGTAACTCCACTGCGAGCAGATTTGCAGTTCCGGCGAAAGCGCATCAGTGGCGCCCAATACTGAATCTTCGCAAATCACATCACAACCTAAAGCGTTTAAAATCTCAGGGGTTTTATGGTTGATTAAGCTGTCGCTGTGATAAGGACGACCAGCTAAAATAAAGACATAACGCCCAGTTTGCTTCGCCTTATCCAACACGTCAACCGCTTTATCATAGAGCGCTTTTTTGTAGTCACTTTGCGCAATCAAGGCTTGTTTAAACGCCTTATTGGCAACTTGTTTAGTAATGCCTAATGATGTTAGATATGCTATGCAGCCTTTTTTAAGCAATTTAATATCGCTAAAATTGATGACCGGATAATCAAGCGCAATACCATATTTGCTAGCCGGATTGATAGCGCTATTTATCACTTCGGCATAACTACTGACAATCGGACAGTTATAACTATTGACCGCATTATTAAACTGTGCCGATTCAAATATCACCATAGGCATAAAAATACGATCAACATTGGCGTTAATCAGCGCCATAATATGCCCGTGCACCAGTTTAGCGGGAAAGCAGATGCTGTCTGACATTACAGTGCCGGCGCCTTTTTCATAAATTTCATGGGTCGAAAATGGCGAAAGGGTCACATTGATACCGCTGGCGGTGAGCAGTGTATGCCAAAACGGGAAATTTTCATACTGACCTAAAACACGTGGAATACCAATATTGATTGTGGCATTTGGCACTTCACCGTTACAGCGATCAAATAAAAGCGAGTTTTTGAAATCAAACATGTTAAATGCATGTTTATCTTGATAAGGATTATTGCTTAAAAAGCGTTCGCATTTATTGCCCGAATAATAGCGCTGCCCATTGGCAAAACGGTAAATCATAATATCACAATGATTTTCGCATCCTTTACAGCGTGAAGGCTTAGCTTTGTTATCTAGCGCCTTATCCAAATTATCTAAACCGATAAAGGTTGATAAGCTCGGATGCTCAGTGTAGTGATGTTTAGCAAACAGCGCTGAGCCATAAGCGCCCATTAGTTCCGGAATATTGGAGCTGGCGATCTGTGCCCCGGTTAACTGTTCCAGCGCCCGAAATACCGCCGGATTTTTAAACGTTCCCCCTTGCACCACAATATGATCGCCTAGTTTTTTTATATCATGCAACTTTAGTACTTTATGAATGGCATTTTTAATTACCGAAAACGCAAGCCCGGCGGATATATCGCCCATGGTGGCGTTTTCACGCAGTGCTTGTTTCACTTTAGAGTTCATAAATACCGTACAACGAGTACCTAAATCGCAGGGGCTGGTGGATTGACAAGCGGCATTGGCAAACTCGATCGTATTGGAATTAAGCGATTTTGCAAAGGTTTCAATAAATGAACCACACCCCGATGAACACGCTTCATTTAACTCGATATGATTCACTACGCCATTAGCGATAAAAATGGCTTTCATATCTTGCCCGCCAATATCCATAATAAAACTGACTTTAGGATCAATATGTTTGGCTGCGGCAAAATGCGCCATGGTTTCAACTAACCCATCATCAATAGCAAATGCCGCCTTTAACAGCTCTTCCCCATAACCGGTCACACCGGTGCGAGCAATATTGATGGTTTTGCCGGATGCGGTAATCTCTTTTTTTAACTGGGTTAAGCCTTTAATTAAGGCGCTAATGGAGTGTCCATTATTGGGCGCATAATAGCTAAAAAGTAGCTGGTTATCTTCACCAATTAAAGTAATTTTGGTGGTGGTTGAACCACTATCAATACCTAAAAAAGCATTTTGCTTTGAATAATCCGATAGGCTTACGCTGGGGATTTGAATATAGTGACGCTGCTTTTGCCAATCTGCAAAAGATAACGACTGACTAAATAGCGGCTTTAAGCGAGTGGGAGAAGCGAGCTGAATTTTATTTGAAGCAGTTAATCTTTGGGTAAAATCATCAATCGAAAGCACTGTTCGGCAACGGCTATCAATAGCGGCGCCCCATGCCGATAATAGCGTCGGGTGCGCCGTTTGCACAACCTCATCAGCATTCAACTTTAAAATATCGCAAGCAGCTTGTTTTAAGGTTGGAATAAATGAAAACGGCCCGCCAATAAACATCACCTTTGGCACAATATCATAGCCTCGAGCAAGGCTGTTTACCAACTGGATACAAACGGCATGTAATACTGAATAAGCGATATTTTCTTTCGATACATTACGGCTGATAAGATTTTGCACATCGGTTTTGGCAAAAACACCACAGCGGGAGGCAATTGGAAAAATGTTGTCATGATGCTTAGCGAGTTGATCGAATTGTTGTACGGGAGTATTGAGCAAAGTAGCCATTTGATCAATAAAGGCACCTGTTCCACCGGCACAACTGCCATTCATTCGAATATCTGGCGGACGGTCAGGAAAAAAGAAGATCATCTTACTATCTTCACCGCCGATATCAATTAAAGTGCTAACTTGCGGATATTGGCGCTGAACCACTTCAGAAGCCGCAACCACTTCTTGAATAAAGGCAATATTAGCTTTTTCGCATATTCCCATACCGGCCGATCCGGTCACTTTTACCGACAGCTCGATATCATTGCCAATTTTTTGTTTGATTTCGCTTAAAAGGTCAATCACGGTGGCGATGATATGGGTATTATGACGAACATAATTGCTATAGACAAAATGGTCTTGCTCATCTAACAAGACACATTTCGCAGTAGTCGAACCGACATCCAATCCAAGCCTATATATTTTTGACATAACAAACTCACATTTTGCAAAAAAGGACTTAAAGTATTTAAAGATGCTTATCACAAACTTAGTTTTATCATAATATTTTTAAATAACTTAAGATAGTGTAATTTTTGCAGTTTTTATTTGATGTGTTCAAAATGCACACACTTTATAAGGTGTGTGCTAGCGAAAATATTCAGATATCACTTCACTTTGTGTGGGTTTATCCTTCCCCCAAAAATTAATCTTTTTGGTGTTCAGCTAACCCTTGTTTTGCAGTTGCAATGACATTTTTTAAATCGATGCCCTGCGCTTTGGCGGCAAAAATACAGCCGCAATAACATTGACGATAGACATCGTACTCTTTGCAAATTTCAATCGATCGTTTATAGCCATTATTCTTCTTAAAATCGGAAGGAAGATAGTTAACAGAGAAGATCTCTTGAATTTCAAAACCTAATTGATTGATCTTCTGACTGTTCTTTTTCGGGCTTAAGGTCAAGGCGCTGGCAAAATAGTCATAGCCCAGCTCTTGCGCTTTAATTGCCGCTAAATCTAAACGCATTTTATAGCACAGATGACAACGTCCCCCCCCTTCCGGTGCATCACGCAGATGTTCAACTTGTTTAATAAATTCAGCCGGTTGATATGGCGCTTGTAAAAATTGCACATGGTGACCGGTTTTTTGATTAAAATCGGCAATAAATTTTTGCTGAACAACGCTACGATACTCATATTCAACCCGAGGATGAATATTAGAATTAGCAAAATATATGGTGATATCAGCATATTGCGCTAAATACTCTAGAACATAAGTACTACAAGGAGCGCAACAACTATGGATCAGTAATTTAGGGCGAATCGATTCGCTTTGCCAATCAGCAATGACCTCTTTTAGCACTGAATCGTAATTGACTTTATTATGGGGATTTAATTTATCAAGAATATCTTTGGCATTAATTAACATGTGAGCTCTTTTATTTTTGTTATTTTGCTAACTGAAATTTTTAAGCCGACTATGATATAGCGATAATCGGCACCCTTCAAGTTATCGCTATAAATTTTATGGCCAAAAAGGCCGACTTAAAAAGTCAGTTAAGCTTTTAATATTTAACTTAGCTCAAAGCGCTATATTAATATCACACCCTATTAACAAAAACCTTGTTAACAAAACACCGTGTTAATAATAAACCATGTTAATAAAGCATGATATTAACTAAACAATTAACCTTATTCACTTAGATTAATAACCCAACCGCACCGATAATCAGGCATATAACCGGCAAGATAATAAAAATATTGCTGATAATTTTCTTGATACGATCATTGACTAAAAATGTGATAGTGCCAACGGTCATTAGCGTTAAACTCGGATCCATGGCTAACATATCATCAATCGCAACGGCACTAATGCCAATCGTTGCTAAAATGATGCTAAAAAACTCTCGATGTCGGTTTTGAGTGGCAAAGAGAAATAGCATCAAACCCACGCAGATCAAAACAACGGAATAAATGGTATAGTTAGGATTTAATAGCGGATCATGATGTTTGATTGAATACGTTGTTCGAATTAACAAGCCAATCATCACCATAAAAACACTAATGCTTTTGACAACATTATCACTCGCAAAACGCAGAGTGATGCCCAAAATAAATAAACCTAAATAGACCCACCAACAGGTAGTGAGCGTCAATAAAAGTAAGTTCATTGGTGTATTTTCTAAAACCATTTGTCGTTGCCTTACATTTTAACGATAAGCTTAATAGGATTAACTTTAATCGATTATCTTGTGCCAGACAAATTAATATTGTCATTTAAATGAAAAATAATATTATCAATAAGATAATAGCCAACTCATCCGCTAAATCATCGTCCAATTTTTTTGACTATTTTTGATCGCTTTTTTAAAACAGCCATTCATTTTTATTTCATAATGGAGTTATAATTGTGTTTATCTTTTCCTGATGTCAATTAGGCCTGAAATTGGATGTTCAACTCCTTAAACGATTAAAGAATCTGCAATTATATAAAAAACGACACTCGAATAATGTCTTATTGTGGAAAGAGATCTACCCGCTAGCCATTCCAATTTTCATCGAAAATCTATCGGTTATATTAATGGGCATTTTCAGCACTTTTCTGGTCAGTTGGATCGGTAAAGCTGAAATGGCAGCGGTTGGGCTTGCTGAAAGTTTTAATATGATCGTAATGTCCTTTTTTATGGCGGTCGCCCTGGGTACGTCGGTGGTAGTGGCGTTTAGCTTAGGTCGCCATAATCGCAAAAAAGCAGTGGTTGCTGCCCGGCAATCGATTACGCTGTTAGTGATTATATCAATCTTACTATTTCTATTTGTCGAGTTTTCCGGTTATTGGATAGTTGAGATTATTGCCGGAAAAGCCGAAGCAGACGTAAAAGAACTCACGTTAACGTTTCTGCGATTAACAGTGTTAGGCTACCCTGCTTTAGCCTTTATATTGGTTGGTTGTGGGGCATTGCGAGGTGCCGGTAACACCAAATTGCCGATGTACTTAAATATTATTATGAATATCCTCAACTTATCGATAAGTTATATCTTAATTTATGGTATTTTTGGTTGGGGCGGTTTAGGTTTTATTGGTGCCGGAATTGGCTTAACCATTTCACGTTATTGTGGAATGTTCTTTATTTTACTGGTGCTGACCATAAAACCCAGTCGAGCGCTATTTATTCCTTTTCGAAGTTATTTCCATTCATTTAATAGTAAAATCTTGATTGATATTCTTAGCATTGGTATTCCCGCCAGTGTGGAATCAGTGATGTTTAATATCGGTAAACTGCTTACTCAAACATTCGTTGCCGGAATGGGCACATCGACTATTGCCGCAAACTTTATTGCCTTTTCAATAGCCGGCTTGCTCAACTTACCCGGTGGCACACTTGGCGCAACCTCAACGATCATTGTCGGTAAACGTATCGGCATGGGGCAGATCTATCAACCGACCAGACAACTGAAATTTATCTTTCACTTAACTAACTTTTTACTCTGCTTTTTAGCGTTTTTATCCATACCTTTTGCCGGCTTTTTAAGTTCGTTATATACCAATGATCAGGAAGTGATCGACATTGCTAAACATCTCCTGTGGTTTAATGCCCTATTTACGCCATTTTGGGCTTCATCGTTTGTTCTACCTTATGGCTTTAAAGGTGCTAAAGATGCCAGTTACACCATGTGGGTCGCTATCGGCAGTATGTGGATGTGCCGAATTGTTGTCGGTTATATCTTTGGCGTATACTTTGGCTTTGGCGTGATTGGTGTCTGGTTTGGTATGTTCCTAGATTGGGTGATAAGAAGCCTGTTTTTCTACCACCGATTAGTCAGTGGCAAATGGTTATGGCGACATCGAAAGCGAAACTAATATTTTCTAACGTTTATAATAGCGCAATATTAAATGTTCCACACAACATAGCCGGTAAGATCTTGTCAAGAAGTTTCAGAAAATACCTATGTTTTAGTAAAAAATCAGATTATCTTTAAGATATATAAAAATATTAATCCTGAATATTATTTAGCTAATATTAATCAATCTAGACCGCCGGTCGTTTATTAAATAAAAAATCATTGGTTATCTTTACATAAATCAAAGCCGGTAAATTCTTGTCAAGAACTTTCAGAAAACACCTATGTTTTAGTAAAATCAGATTATCTTCAAGATATAAAAAATATTAATCCTAAATATTATTTAGTTACTATTAGCCAACTTAAATCGCCAGTCGCTTGTTAAATAAACATCGTTGGTCATTCTTACGTAAATCAAAACCAATAAACTCCTGTCAAGAAGTTTCAGAAAACACCCATGTTAAAGTAAAAACATCAGATTATCTTTAAGATATTAAAAAAATATTAATCCTGAATATTATTTAGCTAATATTAATCAATCTAGACCGCCGGTCGTTTATTAAATAAAAAATCATTAGTAATCCTTACGTAAATCAAAGCCGGTAAGATCTAGTCAAGAAGTTTCAGAAAATACCTATGTTTAAGCAAAAAAAATCGGATTATCTTTAAGATGTTAAAAAGATATTAATCCTAAATATTATTTAGCCAATATTAACCAACCTAAACCACCTGTCGCTTGTTAAATAAAAAATCTTTGGTAATTCTTACTTAAATCAAAACCAGTAAACTTTTGTCAAGAAGTTTCAGAAAATACCTATGTTTTAGTATAAAAACCGAATTTTAACTTTTAAATCGCTTTTCTCTGCAAAACCAAACAGCAAATCTAACCAAATCCCCTTAGTCTTTGTATGATAAAACTGTGATATCAATCACATTAACCATATAACGTAATTACGCTACGCAAAATCGTAATACTGTTTTGAAAACTTATTTTATAAACTCAACTTATGGTTATTGTTTAGCAATAAGTTATCAGCAGTAAACCGTTAATTTATAACGGCTTAATATCGATTGTCATTAGGGTTATAAGGAGATTGTAATGGATAACAAGAAATTATCAGTCATGGAAAAAATAGGATTTGGCATGGGGGATGCGGCATGCGGCATTGTTTACTCGTCGGTCACGATGTTTTTAACCTATTTTTATACTGACATTTATGGTCTTTCAGCTGCGGCGGTTGGGATCATGTTTTTAGCGACACGCATTTTTGATGCGATTATCGACCCAATAACCGGTATGGTGGCTGATCGTACCAAAACCCGTTTTGGTCGATTTCGGCCTTGGCTTGTCTGGTTCGCAATTCCCTATGCCGTGCTTGCCGTGATGACCTATACCACGCCGGATTTTGGTTATTCCGGTAAATTGTTATATGCCTATATCACCTATGCGCTATTAATGCTTTGTTATACTTTTATAAACATTCCTTATTGTGCACTTGGTGGGGTGATTACTCGGGATGAAAAAGATCGTCTGAGCGCCCAATCCTATCGTTTTACCATTTCATCAGCGTCGGGGTTAATGGTATCAGTCGGCACATTATTTTTAGTCGATTGGCTGGGCAAGGAAGATAAGCAACTGGGCTTTCAACTGACCATGGCGATTATGGGCATTATCGCTATTGGCATGTTACTGCTCTGTTTTTTTACCACCAAAGAGCGTGTGACGCCGATTAAAGATGAGCAAGTCAGCGTTAAAAAAGATCTTAAATGCCTACTCGCCAATGACCAGTGGTGCATTGTTGCTATTATTACTTTTTTCTCGAGTATGGCGGGCGTGATGCGAAGTTCCGCTACGCTTTATTATGCCACCTATTTAATGTTGGGTGGCATCAGTTCAACAGCCGGCACGGCGATGAAATCGGCCTTTGTTTCTACCTCAGTTGTTGGCACCATACTTGGTGCCATGGCAGCAGGATATTTTGCTAAGCGCTTTAGTGCGATTTCACTGTTTAAAAATATTAACTTAATTCTGTTTGCCATTGGTGTGTTGATGTTTTTTGTGCCGCCGGTTTGGTTACCGGTTGTATTTCCTCTCTACTTTTTAATTGGATTTTTTCATCAAATGTATCAACCGTTTAAATGGAATATGATGGCAAACGCCGCTGACTATGGCGAATGGAAATTTGGCCGACGTGCAACCGGGCTTTCATTTTCCGGCAATCTGTTTGCATTAAAATTAGGTATGGCGGTAGCTGGTGCTTTGGTTGGGGTCTGTTTAGGTCTGTTAGGCTATCAAGCTGGCGTCGATGAGCAAACACCACTAGCCACCATGGGCATCATCGGACTGTTAACCATTGGACCGGCATTTTCCTATCTGTTACTTTGGTGGTTAATGCGCTTTTATAAATTAGATGACAACATGATGAAAAAAATTCAAGATGATCTGCTTGCCAGACAAAAGCAAGCTGATAATCATCAGTAAGATAGTGTTTCGGTTATAAATGGACAAACCAGAAAGGTATTAATATGAGCAGTAACTATTATCATAATCCGATTATTTGCGCCGACTATTCTGATCCGGATATTATCCGAGTTGGCGATGACTTTTTTATGGTCGCATCAAGCTTTAATCATTTACCTGCACTACCTGTTTTACATTCTAAGGATTTAATCAACTGGCAGATTATTAATCATGTTTTTTCGTCGTTTGAGTTTGGTGATTATGATCAGGTGGAGCCGGGTAAAGGCGTTTGGGCGCCGTCTATCACTTATCATGATGATAAGTTTTGGGTCTTTTTCAGCACTCCCGATGAAGGTATCTTTATGTGTCATAGCACCGATCCTTGGGGCGAATGGAGCAAACCGCATTGTGTTCAGCCAGCGCTAGGTTGGATTGATCCTTGCCCTTTTTGGGATGATGACGGGCAAGCATGGTTAGTACATGCCTTTGCCCAGAGCCGGTGTGGTCTAAAGCATCAATTACAACTGTTTGAGATGAAAACTGACGGTAGCGAATTAATCGGTGAAGGCAAAATCATTTATGACGGCACCGCCGATTTGCCTACGCTTGAAGGTCCCAAACTGTATAAAAGAAACGGTTGGTACTATATTTT
The DNA here is from genome assembly GCF_026536305.1 of Gilliamella sp. B3892. Lineage (NCBI taxonomy): Bacteria > Pseudomonadati > Pseudomonadota > Gammaproteobacteria > Orbales > Orbaceae > Gilliamella > Gilliamella sp. B3892. The sequence continues at coordinate 24,538 of NZ_JAFNOK010000011.1, forward strand.
TGCGCCAGCCGGCGGCGTCGAAACCGGTTGGCAAACGGTTTTACGATCCGATAAGCTAACCGGCAATTGGACAGCGCGAAATGTGCTTTTTCAAGGTAACACCCCCATTAATGGCCCACATCAAGGCGGTTGGGTGGAGTTAGCCAATTCGCAGTGCTGGTTTGTACACTTTCAAGATGCCAATGTATATGGGCGAATTGTGCACTTACAGCCAATGTATTGGGACGATGATAACTGGCCAAGGATCGGCCAAACGTTAGATGATCATGGTGCCGGACAACCGGTTTTATCTTACCCGAAACCGCTTGTTAATGGTGAGTCTACAGGCGATAAAATACAAACCAGTGATAATTTTGAGCAGGGAAAATTTGGCTTACAGTGGCAATGGCCAGCCAATCCACAACCACACTGGCTGGCTGATAGTGATGCGGGATTGGTGTTAAATTGTTGCCCGTTACCGATACGTAATGGGCAAGATACACTCTATTTTGCGCCAAATTTACTGTTACAAAAATTCGCAGCATTTCAGTTTTCAGCGCAAACAGAAATGACCTTTAACCCAACCCAATCGGGTGATTTTGCCGGAATGATTATTTATGGTGAACGCTATGCAGCTTTAGTTGTTTGTTATGATAACGGCGAATATCGTCTTATGTATCGTTATGGTTGGGTTAAAGATTCGGGTGTTGTTGATGAGTATCATCAGCCGATTGCAAAACTCGACTCCGCCTCCTGTCAACTTAAGGTAGAAGTCGGATTAAATGGTATCTGCCAATTTTATTATCGCCAATCGCAAGATAGTTGGATTGCACTACCCCGTCAATTTGCTGCCGGTAAAGGTAAATGGGTTGGTGCTAAAATCGGTATGGTGGCAGCAACTGACGCTGGGCAAAATATGGGCGGCAATTGTCATTTTAAATGTTTTAGCGTGGTCGCTAAGTGATAAAAAAACGCCCACGTTATCGTGAGCGGTTTAGATTGTTTGTTATAGGCTTTTAATCGCTAGGTATTGCGCTTGCGAACGGGATTGCACTATCCACCTAACTTGTTGCCGGTAAAGGTAAATGGGTTGGAGATTAAATCGGTATGGTGGCAGCAACTGATGCTGGGCAAAATATGGGCGGCAATTGCCATTTTAAATATTTCAGCGTGGTCGCTAAGTGATAAAAAAACGCCCACGTTATCGTGGGCGGTTTAGATTGTTTGTTATAGGCTTTTAATCGCTTGGTATTGCTCTTGCAATTTAGCTTTATCATTAATATAGCCTTGTTGTTTTTCTTTCTCTTTCGCCACAACAGCCGCTGGCGCTTTATCGACAAAACTGCTATTGCTCAGTTTTCCGTCGATACGAGCAATTTCGTTATCGATGCGTGCCATCTCTTTTTCCAGTCGAGCTAATTCATCTTCTTTGTTAATTAACCCAGCCATTGGAATAAGTAGTTCAGCACCGTCAACTAACTTAGTGACTGATAATGGCCCGGTTTCACCTTCATCTAACAGCACAATTTCTGCTAATCTTGCCAGCGATTCAATAAAGGTTATATTATCACTGATAATACGATGAACAGCAGGTGAAGCTTGGCGAATCAATAATTGTAACGGTTTGCTCGGTGCAATATTCATTTCAGCTCGAATATTACGCACGGCAATCACCGCCTCTTTGATCCAGTTAATATCGGCAACAGCTTGATCGTCAATATGTTTACTATCAAAAGTCGGCATCGGTTGTAACATAATAGTATCAGCCTTGATACGCATTAGTGGTTTAACACTTTGCCAAATTGCTTCAGTAATAAATGGAATAATTGGATGTGCTAAGCGTAACAATGCTTCCAGTACCGTCACTAAAGTATGACGAGCAGCACGCTGTTCAGATTGTTCACCATTTGCCAGTACTGATTTGGTTAACTCTAAATACCAGTCACAGAACTGATTCCAAGTAAATTCATATAAAATATTAGCGGCTAAATCAAATCGATAAGTATCGAACGCTTCTCGATAGGTTTTCACGGTATGATTAAATTCAGCTAATATCCATTTATCGGCTAAAGAATAGGCTAAATCACCACCGGTAAAACCACAATCGTGATCTTGCGTGTTCATAAGGACATAACGGCTGGCATTCCAAAGTTTATTACAGAAGTTGCGGTAACCTTCCAAACGTTTGAGATCCCAATTGATATCACGTCCGGTTGAGGCTAGTGCCGCTAAGGTGAAGCGTAATGCATCAGTACCGTGCGCTTCAATGCCGTTAGGGAACTGTTTTTCAGTACGTTTGGCAATTTTTTCCGCCAGTTGTGGTTGCATCATATTGCCGGTACGTTTTTCCAGTAAATCAGCAAGTGAGATGCCGTCAATCATGTCTAAAGGATCGATAACATTCCCTTTAGATTTCGACATTTTTTGCCCTTCTTCATCACGAATTAAGCCTGTAACATAGACTGTTTTAAACGGAATCTGCGGCTTACCGTCTTTATCTTTGATAAAGTGCATGGTCATCATAATCATTCTAGCGACCCAGAAGAAGATGATATCAAAACCGGTTACCAGTACATTGGTTGGGTGGAAAGTTGCCAAATCATCGGTATTTTCCGGCCAACCTAATGTAGAGAAAGTCCAAAGTGCAGATGAGAACCAGGTATCAAGCACATCTTCATCTTGTGATAATACCACATCATCAGCGATATTATTTTCCCGACGGACTTCGGCTTCGTCTCGCCCAACATAGACATTGCCTTGCGCATCATACCATGCCGGAATACGGTGACCCCACCATAATTGGCGTGAAATACACCAATCTTGAATATCATTCATCCACGAGAAGTACATGTTCTCGTACTGTTTTGGCACAAATTGGATATCGCCATTTTTAACGGCATCAATAGCAGGCTCGGCCAATACTTTCGCTCGCACATACCATTGGTCAGTTAACATTGGCTCAATCACCACGCCGCCACGATCGCCATACGGTATGGTTAAATCATGTGGTTCAATCTTTTCTAAAATGCCTTGCGCTTCACAGGCGGCAACAACCGCTTTACGGGCAGCAAATCGTTCTAAATTTTGCAATTCAGTCGGAATATCTCCCCCATAAACATCACTCGGTTCGCCGTTTGTGTCAAACACTTCGGCTTGTGAGCGGATCTCACCGTCAAAGGTGAAGATGTTGATCATCGGTAATTGATGACGGCGACCCACTTCGTAATCATTAAAGTCATGTGCCGGAGTAATTTTTACGCAACCGGTGCCTTTTGTCATGTCGGCATGTTCATCACCAATAATCGGAATACGACGATTAACCAAAGGTAAAATAACAAATTTGCCGATCAGATCTTGATAGCGAGGATCAGCCGGATTGACCGCTACCCCGGTATCACCTAATAATGTTTCCGGACGCGTTGTGGCGACAACTAAATAATCTTTACCGTCAGCCGTTTTGGCGCCGTCAGCAAGTGGATAACGTAAATGCCACATTGAGCCTTTTACTTCACGATTTTCAACTTCTAAATCAGAAATCGCGGTGCGTAATTTTGGATCCCAGTTGACCAAACGTTTACCACGGTAGATCAAATCTTCCTGATAAAGTCTAACAAATACCTCTTTTACCGCATTTGATAGCCCTTCGTCCATAGTGAAGCGCTCACGATCCCAATCCACCGAATCGCCTAAACGACGCATCTGTTTGGTAATGCTACCGCCTGATTGCGCTTTCCACTCCCAGATTTTTTCGATAAACATTTCACGACCATAATCGTGACGGGTTTTGCCCTCTTCGGCAGCAATTTTACGTTCAACCACCATTTGCGTTGCAATACCGGCATGGTCGGTACCCGATTGCCATAACGTATTGTTACCTTGCATACGATGATAACGTATTAATGCATCCATAATGGTTTGTTGGAATGCGTGCCCCATGTGTAAACTTCCGGTCACATTCGGCGGTGGGATAGCGATGCAGTAGCTTGGCTGTGATTTGTCGCCATTAGGCTTAAAATAGCCACTTTGTTCCCAATGTTGATAAATTGGTTGTTCGATTTCTTGTGGATTATAAGTTGTATTTTTCATAATAAATGCATAAATCCTGATTCAAGGCATAAAAATGCTATCTATTCTACAGTAAAATAGCCAAACAATAAATTGGCTAAGTGAGAAACTCGTTGATTAAATCTCTTGTCAATCTCGCTTTTATTGGAATGATTGGCATTAAAAAACCGCTGTGTCATAAGCGGCCTTTTATACAGTTAAATTTCGATATGTTAAAAGCTAACTGGGTTGATAGATAAAATTATCAATTAATCGTGTTTTACCAATATAAACGGCAAGTGCACATAAGCTATCTTGCTTAAGGGAATCAATTGCATTGAATGATGCCATATCGACAAATTCGATATAATCAATTTTAGCAAGCGGCTCAGCGCTAATTATTGCTTGCATAGCACCGGCAATGATATCAACCGATCTTTCACCTTGTGCAATCATTTCGCCAGCGCATTGAATGGCTCGATAAAGGCAAGTTGCCGCTTCTCTTTCAGTTGCGGATAAATAGCTATTGCGTGAACTTTTTGCCAGTCCGTCTGCTTCTCGCACAATCGGGCAACCAATAATTTCAATATCGACGTTAAGATCGCAAACCATTCGTTTAATCACAGCAAGCTGCTGAGCATCTTTTTGTCCAAAATAGGCTCGATCCGGTTGGGTGATGTTAAATAATTTAGTGACCACCGTGCAGACACCCTTAAAATGTCCCGGTCGCTTTTTACCACATAACGCTTCTGTTAGCCCATTAACATCGACATAACTGTTAAAGTGAGCCTCGTACATTTCGCTGGCTGTTGGGCAAAAGATAAGATCGACTCCCATTTGCTTGCAGGCAATTTTATCTCGCTCAAGATCACGAGGATAACTTGCCAAATCCTCGTTAGGGGCAAACTGGATGGGATTAACAAAAATGGTCACAATCACTTTTTGATTCTGCTCTTTGGCCGCCGCCATTAAACTTTGGTGCCCTTCATGCAAAAAGCCCATAGTGGGAACTAAACCAATACTTGCGCCGGACTGTCGCCAAGCTTTAACTTGCTGGCGAACTTGATCAATTGAGGTCACAACTTTCACGGTATTATCCTTGATGACTGATGAAAAATTCAGATTTAATTTTTGCCATTACATCGCTATCGATAGCAAATTCATGATTTGCAGACGGAAACTGTTGCTGCTTCACTTCTTCGCAATAATCTTTAAAAGCCTGCTTCATTTGCTCGCCAATTGGCGCAAATGATTTTACAAATTTAGACGATACACCTTCATACATCGACAACATATCTTGATAGACTAAAACCTGACCGTCACAACCAACACCGGCACCAATGCCAATAGTTGGAATGCTAACCAGTTCAGATATCAGTTTTGCCAACTCCGCCGGCACACATTCGAGTAAAATAGCCGCCGCACCTGCTTGCTCAACCGCCAATGCATCAAGCACTATCTTTTTAGCGTCGTTATAGTCTTTGCCTTGAACTTTATATCCGCCTAATGCCAGTACCGATTGTGGCATCAAGCCAATATGCGCAATGACCGGAATCGATGCTTGTGTAATCAATTGAATATGTTCACAAAACGCCTGCCCGCCTTCAAGCTTGACCGCTTGTGCTTGACCTTCTTGGATTAAACGACCGGCATTATACACCGCATCATAGGCCGAAGTATGGTAGGACATAAAAGGCAGATCAGTCACAACAAAAGCCGTTTTAGCCGCTCTGGCAACCGCTTTGGAGTGGTGAATCATATCTTCCATTGTCACCGATACGGTACTTTGGTAACCCAGCATCACCATTCCCAATGAGTCACCAACCAATAAACAGTCAACGCCACTCTCATCCATTAATCTAGCGGTGGTGTAATCATAGGCGGTTAACATCGTGATTTTTTCTTGATTCAGTTTTCGTTGTTGTAGGGTGAGTATTGTGTTTTTCAAAGTTACAGCTCCAGTTCTAATTGTTTGTAGTCCCTGTTTGGATGTTTTTTTCGACTGATATTAAGCAATATGGTCGATAGTTGCTGGTAAATAGGCTTTAGTTCATCGGGCATGGCCATTATATGTTGTTTAATTGTTTCAACATCGCCACGTTCAACCGGCCCGGTCAACGCATCAATGATACCCGCCCGGCAAGCATTATTGGCATTGCCTAAAAATAGTGGATGCCACGCCTGTTCACTAAACTCTTGATCCAATCCACACTGCTCGTTGAGCAGATCAACACCAATTTGCACCAAAGCCAAAACTTGATTGCTTAGCATGACACAAGCGGCATGGTAAAGCGGCTTTTTAATGGCAGGCAAAATGGCGATAGGGTTGGGGAGTTTTGCAAAAAATTCAGTTAAGGTTGGAATGATATCGGCATTGGCTTCCAGCGTGAAAGACACATTAACCATATCAGAAAAACAATCAAAGCGGTCGTAAATTGCATAGAGTGGATGTAATGAAAAAGCGAAAGGATGAACAATTTTATTTTGGCTAAAGATATGAGACGTTAACAGCCCGCTACAATGGCCAAGCCATTTATTGCCAATTGGCAGTTGACACAAATCATACCAAACTTCGGCAATTTGACTATCTGAGACGGTGACCAACAAACAATCACACTTAGCAACTAACTCAGCTAGCGTTAAAAATGCATGACTTTGGGTAAATTCGCTTGCTTGTTTTGCATGCTCATAAGAGCGGCTATAAAATCCTGCGACTTCGATTCCACAAGAACTAAAATACTTCCCTAAGGTGCAACCAACCTTCCCAGCACCAATAAAACCAACGATCATAACAGATACAAATAGTTAAAAATTAACGCATTATAGCGTAATTTGCTGTTTATTCAATTGAATTAGTTTTATATAAACAATATCACAGCATATCAAAGGCTAGCGTTTAAAAAGTGATAAAGGTGTTTGTCAAGAAGTTTCAGAAAATATATACGTTTCAGTATAAAACAGTGTTGATTATAGTAAATCTATTAAAAATTTATCTGATTACCTTACATTAATGGCAACAAATTTTCGTCAAAAACTTTCAGAAAATGCATACGTTTTAGTATAAAACTGTTTTAATTACTGTAAATGTCTAAAAAAACCTATCTCACTACCCTATAGAAACGGCAGCGGATTCTTGCCAAGAAGTTTCAGAAAACATATACGTTTTAGTATAAAACGGTGTTGATTATAATAAATCTATTAAAAATCTATCTGATTACCCTACATTAATGACAACAAATTCTTGTCAAAAACTTTCAGAAAATGCATATGTTTAAGTAGAAAACTCTTTGAATTATAGTAAATCTATTAAAAATCTAGCTTACTACCTTACATAAACGACAACATATTCTTGTCAAAAACTTTCAGAAAACACATACGTTTAAGTATAAAACTGATTTTTAATTGTGCTTAGAATTCGACTGTTATTTTACAAAATTAAAAATACAACTTTACGCCTTAATAAAGTTTGCATAATTAGGTAGTCAAACATGCTAAAAGCGATGGCGGGATAAGCGTTGGTATATAAACTTTTTACAAAAAGCAAAGCGGAAGAAATACAAATTCAATAAGGCTGAGTTTGTGGGAAGATTAATGGTTATACCAAGAAAATAGACTGTTAAATTATCTATAAAAAAACCTTATAACAAAAATTGCTATAAGGTTTTTTCTCAACAACGATAATTACCAAGCCACACAACTGCTTAAGAAATTACCATAATCATCGTTTCTGAAACCAACAACGCCGGTTCCTGATTCAACTACGTAATGATTTTCGGGACTATGGACGGTCGCAGCCCAATAATAAGCGTCACCATAATCACTATCATAAACTATCCAATCACTATCCGGATAATATTCCCTGGTTACCTTACCCCATTCAGAGAATAAACCACCCATCCATTCGGTAGTCGCACTGTTTCGGTAGCTAATCTTCCTACGGTAAATTTCACCAACCCCTGGTACACCTTCTTCCCAGTTAATTTGGTTACCGGATGAGTCGACGGTACGATTAGAGTTTGTAAAATCCCATACTGCCGGTAGATTGTATGTACCGCTTAAGGTGTTACAACGATCAGAACTTTCAGCCCAATTTCTGGAAGGACCATCCGGGAAGGCGATCATCCAGCGCTGGATAAAAAATGAATAAAATGCATTAGTTTTGTTGCGATCGGCGTACAATTTGAAAACTGAAGGTACAAATTTACCGCCATTGGTTGCAGCTGAAGGGCCTTTTAAGGTCACTCGCAATTTTCCGTTATGCTCACTTAAGACTAAATGTACCCCTGTTCCGCCAAGAGATGAAACGTTAGTACCGTTGATATCAATAACTTCAGCAACACTTAAGCCGGCAAGTTTAAGGTCGAAAAATAAGTTGTTAGATCCAATCGTAGGAAAATTGTTTCCCGGATTATTGGTATCATTCATCGTAAAGCCCTTACCTCTAACCCAAGTGTTATCTACATCACCTTCATTGTTAAGATTCGGTTGTGCATAACAAAATTTAACCACAGAAGGGACTTTAGGGTACATATAATAAGCGTGTTGTTCGCCGATAAAAGAACTTTGGTTAGGAATACCATATTGTGTGCTGATCGTGCCATTGTCAGAAGATACCAATAACTTCAAAGGTGCATCACAAGGCTCTAATACAGCATTTTCATTATTTTTAACAAAATTTGTAAGATCGTTACCGTCACCGTCAGTCCAGTTTACCTGTAAATCGCCGGTTATTACCGGGTTATAATCGCCGTCATCATCACCCCAAAAATTGGCATTAAGGATGACATCTTGAATAGGTAGTCGAGGGTAATTCGCGTTTTGTGAAGGCAATGTGACGATAGTTTTTATATCGGAGAACTTGACATTTTCGTTATCAAATTTTATCGGATTTGCTGCCGTTGAGGTATCAGAATGGGCAGTGATTTCTTCGCCATTTGGTAATGTGATTGACAACAAAGGGGATAGATACTCCGTTTTGGTTTGTCCATTATCAAATGTTACATAAGGGGCGTAACCTTCGATACTTCGTAAAGTAGATATCGAGATTGACGTAGCTGGATTGGATAAAGCAAGCAAGCCTAAAGTTAAGAGTAATGTCTTTTTCTTATGAAGAAGACAATTGCATTTCAACATATTTTAGTCCTTTTTAGTTATAATTTATTATTATTTGTTATTATTGATTTTTTTTATTGTTTTTTGATCTTTCCTGACCTTTTCGGCAAGTATAAATTAAACATATTCGTTAATCAATAAGTTATACCTATCGTAATAGTCAGGAAAAATTGATCTAAGGTATCTTTCGAACAAAATCTGGAGGATTTGGATTTAACGCAACAGTGATGAAGAGATACTACATAAATATTGCGGGTATAATCGTCTCAACTACTCGAATTCCTAAACTTTTTTACCGATATACTTAGCAATACTAGCTAATTAAGATCGGAATAGTTTTAAGATTAAAACCTGCTTGTTTATAGGTTTTATACCTTTCCCGGGCTAACACTTTCAAGTGTTCATCTACCGGCACAAAGTCAATCACATCTCGGTATACGCCGGAAAATTCCGGGAACTGCTCTTGCAGATTGATCAGTATCTGCCGACTACCGCTACTACGTCTTTGCGGCCAACAAATTTCAACCGGTGAACCGCCTCTCATGCCTTCACCGGCTAAATTGTGCGGCACAAAATGTTGCGTATCTTGTTGCCACAGGTATTCATCTATGCGTTCAGCTTGCGCTTGATCTTGACAGGCTACCAGTATCCGTTGCTTTGTTTGCCAAGCTTCGGTAATTTTTTGACAAGCCAATTTTTCATGAAACAAAACACCCGCCTCATCCGCCGGTGCCTTGTTTTCTAAGAGATAAAATATGACTTTTTTCATAAACCCCTAACTTTATATTATTGCGCTAATAGATATTCGATTAACATCGCCACCGGTCTACCGGTTGCACCTTTGTTGGCGCCTGACTGCCAAGCAGTACCGGCGATATCTAAGTGTGCCCATTGATATTTTTCGGTAAAGCGAGATAAAAAACAAGCAGCCGTTATTGTGCCACCATCACGCCCACCGGCATTAACTATATCGGCGCAAGTGGAGTTTATCTGATCTTGAAAATCATCGTCAATAGGTAACGCCCATGCTTTATCGCCTGCGCTGTTTGATGCGGTTATTAATTGTTCAACTAATTTATCATTATTGCCCATTACGCCGGTATAGTGATGACCTAAAGCCACAATACAAGCGCCAGTTAAGGTGGCAATATCAATAACCGTTTTAGGTTGATAACGATCAACGTAGGTTAAGGCATCGCATAACACTAAACGGCCTTCCGCATCGGTATTGATAACTTCAACGGTGATGCCGGACATCGTGGTTAAGATATCACCCGGTCGATAAGCATTGCCGTCCGGCATGTTTTCGCATCCTGCCATAATACCAACCACATTTATCGGTAAGTTTAATTGAGCAACAGCCTGCATAACTCCATAAACGGTTGCCGCACCACACATGTCATATTTCATCTCATCCATACCGGCTGACGGTTTAATCGAAATGCCGCCCGAATCAAAAGTTAAACCTTTACCGACTAAGACATAAGGCTGTGCTTTTTTATCTTTGGCGCCATGATACTCAATAACAGTCATGATTGATTCGTTTTGTGAACCACGCCCTACCGCTAAATAAGCATTCATATTTAATTTAGCCAGTTCTTTTTCACCTAAACAAGTGACTTTTAACGAAGCATGCTGCTTTCCGAGTTTTTTACCTTGTTCTGCTAAGTAGCTAGCATTACAAACATTAGACGGCATATTGGCAATCGTTTTAGTTGCACAAGTAGCTTGCGCAATAATGTTACCTTGTGATAAGGCTTCGTTTGCCTGTTTAACCAGTTTTTTATCGCCACAAAGTAAGGTGATTTTGGTTAAACTTGCTAATGGTGATTTTTTTGATTTGTAGTCATCAAAGCGATAAGTTAATTGAGCAACAATTTGGGGTAACTGTTTAGCGATCTGTAATGTGATTGATGAATTAATGTTTAAGATATCCCAGCTGATCTCTTTTACTTTTTTCGCTAATAATTCTTTAACCGCTGCTTGAATTACTTTTTTCGATTGCTTTAAATCAAACGCTTTTAATTTGCCACAACCGACAAAAAGCAGTTTTTGTTTTAATTGAGTTGAGCAGGAATATAAAAAGGTTGTGTGCCCTATTTCGCCACTAATTTCACCTGACTTAATCATTTGGCTAATTAAGCCGTTGGTTGCAAGGTCTAATTCTTTTACTGAATCTATTTGATTTTTATCTAGAAATATTGGCAGCACTAAACATTCGGATTTTTGTTTTGTGATAGTTGCGCTGTTTTTTATTTGAAATTCCATTAGCTTTCTCTTTAGTGTTTGATTTAAAGTGAATGATAACATTTTATCGGTTCATAAAGCGATAGCAACAAAAAGATAACGAAACCTTGCAAATCAGATTATAATAGCCAAATTTGGTTGAACTAGTAGATAGGTAAAATGTGATTATTCGTCGATATTTAGTAAGAGAAACATTGAAAACGCAAGGTGCAATACTATTTATATTATTGCTGATCTTTTTTTCTCAAAAATTAATCAGAATTTTATCCAGCGCCATTGATGGAAATATTCCACGTGAGTTAATCATGCCTTTATTAGTGTTAGGCATTTCCAATATGGCTGATCTTATTTTACCGCTTAGCCTGTTTCTCGGTGTGCTTGTGACTTTCGGCCGATTATATGCAGATAGTGAAATGGTTGCAATGCACGCTTGTGGCGTAAAAAAATCGATCAACTATCAAGTTGTGTTCTTTCTTTGCATTTTAACGTGTGGCTTAACTGCCCTCAATAGTCTGTGCTTTGGTCCTTGGTCGAGTTCAAAGCAAGATCAGTTAGTTGAAAATGCGAAAATTAATCCTAGTTTAGCCGGTTTGTTAGCCGGTCAATTCCAGCAAACCCCGGACGGTAATTCTGTTATCTATATTGGTAATGTGAACAATAATAATTTAGACAATGTCTTTATTGCGCAAATTAATCCTAAAAACAATCAACGTCCGTCAATTATTATTGCCAATAAAGGTAAAACCGGGCAAGATGAGCAAGGCAATCAAATTATTACCCTGCAAGATGCTAATCGCTATGAAGGCACCGCTCAATTAAAAGATTTTCGTATTTCAAACTTCCATAACTATTTAGGCATCATCAAACCTAAAGAGTTAGATATGAATAATGAGGATGAAAAGATCGACGTGCAACAGTTGAGTATGACTGAACTGTATCACAGCAATACCGCGAAAGCTAACGCTGAGTTTTATTGGCGATTAACCCTTATTATTTCTGTACCGCTTATGGCCTTCATGGTGATTCCGTTAAGTGTCTCAAGTCCACGGCAAGGGCGATTGGCGCAAATATTGCCGGCATTGTTGCTCTATTTAATCTATTTTCTTTTAGCCAGTTCATTTAAAGCGAACGCCGGCAAAGAACGGCTCGATCCGGCATTTTGGTTTTATGTTATCAATTTAGGCTATCTGGTTATTGCCTTAATTTTGAATTGTTGGGATAACTTATTTATGCGTAAACTTCGTTTAAAATATATTGCATCGTAAAGGAGAAAAGGGATGTTTTCGATTTTAGATCGCTATATTGGTAAAACTATAATAAGTACAATCGGACTTTGCCTGTTTTTATTAATCAGCCTATCGGGCATTATCCGTTTTATCGATCAGCTTAGAAAAATTAAAGTTGATTATGATGCTTTTTCTGTCGGTATGTATACATTGTTAATGGTGCCTAAAGATTTGGAAATATTTTTCCCAATGGCGGCACTGTTAGGCGCGTTAATCGGCTTAGGTATTTTGGCGTCCCGTAGTGAACTTATCGTTATGGAAACATCGGGATTTAGTCGTTTTAAAATTGCTTTGGCGGTAATGAAAACCGCACTACCCTTAGTTATTTTAACCATGGCTATCGGTGAATGGGTCGCACCCATTAGCGAACAAACCGCACGCAATATGCGTTCAGAAAAGCTTTATGGCAATTCGTTAATGGCTGAACAAGGCAGTTTATGGGCTAAAGACGGTAATGATTATGTGTATATCGGTCATGTTAATAATGACAGTTCGATAGCCAATATTGATATCTATTCAGTGGGTAACAATAAATTGCTCTCGATAACCCATGCGGTTAGCGGTGTGTTTAAAGACGGTGTTTGGACGTTAAATCAACTTGAAAAGAATGATTTAACTAATCCAAATCAGATCACCAATGTCAATATGCTCTCAATGGAGTGGAAAACCAATATTACGCCCGATAAATTGAGCATTGTGGCTTTCGATCCCGATTCTTTGTCGGCTTCCGGTCTTTATCAATATTCCCAATATTTAAAAAGCTCCGGTCAAGACACCAAATATTATGATCTGCTGTTTTGGAAAAAGATGATTAAACCTGTTTCTGTAGCCGTTATGATGCTATTGGCTTTATCGTTTATATTTGGTCCTTTACGTAGTGTATCTATGGGGATTAGGGTGATTATTGGGATTAGTTTTGGATTTTTGTTCTATATTGCCGACAATCTTTTTGCGCAAATTAGTATTGTTTGGGGTGTCTATCCGGTGGTTGGCTCGCTTCTAACCAGTTTGATCTTCCTGATAATCAGTTACATCTTATTTAAGCGAAAAAACTAAGTTAAATTTTACTATTGGAAGAATTTAAGGTTAGTTTGCTTATTACTCTAATTTTGGTATTTCCCCCTCCTATCACCCAATGAGAGCATGATAGGAGGCGGGTTGGCTAGCTATTTAAATAGATGCAGATATTCGCCATAACCTTTTGCTTCTAACTCATCTTTCGGAATAAACCGCAACGCAGCAGAGTTAATGCAATAGCGTAAACCACCTAACGTTTTCGGACCGTCGTTAAAGACATGCCCCAGATGCGAATCGGCTTGCTGTGATCTCACCTCTATGCGGCGCATACCGTAGCTGTTATCCTCTTTTTCGATGATACTGTCATTGTTGATTGGCTTAGCAAAACTTGGCCAACCACAGCCAGAATCAAATTTATCTGTCGAGGTAAACAGTGGTTCACCCGATACCACATCAACGTAAAGCCCTTCTTGATGATTGTCATTAAACTCGTTTTCAAATGGCGGCTCTGTCCCATTTTGTTGAGTGACATGATATTGCATAGGACTTAGCGCTGAAACGGCTTTTTCTTTCAATAATTTATTCATAACCCACCTATCTTACGCAACTTAATTAATATGAATTAACTTAGGATCGTTAATCGCCCTATAACATCGATTGCAAAGCTTTATCTTTAACCCAAAAATAGTGATATAAAGCCCCGGCAATGTGTAACATCACTAATATGGCTAACAAATACGATCCCACTATATGAACAGAGTGAAAAAATCCATATAACCCATTGGGCATAGGTATAGCCGGTATTGAGATGAGGCCAAACACATTCAAAGCACGGCTACTCATAAGATACCCGGATAAGGGTAATATAAATAATAGAATATAAAGAAATCCCTGAGTTGATTTGGCTAAAATGCGTTGTAATTTCTTATTTTTAGGTAAGACATCCGGCACGCCGTCTTTACTAATGACAATCACACGCCATACGGTAAATAGGAAAACCACGACCCCTAGCGATTTATGCCATAAATAGATATTAGCCATACCACCTAAAATAGGTGACAATGTCACTTTGAAGATTAATAACGCAACGACAATGACCACCAGTAACGCTGATAACCAATGGATCGTTTTTTGTTTACTGCTATATTGTGGATATTTCTGCATTGTTTTTTTCACTCTCATCTATTTTTATCAGCCCAATTTTTCGAGATAAAGGGTGCTCGACCCGATAACTGGTAATAACGATTATAATGTTCCGGTCGCTTTTTATAGTAATCTTGATGATATTCTTCTGCCGGATAGAATGCAACAGCCGGTTCGATTGCGACATTGATTGGTTGGGAAAAACGTTTGCTGGCAATTAATTTTTGTTTAGACTCTAAAGCCAGTTTATGTTGTGAAGGTGTATGATAAAAGATAACCGGGCGATAAGAGTCACCCCGATCAGCAAACTGCCCATTGGCATCGGTTGGGTCAATTTGTTGCCAAAATATATCAAGCAAGGCTTGATAAGTGATTTTGTTCGGATCAAATGTGATTTCTACCGCTTCAGTATGGCCGGTTGTTCCCTGACAAACTTGCTCATAAGTCGGATTAGGCACATGCCCGCCGGTATAACCAGAGACAACACTTATTACCCCCTCATATTTGTCAAACGGCTTAACCATACACCAAAAACAGCCGCCGGCAAATGTTGCTTTTTCATATTTTTGCATAAAGACCTCCGATAAAATAACCCATACCTTTTGAAATTAACGTTATCAGACTACTTTTATCATTCTAACTTTTCTTTTAAGCAATAATCCTCACTTGAAATTGTATAGATTATCACCATATTGATATTCAATATTCCTACACGGGAGGATTTGAATATGGCTAGTGGTTGGGCATCTGATGATGCTGTAAATCAACAAATTGAAGGTACCATTGCTGATGCTATCGAAAATGTTAGACGTCATTTAAACCAAAATACAAAGAGTGCCGATTTTTGTATTGAATGTGGTGAGCCTATTCCCGAAGCACGCAAACAAGCGCTACCGGGTGTTCAATATTGCTTATCTTGTCAGCAAGAAATCGATAAACAAATTAGCAAAACCGCTACATTATATAATCGACGTGGCAGTAAAGATAGCCAATTGCGTTAGTATTAATGGATAGCAAGGTGGTTAACAATCAAAATCACCTTGCTACTTCATCTTATTGTACCAGTGATGTTATTTATTCGCCTCGCCATTACGCACTGAATCGTATGGATAAATCAGAAATTTGTTATCAAACCATTCCGCACAAAAGATGTCTTCAATCTTATCATAACCCTGTTTTTTGATTTCACTTTTCACCCAATCTTCAGATTTTTTTAGCTGTTCCAGATTATCATGACTGATTCCACCATTTTCGATAATCAATACCGCAATATCTTTTTCACCTTTCTTGATAATGGTTAATGAGCCATTTAATTCATACCAAACTTGTTTTAGCTGATCAAAAGAGGAGATACCTTGAATATTGACTAATGTCTCAAAGTCTCTGACCGGTAAATTAGCTTTGATAAAGTTATCACTCAATAGATTGCCGTTTTTCACCAATTGAATTGGCTCACCGTCAATGGCATCACGCAAACGGGAATTTTTTGATTTAATAAAGCGAATCAATATTAATAATCCCGCCCAAATGGCAACTAATCCAGCCGATTCCCATGCAGAAACTGTTGGACTTAATAACGCTCCCCCGACTAACGCACCGATAACCATGCTACCGACCTGATCTAACTGAGACATTGGCGCTATTTGGCTTTTTCCGGATAATTTGACATAGATAAGTAATATTATTAAAGCTAACAAAAATTTTGGCGCCATTGATAATAAATACATGTCCTACCTCCAAGCTAAGATTTTATTATTCATTCCCGATAAATATGTTTTTAGAAAGATATGTACTGATATATGGAACAATAAAAATATGTGCAAATTGGAATATATTTAGTCACGATAAAATCAATCTATTGTTGCTGACGATTTTAAGCGCTGTAAGATCAGTTAGAACAGAAAACTTCTTTATTTTACACGAATTTGGATATTTTAAAATATCCTACTTACAATAGATATTGATTATATTGATGATAAATGCAGGTCAGTCGGGATTTTAATTAGATAAGTAAAATGTTTTTATCGACGGTTAAAAATCATCAATTTATCGCTTTAATGGTTAAATAATTCCTGTCACAAGTTTTTCGTCAAAATCAACGTAAAAAATATAGCGAGCGGTCATAACAGGTTAAAAACTAGCTATTACGATTAGAAACAGGCATAATAGCTTTATCCTTATGGTGGCAAATCAGCTACTACATACCCTCAAGGGTGTATAAATAATTATCCTATCAACATCTGTCTTATTGAATTTTAATCTTTTTTAACACATTTAATTAATCGTTTTTTAATATTCTTTGTATGATTTTAATAAGGGGTACAGATTATGAAAAACAAGCAATTAGTTGAAAACTTCTTTAAAGATGTATTTATCAATGGCGATGTAGAGAAAATTAAACATTACGTCGCTGAAAACTATATTCAACACAATCCTCAAGTTAAAAATGGTTTAGACGGTTTTACTGAATTTTTTAAGTCTTATATTAAAAGTAAACCAAAATTTGACGTGATTAATATAAGTTGTGAAGCCGATATGGTTTATGTTTTTTATAAAACCACCATGCCCGATGGCTCGATTAGTAAAGTTTGTGATATTTACCGTGTTGAAAATAATAAAATTGCGGAACATTGGGATGTGATTGAATCGCATGTCGAAAAAATTAAATCGGTCAATCATAATAGTGTATTTTAGAAACAGGATTGCTAAAACAGATTTTTAAATCACACCTTTCGTGGAAGTTTACTTTGACATAAGCTTCCACGAAACCATGCGCAATTAGCTAACTATCAGTAAATTTTATCGGTGTTTCTAAAGTACTTTAAGCTTCTGTCAAAACAAAGGCTTAGCAAGCAATAAACCAGATATTTCAATAATACTCGCAGCTTAATAAAACCAAATACCTCAATCAATTCCTGTATTTTTATTTAACATCTAAACGAATTTGAAGTTTCACTGCTTGTTTAGCAAATCATTTAATTTACTAGCCAATAGATCTTGAACTAAGTGTTAAGGTAAAAAATAGCAATTTATTTCAGGTATTTAACCTAACACATGGTAAACAACACACCTTAAAGGTACTGTTTGAAAACTAATTAAGGTTGATTGATACGGTCGTTATAACATTCGACTGCTTGATTATAATGTTCGACCATATACGTTGTTACCGCACGCGGATTATTTCTGATAGCGCGATAATCACCAATAAAATCTTCTAAATATCTTATCATCGAGCTAAATCCCACAATATTTCTACCGTTTTTTTCAGCAATTTGTAGCTCATTTTGTAACTTGTCGAGTCTGTCCTCTAACAGCGCTAAATATTCATTGGCTTTAGTGATTTTTTCTTTATCCTGAAAATCTTCAAGATAGTCAAATTGCGCTAAGATTTGTTCGCCATAATTTAAACACTCTTCTGCATAAAGTTCTAAGGTTCGACCCTGCTTTTTAAATAACTCCAGACTTAATTTACTTTGCTCATATGCCAACTGTTGGACAGAGGCAGAAAATTGATTATAAAGTTGGTTTGCTTTTAAATAATCTGGCGTAAAAGTCGCCATTAACTCTTTTCCTTTTGCCCCATTATCATCTTCAAAACGTCTGGTGGAGTTATATTTTTCCAGTTCAGCCCAAATCGGTAAAAGCTCATCTAGCGTTGCGATTAGATTACGAGCATGAGTATCTACCGGTTCAATCGGAATCGGATTTTTAGTTAAAGTGGCAATCAAGCTTTGGCGTAACCTTTCGTAACCTCTGGAGTTTAAAAGCAGTGAGGATTCAATAACGCGATAGTTCTTATTTTCAATCCCCTGCTTTATTTTCTCTACCCTATCAGACCAAACCGATAAACCAGCACTTAGGCGTCTACTGTGCTGGTTTGTCGCATCGATATAGTTAGATACTTTCTGAGTTATTTGATACGCTTTTTGTTCTTCAGTTAAATTAGCTGTTGCCGTTGTTTGAGCAGGCTCCACAATCTTTTGAGTATCAAGTTTAACAATATTAGTAATGTTGTCCTGTTGCTTAGTATTTTCAACGTCTGGTTTAGTATTTACGTCGCTTTGTTTAGTATTTACAACATTTGGTTCGGTGTTTACGACTGCATTATCATCAAAAGAATCATCAGATAAATTGATATCATAAGAATTAATTGAAGTTGACACATTAGATTTTTCCGAAACATCATTATTATCACCTTCATCACAACCAGTCAAAGCCAGCACATTAATCACTAATGCTAATAATAATTTTTTTTCCAAAATCTTATCCTTTCAAGCGAATTAAAACTTAAGTTTTGCGTAAAGCATTTATTGTTTATTAGAATTATTGAAAATTCAAGTAGATTATTTTATAAACACTAATTATTTGTGATCCAGATCAGTAATCGGTGTTTTTTGTCGTGCATTAATTTGGATTTTCTCGAATGTTTTGAGAAAACTAGTACAACTGGCAGTTAGCTCGGTTAACGTTTAGGAGATTAAGTAAGGCTTGTTAATTGGAGCGGGAAACGAGGTTCGAACTTTTTAAAATTAATCATACCTATTTCTTTCCGATTTCAAATGATCACCCCTTACTAAAAAATTATTACTAATATAAACAACATTATATTGTTTTAATTGAATTGTAAAAATTGTTGATCTAAAAAAAAAAAAATCGTATTTTAACTACATAAAATCGCTTATCTTTACCAGTTAGCATAAAATTAAATAAATATAAGAACTAATATATACATTGATGTATAAATGATCAAGGAATGATAATGATTACTATAGAACAATTGGCTGATACAATTTCAGCTACGGTAAATGGTGTGCATCACAATCACTACAGTTTAATAATCGATGGTCTTAATCATTGTGCTAAACTCTCCGTGTTATCCCTTGACGGACAAGAATGGCTAAACCAGCCTTGGCGTTACGACATCACCTTCACCTCTCCAGATAAACATATTGCTATCAGTTCAATACTTAAGCGTTCAGCATCATTAACCTTTGAAGCGCCAAGTCCTGCCTGGCAAGTTGCTCAAATCAGCTCCTTTGAAAAACCCACCTTACCACGTACGTTATATGGTGTTATTACTGAATTTAGTTTGCTCTCGGCCAGCAAAGACGAAGCCCGCTACCGTGTCGTGTTACAGTCTCGCCTTGCATTATTTGCAAAAGACCACTACAGTGCGATTTACCAGAATCAAAGTGTAGTTAGCGTGGTCGAAGAAATACTCAGACGGCATGGTTTTACTGGCCTAGACTACCGTCTTGAATTACAAAATAGCTATCCGTTGAGGGAATTTATAACCCAATGGCAAGAAAGTGACCTCGAATTTATCCAGCGCCTATTGAGCGACGTCGGAATTTGGTTTCGCTTTGAAAGCCACAGTGAACACCACTGTGATGTTTTAGTCCTAAGTGATTATGAGCAAGGTTTTAAGGATTTGGGGCATATTCGCTGCAAAGAGCCGAGTGGTATGGTGGATGGTCAGCAAAATAGTGTATGGAATTTGCAGTTTAGCAGCTATACGGAGCCAAAAGAGGTTATCACCCAAGATTACAACTACCGCACCGCCAATAGCAGTCAATATTCTCTCGTTAATGCAGATCCTAAAGATAGCACCACCCGAGGTACAGACTATCGCTATGGTGAACACTATAAATACAAAGGTGATGATAGTGAGATTGAAAGCGGACATTGGTATGCTAACATACGTCATGAGGTCCTTATCAGTCAAAAATTGATTATTCAGGGGAAATGTAACGACTATAACTTAATGCCGGGTCAACGCATTATTATTGACGAAAGTGGAATAGAGGGCATTAAAGAAGGTATCATTATTCTCTCAACCGCCAGTCACGGTGACCGCAGCGACTCTTACCAAATACATTTTACTGCTATTCCCTATGACGTATTAAAACCCTATCGACCTACACCGCTAGCTTGGCCCAAAGTGGCAGGCACCTTGCCAGCGAGAGTGACCAGTCCTGACTACGATACCTATGGTTATATTGATACAATGGGGCGTTACCGCGTTAAGTTTGATTTTGACCTGAAAAATTGGAAAAACGGCGAAGAAAGCTTATGGGTACGACTGGCTAGACCTTATGCTGGTGATACCTATGGTTTTCATTTCCCGTTAATCGATGGTACAGGTGTTGCAATTGCTTTTACAGATAGCAATCCAGACCGACCGTACATTGCCCATGCTATGCATGACAGCACCCACCCTGACCACGTTGCAACGGCTAACAAACACCGCAATGTCATTCGCACGCCAGCCAACAACAAATTACGGATGGATGACAAGCGAGGTAAAGAGCACATTAAGCTGGCCACCGAATATGGCAAAACTCAACTAAATCTCGGCCACTTAGTTGACCACAACAAAGAACAACGCGGTGAGGGGTTTGAACTTCGAACCGATAAGTGGGGTACAATAGCTGCAAATAAAGGACTATATCTCACCGCGCAAACTGAACCGAAAGCCCAAGGCAAACAGCTTGATATGCAAGGGGCTATTAAGCAGATTGAAAACGCGCTGTCAATCGCTAACGCACTGCACAACGCGGCCCAAACCGCGCAAGCCCATCCCTCTGACGTTGATAATCAGCAACAACTGCAGACCGCTTTAACGCTGCTCAAACAGGCTGGAATTTTAGCCTATGCACCGGAAGGAATTGCTTTTACCAGTGATGAAAATATCCAGTTATCCTCAGCGAATTGTATAACGACGACCTCAGAGAACCATACCGATATTAGTGCATTAAAAAACATTACCTTTGCAGCCGAAGAGGCAATCAGTTTATTTGTCCATAAAACAGGGATGAAACTGTTTGCTAATCAAGGCCAAGTTGAAGTTCAAGCACAAAATGCTGCAATGGAGATCGCCGCTAAGCAAGATATTAATATTAATAGTGTGGATGGTTCGATAACTATCACCGCACCGAAAGACATTACTTTAATGTGCGGTGGTTCGTATATCAAAATCAACGAAAACGGAATTGAACTCGGCACATCAGATAATGTATCGATTAAAAGTACTGCACTGCAAAAAATGGGGGCAGCGACACTAAATGCCCCTGTTATTAATTTACCGAACGTGAATGGATGTAGTGAGTTTTTTATTCTCACTAATCATGAAACAGGTGAACCGTTAGCTTTTCATCCTTATGATATTGAAGTGAATGGACAAATTATTACAGGCTTCACCGATGCCAAAGGACGAACGAAACGTATTTTCACTGATGAGCCGCAAACTATTACGGGAACACCAAAAGATAATAGTCCTAAAAATACTTTTTTAGCAAGGCATGTTGCCACTGGTAAACGTGTACAACTTGATTTTAACGAATGTTAGAAAATAGGAAATTAATAATGGGTAAAAGGTCTAATAGCTCAAATGCAGCACCTTCTTCGATTGGAAGCAAGTCTGCTTCAACAAGTTACGATTCATCTGGTATAGTATTACCCGTAGTGAATCCGCTAGATATTGTCTACTTATGCCATAAAATGGAAGCTGCGAAAAAATCTCCATATATAGCGAAAAATGGCACTCCACGATATCAGAGGCAAGTTACTAAATGGATTAGGCAAGAAGCTGAACTATCGGGTTATCTGTGGCCGTATTGCGGCGAGGTTGGCTATAATATGACAAAAACTCCGCCAACACCATTAACTAGCAAAAATGAACCACATCGTCCTAGTAACTATCCTCTATCACAATTTCGCATGGTTTTCCGTGAGTACCGTAGAATAAATAAATTTGGTGATCCTGAAGGTAGTTATCTGTTCGATTTCAGAGGGGCTGAAACTGTTGATCCGATGGTCAGTAAAACTGAGCTGGAGAATACCTTAGCACTAAAACGTAGTGGTGATAATGATATCGTTGAAGGCTACCGTACTATTAATCCTATAGTGGCAAATGAGCGATTCCCCAATGGCCGTGGGATGATTCGTATTCCTGATATTATTAAGAAAAAAGATCATAGTTTATTAGGCAAAGAAGGCTACAGTCCTAACAATATTGATACAGTGATTGAGGTTAAATTTCCCAGAGATTATCTGTCGGATGCACAAAAAAGAGATTATTTAATAATTGCAAGTGGTGATCGAAATAAGTTTCGCTTAATGACTTTAAAACAGTGTAAATATCGTCGTCGGGGTAAAAAAGAAGCAGAGGAAATGTTAGCAAAGGCTAAAGCGGATCCTATTTTTCAGGTGGTTGGTGAAACAGCGTTAACAAACCCGCAACATGTATTGTCCATTGAACAGCAGATACAAATGGAATATGATGCATTTTCTAAGCATGTGATAAAATGGGTTAAAAAACAAGAGGTTGAATATAGCCGCCCACAACTACTTGCACGAGATAATACCAACCGAGAAGCGCTAGAACAAGTTTTCAAACGTTATGAGCAACATCACGAACAAGTTATAAATGCACCGTTAGCCACGGTGGGAGTCGCTGTTATTGGAGCAATGACGGCAGCTATGCCATTCATGGCGTCAAGTGCCGAATCGGTTGCTACCGCAACAGTGACTCGATCGGGAGATAAGGTAATAGAGCTTTTTCCTATTATTAGAACAACTGTTTTTGCTGGAGCGGTGGCCGCTAACTCTGAACGACTAGCTGCAAAGGAAAAATCGACTAATAGTTATGTTTTCGAAAATAACATTCAACTGACCTACTATGCTGATTTTGATAAACAAGAACGTCTGAAATACCAAGATGATCGTTTAATTGAAATTGATTATCGCTATAAAAAAAATATTGGGCAGATAAAACCTATAATGGATATTGAGGACGATTCAATGCAAGCAAGGCAAAATAGAGATAAATATCGTCTTGATGAACGAGGGAGAAAAGTACATTATTATCCCGCCCGGCAGCAGTTCTATTACTATTTCACACCAGGTGATGAACCGAGCGATGACTAGGGTTCAAATATCATGAATACGTTGTAACTAAAATAACAGGATAAGCTATGACAGAAAAATTACAGCAGTTTTTAGATAAGTATTATGAAAACTATAATGACTTTACCTATGGACACTATCTCGATCCAGATAATCAAGATGCCTTAAAAGCAGGATTGGTTGGTTGTTTTTATCTTAATCAAGCGTATCGTCCAGAAAAACGCCAAGCCATTGGACGAGTATTAGCGCTCTATGATAAATATTGGGGGGATAAATTATCTTCTGGCTATTTCGATGGTAATCCAAACAAATTATATTCTTATAAATCAATGTTAATAGATGAAAAAATTGATTATATCAATCTGATGGGAACAGGAGATCTTTGCTTTTACTGGAGTAATGTTGATGATTTAGAGTTTACTCCCAACTATCTTATTAAAACATTTTCATCAGCAGATTGGCATGAGGATCTACATAGAGGTATCAGTTATGTGCAATTCTATTTACCCGTTACTGAACTTGAGCGTTTTGGTGTTGAAAAAATAGTAGAATTGGTTCAACAAATCAGTGATATCTTGCAACCAATGCATGGCTTTTTCGGCTTAGGCATTCAGCATTGCCATGAATACTATGATTACCAATATTTAGAATACGATATTGCCCATCAATTTTTGGGATTAGATATTTCTAATGTCGAGGATGATTTATCTTTTCGAGAAGGTTTTAAATGTATTAACTGGTTGACAGTACTCAGTGATGAACTGATTAATAACAAGCTTGGTGGACTTAGTCAATTAAAACAGAACAATCATGATGAAGCAATTACCTTTTATCCCTATTCGGGTGGGGTTGTTGTGCGGGCAGGGGAAGTTCCTGAACTGGGCGATGTGGAAACAAACCCTTATCCACAACATTATGTGAATGTGAATGCACTGCTTAAAGATGCGCGCGCACCTGAAATTGGTTCATTAGGCTTTGGCTCTATTAATGGTGAGGTCCGTTTTAATAATCGTACCTCAAAAGATTGGCAAAGTCGTTTTGATGATGTAATGGCAACTGACATTCCTGTAATCAATGAAGAAATCTTAGATAGCATCAATAAAGCTGATTCACCAGTGCGTATAAGCCTCAAAACTGGAGAATTATGCCGTCATAGTGGGCTTTATTCAACCACCATTAATGGCAGAATTGAATATCGCGAATTAGTTAGTGGCTATAAAGTAGAGCCTTTTATTGATAGTGAAACTCAGCAAGAATATACCGATGTTACATGGCAATTACTACGTCGTGACGATGGTGGTGACGTATTTATAAAAAATAACTAGTTGATGGTGTATGGCTAGGCTGAAGATAAACAAAAGCACTAGGCACAACAAGAAATGCTATTTCACCAACACTGGTATGAACGGTCGATGCAATCAATGGTGGCACTCAAGTCATTTTTGATGACTGCGAGTCAGTTTAGTGTCGATGCACTAATCAATGAGCAAAGTGATATTACTAACATAAGCCATAAAGTAATGATTTTTTAATGTGTGGATAACATACAGTACTCGCGGTTTTTGAAGAATTTGCTTGTGGTTTTCACAATATGGTACGTTTACTGCCTACAAATACAGCATTAACTATGTTAATACAAAGATGAGAAATCAGAGATTCGTTACTTAAAGAAAACCTACATACCAGTTTTTCTAGGTTAAACTACTCTGGTTTATCACCTTTGAAGATGTGAAAGCAGACACGAAAACTTAGTGATCATTGCTCTGTTTATCAATAGAAATGCAAAAGGTGCCGTAAAGCACCATATAACTATTGATAGATTACTACTGTTCTAAGGCCTATAGTTCCCACTTATCGAGTCTATATGAACTTTCTTGCATCATCTTTTGAAGCTGCGTGATGCACTTAACATGATTATACGAACGTCTGACTTAATTTTTAGTCTTGGTGAGAGAGTTGAGCCTCAATGTCTATCTCTTCATAATCGAGTTCATAGAGTACTGTAGAAGGTGTTTCTGGTAAACCATGTGTGGCTAGTTTTTTATCATACCAAATACGTTTAATCCCTTGATAGAAAGTATTTTCACTAACAGACTGATGTGGCTTGCCTCGACCACACTGTAAATAGGGTTGATTATCCTAACTCAGCGATAATTCTCTAACTATATCGACAGCTAGCCTAGATAAAAGGATGACATAATCTGGAATTTTGAGTGCTTATGAGTATATTAAAGTTCATCTCAGTATGTGAGAAACAACCAATTATTAACTTAAAATTTATTTAGCGGTATATTTTAGTGCAGCTTTATACATTATGAATTGGAGCGGGAAACGAGGTTCGAACTCGCGACCTCAACCTTGGCAAGGTTGCGCTCTACCAACTGAGCTATTCCCGCATAAGAGATGATTAATAATGGTGCCCGGGGCGAGACTTGAACTCGCACGGCCAAAAAGGCCGAGGGATTTTAAATCCCTTGTGTCTACCGATTTCACCACCCGGGCTCAAAACTGGTTACGTAAGGTAATTCGCTTTGAATGCAGTGCATTTTACCTATCTAAATTTCAACGTCAATAAAAAAATGAAAATAATTGATTAACTGCTCAATGTTTGTCTGATTTGGCCTCTATTCAACCTTGTTTTGATTTAATATCGTTTTTTGAGCATATCATTATTTGGCGAAGCACCAAACTGGCGTTTGTATTCTCGACTAAACTGTGACTGGCTTTCGTAGCCGACTTGAAAGGCAACCGATTTCACATCTTTGCCTTCTTGCAGCATAAGGCGTTCAGCTTCATATAAACGTAACTGTTTTTGAAATTGTAAGGGACTTAGAGTTGTGACTTGACGAAAATGGCGATGAAAGGTTGAGCTCGACATATGCACTAACTTTAATAAGGTATCAACATCAAGTGGCTGAGTGTAGTTATTGCGTAGCCAATTAATCGCTTTGGCTATCTGCTTAAGGTTTGCCCCTTTTAGATCGGAAAATCGTAGACTTTGACCCAATGGACTGTTAAGCAAATAATAATGAAGTTCTTTGATAAGCAGTGGCGCAATAAAGCCTATACTTTGTGGCTGTTCGAGCAACTCAATTAGGCGCAAAAACGTATCAATAATTTGATGTGTTGCTGTAGAGACGACCACCGCTGATGTGGGTTTATTTGTCGCTAGGTCAGGTATTATCGCCATTTCGCTAAGTAATTGACTGATGATGTGCTTATCAAGTTTTATTGATATTGAAATAAAAGGATCTTTTGGCGTAGCGCGCGAAATATGAAATACTCCCGGCAGATCGACGCCAACAACCATACATTGGCCTTGGTCATAATTGAATGTTTGATTTCCTATCATTGACCGCTTATGCCCCTGCACGACCATGGCAATCATTGGATGATAAAAACAGCTTTCAGGTGGTCTGTCATGCTCATAACGAGATATCATTAATCCCGGAATATCTGTGGAGTGTCGAGCTTGTTGCGGTAGTAGTTGCAAAATCTTCTGTTTTAAATAAGCATGCGTTTGTACCAACCGATCGTTATGCATTTCCTCCCCCCTTTTGCCTCTCAGCTTTGTGTTTTAGATCTTATTATCAAGCCAATTAAACGTTTAGTTGCCACAATTAATTTATTGATGACGTTAAGCAGCAACTATTCGTTGTTGCCATTGGTTAATCTATTTAATAGCAGGTAGTGAACAAAAGATAACATGATAATGCATGCATTCGAAGATCTGATCTTTTCAAATCTATGCACAAAACAATCATTCAATTTGAGTATGTCACAGCTTGATTAATTTCAATCGGATAAGATCAACCTATTTAAAGTTACAAATGAATAAACCTAATAGAATAATTTAAATCAATAATAATCTTTCAGCGTTAACTTAATTAATATGGATAAATCAGCTACAGAAACACATGGTTTCTGAGCCTTTGGTAAGATAAGAAGAGAAAAAGAATACTACACGCTAAAAGATGATCCACAGCCACAAGTTGTTGTTGCATTGGGATTATCAACAACAAAACGCGATCCTTGTAGACCTTCAACATAATCAATCGTTCCACCAACTAAGTATTGTAAACTCATTGGGTCAATAACTAGTGAAACGCCATTTTTTTCGATTGACAGATCATCTTCGTTTACTTTTTCATCAAAAGTAAAGCCATACTGAAACCCACTACAACCACCGCCAGTGATGTAGACACGTAATTTTAGATTAGGGTTTTCTTCTTCTGTGACTAGTGATTTAACTTTATTTGCAGCAGCATCAGTAAAGTTAATCGGTAAAGCATCGCTCATTTGATTCTCCTAATAGTTATACTGTCATATTATATACTGTTGGCAAATGAAAATACAAAATGAAAACTTCTATCAGATAAATTTATTAAAGCTTGCTTGAATTAAATTCAATTTTATGAATAAATACATCAACCTTTTCTTTAGAGAATGCCAATATCATGCAAAATACTTTAAAATCTGAAAAGCTTTATCATCAAGCATTATCCTTTATGCCGGGCGGTGTAAATTCGCCAGTTCGGGCTTTTAACGGTGTTGGTGGTACGCCAATATTTATTGAGCGGGCTAACGGTGCTTATATTTATGATGTCGATGAAAAAGCCTATATTGATTATGTCGGCTCTTGGGGTCCAATGATTTTAGGTCACAATGATCCGGATGTGGCTAATGCAGTTATTAAGGCTGTTCATCAAGGTCTGAGCTATGGCGCCCCCACGGAAATTGAAACAAAGGTTGCTGATCTTGTCACCCAGTTAATGCCGTCAATTGAGATGTTACGTATGGTCAACTCCGGTACAGAAGCCACCATGAGCGCAATTCGCGTTGCTCGTGGTTTTACCGGTCGAGATAAAATTATCAAATTTGAAGGCTGCTATCATGGTCATGCGGATTATTTATTAGTTAAGGCCGGTTCCGGCGCCCTTACCTTTGGTCATCCAACATCGCCAGGTGTTCCGCATGATTTTGTTAAACATACTTTAGTTTGTGATTATAATGATTTAGCCTCCGTCGAGCGCCAATTTGAACAACATCCCGATGATATTGCAGCCATTATTATTGAGCCAGTAGCCGGTAATATGAACTGCGTACCGGCCAAAAAAGAATTTTTACATGGTTTGCGATCGTTATGTGACAAATATGGCGCTTTGTTAATTATTGATGAAGTGATGACAGGATTTAGAGTTGCATTAGGCGGAGCGCAAGAGTATTACGATATCACCCCGGATTTAACCTGTTTAGGCAAAATTATTGGTGGAGGAATGCCAGTTGGCGCATTTGGCGGTCGAGCGGAAATAATGCAACAATTAGCGCCGACCGGTCCAATCTATCAAGCCGGCACCCTTTCCGGCAATCCGGTAGCAATGGCTGCGGGATATGCAACTTTAAGCAAATTGAACGATGTGGGGATTTATCAACAATTAGCGGATAAAACAGCATCACTGGTTAACGGGCTGTCAGATGTCGCCCGGAAACATAATATACCATTAGTAACCAATCATGTGGGCGGTATGTTTGGCTTATTCTTTACAACTGCTTTAGAAGTAACCTGTTATCAAGATGTTATGCAATGTAATGTTGAAATATTCAAAAAATTCTATCATCATATGCTATCTGAGGGTGTTTATTTTGCTCCTTCAGCATTTGAAGCAGGTTTCATGTCACTTATGCATACAGATAGAGAAATTAATCACACCATTGATGCGGCAAGTCGTTTTTTTAGTAATATTAAATGAATTAATGACACAGAGTTTTTAATACCAAATAGAGATTAAAATTTTAAACTATTAACATAGGTAATAATTTATGGTTAATCCACTAAAAGAAGGTGAAAAAGCACCTCAATTTTCTTTACCAGATCAAGATGGGGAGCTAATAAGTTCTAAAGATTTTAAAGGTCAACGTATTTTAATCTATTTTTATCCCAAAGCTATGACGCCTGGTTGTACTATTCAGGCTTGTAATTTACGTGACAGTTCTGATGAATTGAAAAAATATGATGTCGTTGTTATTGGCATTAGTACCGATAAACCGGAAAAGTTGTCACGTTTTGCAGATAAAGAGTTATTAAACTTTACCCTTCTTTCAGATGAAAATCATGAAGTCTGTCAAGCATTTGGTACTTGGGGGGAAAAGGAATTCATGGGGAAAACCTATGACGGTATTCATCGAATCAGTTTTTTAATTGGTAAAGACGGTAAAATAGAAAAAGTCTTCGACAATTTTAAAACCGCTGATCATCATACCGTTGTGTTAGATTATCTTAAATCGCACGCAAAATAGCATCTTATTGCATCACGAATGATAAAGCAGATTAGCCCACTAATCTGCTTTTATTTTTTGATTAATCTTATGGATTTCTTCAGGATTTGGCCAAGCATTAATTATGGCTTTTACTAATGTCGCTAACGGTATTGCGAAAAAGACCCCCCAAAATCCCCACAAACCACCAAAAATAATTACCGCTAAAATGATAACTAATGGGTGCAAGTTAAGTTTTTCCGAGAAGAGATAAGGCACTAATAAATTACCGTCTAAAGCTTGAATAAGCACATAAAAGAACATTAAATAGCCAAATTGAGCAGTCAGCCCCCATTGGAACAAGGCGATTAAAACGACCGGAATACTGGAAATAATAATTCCGATATAAGGGATTAAAACTGATAAACCAACGCCTACAGCCAATAACAAGCCATAATCCAGCCCAAAATACCAAAACGGAATATAAACGCTAATGGTTAAAATAAGGATATGTAAAACATTACCGACAATATAATTTGATATTTGCATATCCATTTCAGAAGCAACTTTATTTAAAACTGTTCTATTTTTGGGCAATATCACTGAGCAGTAGCCCCAAATTTTAGTTTTATCTTTCAGTAAGAAAAACATAATAATTGGGATTAAAACAGCATTAATCGCGACTGAAACTAAGCTAAACAAAGAAACAATTGAAAATTGTAAAAGCGAATTACCGGTTTGGACGAATTTACTAGTGATACCTTGAATAATTGAATCAAACAATCCTACATCAATCAGTTCCGGATAGTGTTCCGGTAGCGAGGTCAGTAAGTTATTAACAAAATTAAGCATGTTTGGGATATTGGTGATTAAGCTGATACTTTGTTGCCAAATTAAGGGAACTAAAATCATAAATCCAGCTAACACCAGCATCACAAATACTAATAAAACAATGATGACTGCAAACGTGCGTGGTATATTCTTTTTATGTAAATAATTGACCGGTCTATCAAGTAGATATGACAACACAATAGCAATTAGAACGGGCAAAAGAATTTTATGAAAGAAGTAGATTATAAAAAATAAAATCAGGATAACAAACATCAACGATACAACATGGGGATCGCTAAATCGTTTTTTATACCATTGCATAAACATTTTAAACATCTACAAACTCCTATTTTGTAAATAATTTTTATTATTATTTAATTATCTTTATTTTTTTATGCCGCCTAATATACCACGGCTAATTTGCCGACCAACATTATTTATTATCTGTCTGGTTGCGCTTTTGGCTACTTGTTGAACAACGCCGTCATGTTGCCCACCTTTTGGGCCATTCCAACCAAAAAATAGCGAACGAAGAAAATCGACCACACCACCATGATTGTTCTGTTGATCGGTGTTAGCATCATCAGCATTGGTATTTGGCTCATTAGTATTCGCGTTAGCAACTCCGTTAACGTTAAATCCATCCCTAATTTTTTCGTAAGCGGATTGACGATCAATCGTTTGCGAATATTTATTATAAAATGGCGATTGATGAATAATAGATAATTGGTCATCTAAAGGCATTGGTCCCATTTTTGAGCCAGGGGCAATAATAAATCCACGTTCAACCATATTGGGGCGCCCTTTTTCATCGAGAAACGAGATTAAAGCTTCACCTACACCTAAGTCCATTATGGCTTTTTCGGTATCGAAATTTGGATTAGCCCGCATAGTTTGCGCTGCAACTTTAACTATTTTTTGATCTTTAGGGGTGAAGGCTCGTAAGGCGTGTTGTACTCGATTACCTAACTGCCCAAGTACAGTATCGGGGATATCGGTCGGATTTTGGGTTGCAAAATAGACGCCAACGCCTTTTGAACGAATTAAACGAACAACTTGTTCAATTTTTTCTAATAAAGCCGGTGAAATATCATTAAATAGCAGGTGGGCTTCATCAAAAAAGAATACCAATTTCGGTTTGTCCAAATCGCCCACTTCTGGCAGATGTTCAAACAGTTCGGAAAGTAACCATAGTAAGAACACCGAATATAATTTTGGTGAATTATATAACTTGTCAGCTGCCAGTATATTGATAACACCATGGCCTTGTGCATCTACTTGCAGCAGATCGGCGATATCTAACATAGGTTCGCCTAAGAAATATTCTGCGCCCTCTTGTTCAAGGGTCAATAAGCCCCGTTGGATAGCACCAATTGATGATGAGGAGATATTACCGTATTGAGTTATGAATTTTTTAGCATTATCGCCGACAAATTGAACGAGTGTGCGTAGATCTTTAAAATCGATCAATAATAAGCCATTATCGTCAGCAATTTTAAATACCAGTTGTAAAACGCCGGATTGTATATCATTAAGATTTAATAATCGAGCCAGTAACACCGGGCCAATATCAGACACCGTACTACGAACAGGTATCCCTTTTTCACCAAAAACATCCCATAATGCAATAGGCGATACAATAGGAGACCAATCTTTAACGCCAATGTTTTCTAACCGAGATTGCAATTTTTCGGTTAATTCACCTTTTAAGCCAATGCCGGTTAGATCGCCTTTTACATCAGCTAAAAAAACAGGAACGCCAATTTGTGAAAAACTCTCAGCCATTTTTTGCAAAGTCACCGTTTTACCTGTACCAGTTGCACCGGTAATTAAACCATGACGGTTAGCTAATGAAGCAAGAATATAAAGATCTTTGCCATTACTTTTGGCAATAACAATTGATTCACTCATGGGTTAAATCCTCATAAAAATTGCTATTAAAACAATTGAGAATATTGTAAGCTGAAACAGTAATAACTGCTAATGTTATTATTTTCACTCACCTGATTAAGGAGTAGCTATGTTTCCTGAATACCGCGATTTAATTTCTAAATTAAAAAATACCGATTTACGTTTTCAAAAACTGTTTGCTGAACATAATGAACTGGATCAAAAAATTAAAAATATTGAATCAGGCATTGCTGTTGATACATCTGAATCGATTGAGACGCTAAAAAAGCTTAAGCTTAAATTGAAAGATCAGCTCTATGAAATACTGAAAAAAGCCTCATCATAGAAGGTTTGTTTATTGTAATAATGCACCCACCATTATAGTAAAGTTTATTCGTGCATTAAATAGAGTGAAAACTGGTTTATGTTTAATTGACTTTGTTGATATTTAAAAAACCCCACATCAGGGGTTTTTTAATCATTAATATAATAAAATATAAATTTTAACTGATTATTTAATACGTTTCTCTTGCGCTTTTCTTTGTTTGCGATTTTTAATGAGTACGATTAAATTTTTATGTGGTGTTTTCATTTTTGATTCCTTTTATCGTTATTGTTATAGATGAAAATAGTAAGCTACAAAGCAATTAGTTTTGATTTGTGCTTAAAACTTGTCGGGTCGTAATCAAAAATTATCTTTTTGTAAGTTAAGATAACTTTAACATAAAACCTCGTTTTTTGATATATTTAAGTTTATTTAGGTAAGCAACCATGTCACTTACCTAATGTTTCACAGCATTTAGAACCATTGTCCGAAACGTTTAATATAAATTCGTTTCATCAATTGAGCCACAACACAATAACTGAGTAAAGTGGCGATCAACCATGGGAAATAGGACCATGGCAACGGTTCAAGACCAATTAGGCTTCCCATTGGTGAGAACGGAATATAGATCCCTACTGCCATAATTAGCATTGTCATCACAATGACCGGGAAAGCAGCGGTACTTTGAATAAATGGAATTTTTTGGGTCCGTAACATATGTACAACTAATGTTTGTGACAATAAACCTTCGATAAACCACCCGGAATGGAATAGCGATTGTGCTTCAACACTATTTGCACCAAATACAAACCACATTAACGCATAAGTAGTAATATCAAAAATAGAGGATGTTGGACCAATCCAAATCATAAATCTTTTGATATTTTGTGCATCCCATTTACGTGGTTTTTGTAAAAACTCATCATCCATTTTGTCCCATGGTAATGATAGTTGTGAAATATCATACAAGAGGTTTTGAATTAATAGATGAATCGCCAACATTGGTAAAAATGGTAAAAAAGCACTGGCAACTAACACTGAGAAAATATTTCCAAAGTTAGAACTTGCCGTCATATTTAAGTACTTCATGATATTACCAAAGGTTTCACGACCACAAACCACGCCTTGTTCTAAAACCATTAAGCTTTTTTCCAGCAGGATAATATCGGCCGACTCTTTGGCGATATCGGTTGCGGTATCGACCGATATTCCCACGTCAGCATCTCTTAATGCCGGTGCATCATTAATACCGTCGCCTAAAAAGCCTACTGTATGACCATTTTCTTGTAATAAACGTATAATGCGTGATTTTTGTAACGGTGTTAATTTAGCAAAAATCGTGCGCTGTTCAATTTGCTCTTTGAGTTGAGCATCATCCATTTTCTCAATTTCAGCGCCTAACAGTGGTACACCTGGTTCAAGTCCTACTTCACGGCATACTTTAATTGTGATAATTTCATTATCACCTGTTAACACTTTTACCCCAACACCATGTTCATTTAATGCAGATATAGCCTCGTAAGCACTCTCTTTCGGTGGATCGAGGAAAGTAAGGAAACCACGAATTGCTAACGCTTTTTCATCTTGAACACTGTATTGGTCTTTAGCATCATGACCTGCGATATCTTTCACACCAACGGCTAACACTCTAAAACCATCTCGATTGTAATTATGCGCAAGTTCAATTAACGCTTGTTTACGTTCTTCGTTTAATGGTAGATATTGACCATTTTCGTAAACGTAACTGGATATTGAAAGCATCTCTTCAACGGCGCCTTTACAGATCATTAAATGGTTGTCCCCGCCATTTTGTACAACGACAGACAAGCGACGTCGAACAAAGTCAAACGGTAACTCGTCGATTTTTTTGTATAGTCCAACGCCTACTTTTTTGACATTTGTCTTTTCGTCAGCAAAACGGATGATAGCTTTATCCATTAAGTTTTTCATGCCGCTTTGATAATAGCTATTTAACCATGCAAGCTCTAATACGCTTGGATCTAATTGTCCGTTAATATCCAGATGATGTTCTAAGATAATTTTATCTTGTGTTAATGTACCGGTTTTATCAGTACATAAAATGTCCATGGCACCAAAGTTTTGTATCGCATTTAAACGTTTAACAACGACTTTACGTTTTGCCATTCCAACTGCACCTTTGGCTAGGTTGGCACTGACAATCATTGGTAACATTTCAGGTGTTAAACCAACCGCAACAGCAAGTGCAAATAGCGCAGCTTCGCCCCAGTCACCTTTGGTAAATCCATTAATTAAAAGCACAATCGGTACCATAACGAGCATAAAACGGATAAGTAACCAACTTACACTATTTACCCCTCGATCGAAGGAGGTCTCAGCGCGAGAGCCAACAATCGATTTAGCTAATGATCCAAAATGGGTATCAGAGCCGGTTGCCACAACAATAGCCGTTGCTGTACCACTCACCACATTTGTGCCCATAAAACAGACATTATTGACATCAAGTATATTATCTTTTGATATTTCAGATGAATTGACTTCATCAGATGTTTTTTGTGTCACCGCTCCCAATGTGTCATATTTTTCAACGGGTATAGATTCACCTGTTAATACTGCTTGGCTAACAAATAGATCGCGTGACTCGATTAATCGAATATCAGCCGGTATCATATCTCCGGCAGATAAATAGACAATATCACCCGGTACTATCTCATTAAGTGGTACTTCATAGCGTTCAGGGTTCATATCTTTATGCGGTCGTCTTAACACAGTTGCCGTTGTACGAATCATAGATTTCAATGCTTCAGCCGCTTTGTTTGATCTGAATTCCTGCCAAAATCTTAATAATCCACTAAGGGTAACCATTATTAAAATAATAAAAATACCTGTAACATCGGTTTCTTCACCTTTTTGTAGTGGTAACCAATAATCCGTCACAAAGCTTACGATAGCTAATACGAGTAAAACAAATATAAAGGGATTATTAAATGCCATAAGTAACTGCATAAAAGCACTTGGGACTTTTTCTCTGGCAACTTCATTTTTGCCATATGTTTCAATGCGAGCTTGAGCATTTTCTTGCGTCAATCCGGACAGGCTTGACTGAAATTTAGCTAAAATAGTTTCTAAGCTATTTTGAGCTTCATCGAGTGCTTTAACCCCTAAATTGTTTTCTGCTTTAACTTTTGATGTGTTTTTAATCATCTTGCGTACCTATATCTAATCTTATTTTTAGATAAAAAAATCCTGCTCATCGTTGAGGTAACAACAATGAGTAATCGAAATGGGTAATTAATCTAAATTAAATGCAAAGCAAAACTAGCGATGTACGCTATTGCTGCACATACAATTAATTTAATGAAATAATTAATTAAGAATTAGATACAACTCGGCGGTTCTAATTGTTTTTGTGATAGATGTAAAATACACAGCATTAAAGTTTGTGCGCATTTAAGTTTTGAGTTTGTGTGATAGCGTGTACAAAATTGCATATCGTTCACCGTTACCGTTTTTATCAATCTCGGTTTGTGAACTGAAAAAATGATTATTTAGACAGGTTCATTAACCGACAATGATTTGATTGAATTTATCGCCCCCGCAAATGGGGTGACCCGAATGAGTGTCCATATTTCTCCTGTAAATTGAACTCTACGCCTTGGATTTCAACTTTTCTTAACCCTCATTTTTAACCACCGTCATCGTTAAAAAAGTAAGAAAAGCTCGAAGGCGTGCAAGTTATACGCCTTTGAACGTAAGAAGTCAACCGATTAAATAAAAATGTAGAAGCATTTGCTTAAAAACAGCACTTATAGTTAGATAATACAAGCTTTCATGACAGAATCATTACAAGTTTTACTTAATTTCAGTTACAATTGTCATATAACGATTTATTTGGGAATTAACAATGGAACTAAACGAATTACTTACAGATAATTGGTTCAACTTATTTATCATTTTTGTACTTTCGCTAATCGCTTTTATTTTTAGTAAACGCCGTACGATCAACTACTTTGATAACCTTATTAAGTACACAGATATTTTAGAAAAAGCCCCTCAACCCAAATATCAAAAAGATTACTTAAATAATATTAAAAGGAAACTACTTTGGGAAAAAGTCTGTTTTTTTGATGTGGGTAACATTAATAAAGAGCGTATTGCTATCTCGCTAGTCAATGCTGATATCAATAATATTATTGAACTTACTCAGCTCAATTTGCTAACCCAATACTTTAGCATTAAAAACAACAAAATTAATCCCATTAACCCATTGTTGATAAAAGAGATAATCCTAATTCTAGTTGCATCATTCTTTGGTGTTTT
This sequence comes from Gilliamella sp. B3892, assembly GCF_026536305.1. NCBI lineage: Bacteria > Pseudomonadati > Pseudomonadota > Gammaproteobacteria > Orbales > Orbaceae > Gilliamella > Gilliamella sp. B3892. The sequence continues at coordinate 61,873 of NZ_JAFNOK010000011.1, forward strand.
TGTGATCATCTCTAACCTTTTTACTATCTTTGGTTCACATAAGATTGTTAATGTCATTATTGCTATTTTAGCTATCTTTATCATCATGATTATATTGGCACAGTTTGCATCCGGACCTTTCAAACGACTTAATATCTATCGATTGATTCTTAAAGATCGTTCTTTTTTAACACGTGCCAATAACGTGTTATCCGAAATGCTTCCAAAATCAAATCAAACTGTCACAATAAATTTGGATAAGTTAAAAGTGAATGGCGACGAAAACAAAAACAAAGAAAAAGACAATAATCAAGAACAAGACACAAAACAAGAGCACGAACAAGAACAAGAACAAGAACAAGAACAAGACAATCAATAAATTTATCATTTTTTGCAAAATAAGATTAATGCAAAAACTAGTTAAATAAACAAGGATAACGGAGTTATGGGTAAGCTACTTTGTTATCCTTTTTTAATATGGGGATCAGTTACCAATTTTCAATCTTGAGTTTTTTAACTGCCCAACCAGTGACAAAAGTGAAATATTGAGTTGATCCATAAACTGTTGATAAGAGAACTCTTTTTTGCTGATCTCATCAAGTTGCATCTCCCAATGGGCAGTCATATCCGGCATAGACATCATCTCTGGCAATGACAAAATAAGATTGCGACCAACAGGTGTTGATCGAATTGTTTTACCTTGTCTGGTTAAAAATTGCCTTTTAAATAGCAGTTCAATTATTCCCGCTCTGGTCGCTTCGGTGCCTAAGCCGTCTGTTTCACGTAATATTTTCTTTATTTCGGGATCTTTAACAAAGCGCGCAATCCCTGTCATTGCAGAAAGTAAGGTAGCATCGGTAAATGGTTTTGGTGGTTGGGTTTCTTTACTTAACAGTTCGGTATCAACACACTGCACTGACTCGCCTTTTTTTACCAGTTTAGTTAACACTCCGCTCGATTCATTATTTGGATTATCATTGTCGTTTTGATAGTTTTTGCTACGAAACAAGACTTTCCAACCTTCATCAAGCATTTGGTTAGTTTTGGAGATAAATTTTCCACCGACAATATCAACATCAATTTGTAATTCAGCATATTTATAAGCCGGATAAAACTGTGCCAGATATTGGGTGGCGATAACTTGATAAACCGCCTTTTCATTTTCAGTGAGGTTTTCCATTCTTGCTTTGCGCAAGGTAGGGATAATTGCATGGTGCGCCTCAACTTTTTTATCATTCCATGTTTTAGTACGTAAGGTAAAATCAGCATTATCAATAGCCGTTTTTAGCTCAGGGCAATTATTTTCAATCGCAGATTTTACCCCGTTAATTTGTTCAATATGTTCTTGCGGTAAAAACCGGCAATCCGATCTGGGATAGGTGATTAATTTATGTTTTTCATATAACGCTTGGCAAATATCGAGCACATCTTGTGCACTTAAGCCATTTTTTTTCGCCATTTCGATCTGTAAGGCAGAAAGATTAAATGGCAAAGGCGGTGCAAGCTCTTTCTTTTTGTTACTCACTTTTTCAACAGTGCCTGTTTGATTGATAATTCTTTGACAGACATTTTCTGCTAATGCTTTAACCAGAACTCGCCCTTCTTCATCTTGATAAGGTGCACAAGCTTCGCTAGGTTGCCACTTTGCCTTGAACTTTTCATTATGCTCAGTTTCTAAAACAGCATAAACTTCATAAAATGGTTTTGGGACAAATTGTTCAATATCGATATCACGCCGAACAACTAAACCCAAAATAGGAGTTTGAACACGTCCAATTGATAATACGCCTCGATACCCACTTTTTTGCCCTACAATTGTACAAACACGGCTCATATTTATACCATAAAGCCAATCGGCTCTCGCTCTCGCTAAAGCCGAAGTGGACAGTGGAATAAACTCTTGGTTACTTCGTAACTGTTGTAATGATTTTTCAACCGCACTAGCATTTAAATCACTGATAAGACAGCGCTGGATTGATTTACGTTTCGTATCGGGTAGCTTACAGTAATTTAGTACCTCATCCACCAGTAGTTGCCCTTCTCTATCCGGGTCACCCGCGTGAACAATTTGATCAGCTGATTTGATCAGATCAACTAAAATATTAAACTGTTTTGCAGTGTTGCTTTTTGGCATTAATATCCATTTTTCAGGGACAATTGGTAGATCATTAACTTGCCACTTTTTATAACGTTGGTCATAAACCTCTGGCGTCGCTTGTTCAAGTAAATGCCCAATACACCAACTGACAATATCACCATTGCCGGCTTTGATAAAGCCATTCCCTTTTTGATGAGGTTTTGGCAATACATCCGCAATAGCCCTTGCCAGACTAGGTTTTTCAGCAATAAAAAGACGATAGGATTGATTTGATTGCATAATTATTAGTATAAATCATTAATGTTAGACAGTTTAAGCACGTTAGGATTTAGCAAAGCTATCACCTTATTTATTTAATAAAAAACCGGATTATACCTATCCCGGCAAGCTGAAATTTGACCTAGCAGACCAAATAATGCGCTGAGTGAAACCAATTAAAGCAAGTTTATATCGTATTTGAAACTTTATGGCGTTAATTTTATGGTCGATACAACGGTTATAGGCGAAATAAAATAATGCACCAGTAGCAATAATATTATCCTTCAAAATAGTCAATCCTTTCCCAATATTGCAAATTCTGCCTAAGACAATGAATTGTTACATAACTCTTTCGCCCATTCAAGCCCGATAATTTGTTGATAATCATTTTTAATCATTGATTTAATCGATGACATCAGGCTTTTTTGAGTTTCTATTTTGGGCTTTAAATAAAAATAATCAGTCACTGTCTAAAAGAGTGAGTATGTCGATATTCATTTAAACAATGTTACTGTTTTTTAAGGCTTCCTTGCCAATTAGTTTGAATTAAAAATTAATGCCTATTGGTGAATAAAATTTTATAAAGGGATTTTTCAAAACTTCATAAAATTACAATCTAATTTGGTTAAAGAAAAATAACAATGATTACCACCATTTTTTAAATTTGAGCCAAATCGCCGATACAATACTAATGATTAACAGGAGCAATATTAGTCCTATAAATGACCATTGGTGTTCACTAAATGGAATACCGGCCAAATTTACCCCAAGCAGGCTTGTGATAAAAGTTATCGGTGTAAAAATAATGGTAAAGAGCGACATTAAATAGATGCGTTTATTAGTCGATTCAGCCAAAAAGCTATTAATTTGTTCCATAATAGATGCTAAACGCAATAAACAGCTGTCGATATCTGAAACATAATGGCTTTGTTGATTAGAAATATCATGCAACCGTTGCCGATCATTATCATCGATCCAAGATATTCGTTCGGTTGAGATTTTAACGAAAATGTCTCGCTGGGGCGATAACAATCTTCGTAATACAATTAACTGTTTTCGCACCCGACCAATTTCTTTATGCGAAAAGATACGCTGATTTAATACTAAATCCTCAAGTTTAATAATTTTATTATGAACACTGTCGAATGATAAATTTACTTGATCACTAATTAATTCTGAAATCTGTATTAACCAATCGGCAACATCAACCGGTCCGATACCTTTTTCTAAATTATCTTTTAATTGGAAAATAGCTTCGATTTGCTGATGTCTGGTTGATATGATTAAGTTATCAGTAATAAAGAAGCGAAAAGTTACGATAGGATCAGGTAATTCGTTCGGGGTAAAATTCACCCCTTTTAACACCACCAAAATACCCGAATCAAAGCGTATTTCTTTTGGGATTTGATTCGGTTTGATTAATTCATTTTTGACGATATTTGGAATTAAATTGGTGCTGTTTATCCATTTAATGGTTTGTGGTTTAGCAAAATCTAAATGGATCCAGCAAGGCTGTTGGGTCGTTGCTTTACTGTTTGCGGTTAACGCTAAAGCTTTACCTTTTCCATCTAATTGACAACAAAAAACAGGCTCCGCTGCTAGCAATTTTGAAACTAAAACTGAACTTTCATCGTTATCGTTAGTCATCATTAGCCCCATTTTTTAAGTTTTTATTATTATATACTGATTTTGAACGAAAATGGAGCTAGCAATCAATGCCAATAATTTTTGATCTCATTAGGGGTTTAAATACACTTGTGGTACAGCAGAATTATTCGGATGTGAAAAAATCCCTAATTCTACCCCATACCAATGATTAATATTTTTTTCTGTTAGAACTTCTACTGGTGTGCCTTGTTCTACAATTTTACCTCGATTGAGCAATATAATTTTATCCGCATACAAAGCCGCTAAATTAAGATCATGTAAAATACAACATACTGCTAATTTTTGTTCCTTAGCAAGCCGTTTTAATAAGCGCAACGTGTGTTGTTGATGATATAAATCCAATGCTGAAGTCGGCTCATCTAAAAAGAGAATTTTTTCGCTAGGTTCGGGTTGCCACAACTGTACTAATACTCTTGCTAGCTGTACCCGTTGTTGTTCTCCACCAGATAAACCGCGATAATCCCGATTGGCTAATGATAAGCAATCGGTTTGACGCATGGCATCTTCAATTGCTTCATTAAAATTGGCTTTTCCGTATGGCGCTCTGCCCATTGCAATAACTTCCCTTACTTTAAATGGAAAGGTTAATTGGCTTTGTTGAAGCATGACAGTTCTTATTTTTGCTAACGCTTTGGTTGACCATTGTGATAATGGTTTATTTTGTAAATAGCATTGACCAGATGAAGGCTTTTGATATCCGGTTAACAGACGTAACAACGTTGATTTTCCTGCGCCATTAGGGCCAATTATAATGACAATTTCACCTGCCTTGATATCTAAAGACACATCATTAATTATCATTCGTTCGCCATAACCAAATGTTAGGTTTTTAGCGCATAATATATCATAGTTCATCGGTTATTTATGCCTCAAGATAAGCCAAAGGAAATAAGGACCACCAATTAAACTGGTAAATAATCCAACCGGTATCTCAATTGGGGCGACCAGTGTTCTTGCTAACGTATCGGCAAGTAATAATAAACAGGCACCGCCCAAAGCTGAACCGGGCAGTAACCATTGATGATTTGCGCCAATTCGCAAACGGATCATGTGCGGCACAACTAATCCAACAAAGGCAATAATGCCACTGACTGCAACAGCCGTACCAATTAGTACTGCGCATAGCAATAGTAAATAACGTTTTATACGCTGGACATTAATTCCTAAATAGTGAGCATCTTCATCACCCAGCTGCAATATATTGAGTTGATGAGATAGCTTAAAAATACAGATTAGCGCAGGAACAATTAATGACATGGCAACTAATACCAAATCCCAAGAACCTTTACCTAAATGCCCCATTGACCATAATGAAAGTTGTCGCAATTGAGATTCGTCACTGATATAACTTAAGCATCCCATTACAGCGCCAATAATGGCATTAATGGCAACGCCTAATAACACCATTTTGGCTAAGTTACATTGCTCTTGTAGGCTATAAAGATAAATTAAAAGACAAATAAATAGGCTACCTAAAAATGCGGCAACCATTTTGCCATATAGCATCATGATCGGTGGAAAAATTGTCGGAAACAGTATTGATAATCCAACCATTAAGCTGGCACCACTACTAATACCTAACAAACCTGAATCAGCCAATGGGTTTCTAAATAACCCTTGCATGACCGCACCAGACGTTGCTAATGCCATGCCGACAATTACTGCTAAAATAATTCTTGGTAGCCGAATATTACACCAAATATTCCATAATGGATCATCAAATGACAGACTAGCCAATTGAAACACAGGTAACTTTAATGCACCTGAATTTGCAGAATAAATAATTAAAATCAAAAGTATGGCAGATAATCCCCATAACATTGATCGATGACTAGAATTGCGCACAGATGAACTCCATTTGTAATATTTCAGGCTTTTTATAAATACTAAGAACTAACCGTTAAAGTGGGATCTACAACACTATAAGCGCAATTATCAAGTTGTTGATTAGCAATTTTATCAATAATTATTCTTGCTAGCTCTTTACGGTATACAAATCCATGAACTTCTTGTTGAAAATAACATTGCCCTTGCCCTGTTATTTCACCGTCACGGAGTCCACCTGGTCTTAAAATTAAGAAATTAAGCGCACTGGTTTGTAACCAAACTTCAGCTAGTGATTTTTCCCGAACGGCATTACCAAATGCTTGTTTTGCACGTGAAGATAAGGTTGACCATGAATCGCCACAACCAAGCGAAGTGACTAAAACCATCTGTTTTATGCCTGCTTGTTGAGCGCAATCAATAATGACTCGCTGAGCAATATAATTACCGGTTTCACCCCCTAAGGTTGAGACAATTGTAGAATCGGTACCTGCTTTTTGACAAAGGTCGCTAACCAGTTTTACATCGGTTGCATCACCAACATAAGTTTCGATTCCTTGTTGAGACAATTGCTCTGCAAAAGCCGCATCTCTCACTAAAGCAATACAACGCCATTTGTCATAGCGTTGTTTAACTAATTGAGAAACTTGATAACCTGTTCCATGCTTTGGGCTAACGCCAAATATTAGTAATGTTTTCATGTGATTTTTAATAATTAGTTAATGTTTTTAGCTAAAGCTCTGAATTTTTCTAATTGGTCAGCTTTTAATTGATGTTTTTCATCACGACCAACAAAAATTTTAAACATTGCTTGTCCATAATGATTAAGGAAAATCATTGATGCGGTAGACATTTTCATAAAGCTGCGTTCAATAAAAGCAATATGCTGACAATGTTCGGCTTTAATATGGCCACTTAATCCTTTTTGGTGACGTAAATTGAAATATTTTTGACTGTGTGTTCCCGATGGTAATTCACCGGAGATTTCAGCAATAATATCGCCATTATGGATTAAAAATAGCACATCGCCCCATGTGGCAACCTCAGCCCAAATTGTATCAAAGTGGCTACCATCAACAATTTTAGCATCTGGTAGAGCTTGAATTACTTGTGCTAACGGAACTTGAAAATCTTGTGCAATTTTTTCTAATAACTCTTCAGGATTTGATTGCATGTAAGTTGCAAGATTATCTAAATGCGTTTTTTTATCGACCATTGTAATATCCTTTAATTGTGTGATGTTGTTTCGATGTTCTGTTTATGCGAATGAAACTTAGGCATACCCTGCCCCGCTTGCATTGATTGTTTGGCCTGCGCCATTTTTTGTTGCAATTCGATATGTTCCGGATTATTCAGTTGTAATAACAATTGCTGTAAAGCTTGTAACAAGTTACTTGACCAAAAACGGCCGGATAACGTTAGCCGTAAGCAGTGATCTTCATTTTGTAACAGACCATTTTGATGCCATTGTTTGATTAATGGATCGAATAATTCCACTTTATCGGTTAACTGGGTTAAATCAACCCGACCTTTTTCAATTCCTGCTTGTAATTGATATAACCATGAGCCGATTAAGGGCTTACCGGTTAACATCATCAGCGGCTTTTTACCTTGATCGAGCTGTGCATAATACTGGTTTAAATCGCGCTGAATCATAAATGATTGTCCTGCTAATTTTCCACCTGCGCATGATCCAAAAGCAAAAAAATGTGAGCCTTGTTTTATCAGAAAATTATATAAATTTCTTTCGCGACTGGTTTTAGCCCAATGGGCATTGGTTAAATGTGTCCATCCCTGTTTAGCCAGATAATTAGCGCCTTGCAAATAAAAATCACATTTATCCGTAATAGAAGGCAACACGATTCGGTTATTTTCTACCCCTTTAGCCAGTGGTGTGGTAGGTAAAAGGTTTAGAGAGTAAAGATCAACGCCGTCAAGTGGTAGACTATCTGCAATCTCTAAATCACGTTGCCAGCTTTCTGTTGTTTGATTTGGTAAACCAAACATTAAATCACAGACTAAGGCAACGCTATCACGTGAAGCAATGCGTTTAAACCCTTCAATGATTTGTTGTTCAGACGATTGGCGACCTAATCTTTGTCTTATTTCAGTATTAAAAGTTTGAATGCCAATTGAGAATCGATTGGCACCAGCCTCAATATAACTATCAATTCGTTCATCATCAAAATCTGAAATCCGCCCTTCAACCGTTATCTCACAATCGGGGGCTAATGGCGCATTCTGTTTTAAATAACCAATCACCCGTGCTAGTTGCCCGGCAGCTAATGCTGATGGTGTACCACCACCAAAATAAACAGCATGGATCGGAGCTGATTGTATTGCGGGATTATTAATTTCAAGTGCAATTTCTTTTAATAAATAATCGACATATGTTTCAGTATTAAATTTACGCAATGGGTTTTGATAAAAACCACAAAATTGGCAATGGATATCACAAAAAGGGATATGTATATAAATCAGACGTTTTCGGCCTGCAAGATTGGATTTTTGAAGGTTATTCCATGTATTTTCTATCTCTTGAGGTGGTACTGGTAAACTTGCTTGAAGAGGCATTACAGCCCAACGATTTTTAAACGGTAAAACAGGATTTGAAGCGTAATACGCACTTACATCTAATGATTTCATAACAGCCATTCTTATAAATAATCTTTGCAAATTAAATAATAATTATTATCATTTATCAATATTTTTTATTAGTAAATTTCATAATATATTGATAATTAATTTATTATTTTTTGTTAGAAAAGCAAATCTGTTAACTTTTTAATGACTTTTTTGAAAAATAATTAACATTAGGATATCATTATAATTGTGTTGATAATAGTTATCATTTTCACTATATTATGGATTCTATCTGAAGTCATAACTACATGGAAAACAAGTAATGAAGAATAAAATAATGGCAAAAATTAGTCTATTTTTGTTAATTTTAAGCTTCAACAGTTTAATCAACCATAGCTTTGCTAATGAAAGAATTGTTGTTGCAGGAGGATCCCTCACAGAGATAGTATTTGCTTTAGGTGCGGGAGATCAAGTTGTTGGGGTGGATAAAACCAGTAGCTACCCCGAAAAAGCGAAGCAACTTCCGCAAATCGGATATTGGAAATTATTGAATATTGAAGGTATCTTGTCATTAAATCCTACCCTTTTTATTACTTTAGAGGATGCCGAGCCTGATAACGTTATCAGCCAAGTAAGCCAAGCTAAGGTTGATGTTTTGCCATTGAAGCGAGTTCCGGGCACTATTGAGTTGTTATATGAAAATATTGAAAAAATTTCGGCAAAGCTCAATAAACAAACAGAAGGACAACAATTAACCAATAAGATAAAAACCAACTTAGCACAAATCCAAGACAAAATTACAACTCATCCTCAAAAAGCCAAAGTACTGTTCCTAATGAGCATGGGAGGCACCAATTCTGTCGCAGGCAAAAATACAACAGCAGATGCGTTAATTGAAATTGCGGGCGGTGAAAATCTGGCAAAACATAATAGCTTTAAAAGTTATACCGCGGAATCATTAATTGCTATGGATCCCGAAGTTATTTTGTTAAATAGTCATTCAATTAGCCAGCTAGGCGGGCTTGATAAAGTTAACACAATTCCCGGTATTACCGAAACATCGGCTTTTAAAAATCATCGCATAGTGACGATAGATGATAGCTATTTATTCGGTATCGGCCCCCGTATTGATGAGGTGACAAAAATACTTTATGCAAGTTTTTACCCTGAAAATAAATAACCACAATCGGATTTTAAAAAATAATTATATCAATTAGTTAAAGAAGCAATTGAAGTACATTATTCGTATTTATCATTTTTGAAAGGAATAAAATGTTTGACTTAATTAATCTAAAGAAAACCGGCACGCTAGCAATAGGGTTAACCTTAGCGTTACCTACCGTCGCCGCTCAAACTCAAGATGAAGAAAACAATATTGATACCATTACAGTAACGGCTCATGAAGCCACCAAAACAGCTGGTACTAATACAGAAATTTCGGAATCAGATATTAGACGTGATGGCGGTACGAACTTTGGTAGTATCATGCGTTATCAACCGCTTATTTCAGCACCGGGCAATATTTCCGGTTCCGGCAGTGGTAAAAGCAGTTGGGATCGTGGAGGATTTACCGGTTACAATATTCGTGGTTTAGATGCTAATCGTGTATCGATTGATATTGACGGTATGCCATTACCGATTGCTCAAGGGCGTGTTAATTCTGTTGGTAGAGCGGGATTTGGTTCATACGGTATTGGACGTGATTACATTGATACTTATATGTATAACAAGGTTGATATTCAATCTGGCGCAACATCTGTCAGTAATGCAAATAATGCCTTAGGTGGCTCTGTTTCATTCCAAACTAAAACAGCCAGTTATTATTTGTATCCGGGCAAAACCAGCTATTTTGGATTTCAAAATAATTACGACAGCGCCGATAGAAGCTATCATCAAGGTATAACTATCGCCGGAGGTGATGAGTACCTTAATGGAATTCTTGTATTAAGCCGTCGTGACGGACAGCAAGGCCGTAATTACGGAGATTCGATCAATAGCTATCCTGAAAATTGGCACTCAAATTCAATTTTAGCGGGAATTGGTTGGCAAATGACGGATGAGCATTTGGTCAACGCAACGATTGATTTCAACAGTAAAACCAAAAACTCTCATTATGATACTTGGGATCGGTATGGTAAAAAAATTGAATCGTATGATCATCAGCGTAGTAAAAATAATCGCTTTAACTTAGCGATTAAAGATCAATGGAAACCAACCAACATTAGTTGGATTGATAGTTTAACCACTCAGATAAATTATCAACGCACAAATGTATTTGATGATACCTATTTGCGCCATAGTTCTAAAGGTAACTTCAATACTCAAACAAATTACAATACAAAATCTTATAACTTTATCACAACCCTATTAAAAAGTTTTGATAATCAAAAAATTACTGCTGGTTTAAATGCTAAGTGGAGTGAAGATGAATCGCCATTTTATACTTCTGCAAAATCACAAAATGGTCGAATTTTCCCTGACGGAGATTATACCAAACCGCAAGCAGATAGCCGTAGCTATCAAATAGGTGGATTCTTTGAAGATCGCATTAGTTTTAATATTAACGATAGCAACAATTTTTATATCGTTCCGGGAGTAAGAGCTATCTATCAAAACACCAAACCACGTAATCTTGAAAATATGGCGGTATCGAATATCAATTCGAGCCAATTAGGTAAACAGTACAATAGTAATAGTGACTTTAAAATCCTACCGTCTCTAGCGTTTATGTACGATCTTAATCCTAATTTAACCGCCTATTTACAATATAAACGTGGCGCACAAATGCCAAACCAAAACCAGTTATACGGTTCGTATTTGGCGCATAGTCAAATGTATGTTTTGGTAGGTGATTCAAATCTTAAAACTGAAACCAGCGATAATTTTGAATTGGGTCTGAAAGGTCAGCCTGTATCTGGTATGACACTATCTTCAGCGGTATTTTATAATAAATACAAGAATTTTATTGCATATTCTCGTTATAAGAAAAATTTTGTTGGAACAGGCAACCGTATAGTTTACCAATCGGAAAATCGGGATAAAGCCTATATTTACGGAGCAGAATTAAGCAGTGAATTTAATTTTGGCTCATGGTTTGAATCTGTCAATGGCTTAAGCGCTAGATTCGCCATTGGTTATAACCAAGGTAAATCTAAATCAAGCTATTTAGGCGATAAATATGTTGAAATGGATACTATCGCACCATTAAAAAGTACTATTGGTCTAGCATGGGATGATCCAAATAAACTCTACGGAGTTGCTGTGACGGCGACTTTCCAAAAAGGGAAGAAAACAGAATCGACAACACGTGAAACACATAGTAATGACGGAACACCAATTAAAGACTCAACGGATGAATACTTTAGAATCGCCGGACATGGTACCGTAGATTTAACTGGTTATGTCAATATTACCAAAAATGTAAAACTAAGTGGCGGTATTTATAACTTAACTGACCAGAAATACTGGGATTATTTAAGCAATAATAAACTATATCGCTCATCGGATCACAAATACCTAGATATGTTTACCGCTCCGGGTAGAACATTCCAATTAGGTTTAGATATCGATTTTTAATTTAATTGAAAGTTAACATTTACTGATCATAACCCGCTTTAGCGGGTTATTTATTTTCAAAAACCGATCTAAAAGTTTTATACATTTGATGTAAGATTAATTCTAAAAATAAAATTTAACCTAATCCCCTTCGATAATTTTTTATAAAAACTTTTATTTTAGCCAATTCAAAATGCTTCACCTTAAAAAATATCATTATAAAATATAGAGTTATTAAAATTAAATCCTTTCATTATGTATTTAATAAAATATTACATGTAATATTTACATGTAATATTTTTGTGTTAATATTACTGACATTAAATTCTAATTAAATCCAAAATAAATTTTATGAAAAAAACAAAAGAGATCAAAAACTCAGCCTTCTATCAAAAACAATATCGACAACGATTACGTGAACAAGGTTTAGTAAAAAAAGAAGTTTGGATTTTACCGGAAAATACCTCAAAGCTAGTTGAAATTGAAAAACAGTTTCGCAAACCTTTGATATCAAGTAACGTAATTTATAATCATCAACAGGAAAACAATGAAATGAAAAAAAATGAAGTTTGGTTAATTACAGATCTTTATGAACAATTAAATAATTCTGAATTAGTTAAACAAGGTTATGCAAGTATTGAAATTATCGATGGTGTAGATGCATGTTTGTTTATCATTATGCATGAGTATGGCGATTTACCCTTGTATTTAAGTGTTTCAAATCAACAAATTATTGTTGAAGCTCTGCTTTGGCCTGTTGATATGATTAAAGATTTAACCCAATTTAACGAAGAAGTCTTATGTTCACGTAAATTATTTCCTTTATCAACCATAGCGATAGAAAAAAGTGGCGACGGTTCAATAAATTATATAATGTATGGTGCTTTAAGTGCTTCATCAATACTTAACAATATTATTTATGAATTAGAAACTTTATCTGATAATGTGATTAAAGCCACTGAAGCTTTTGAAAATTACATCAATGATTAACCAATTGAATTATGCTAGAAAAAAGGAGATTAAAAATGGCTATCTTCAAAAAACTTGTTACGGCACTCCGTGGTGGTATCAATGAGGTTGGAGAATCAATTATTGATACTCAAGCTTTACGTATCTTGGATCAAGAAATTCGTGACGCAGATATGGAGTTAAAACAAGCTAAAGAGTCATTAGCAAATATACTTGCTCAACAAAAATTAGCTGATAAAGAAGTAAAACTTACCGCAGAAAAAATCGCTGAGTATGAAAGCTACGCGATAAAAGCGTTAGAAGCAAATAATGAAGAGTTGGCGTTAGAAGTCGCGGAAAAGTTAGCTCAGCTTGAAACGGAGCATGATAACTATTTAAAACAAGCTAAGTGTTTCACTGAAAGTTGTAAAAATTTACGCCAAACCATTTCCCAAACAGAAATTAATATTCGTAATTTAAAACAACAGGTAGATATTGTTAAAGCAACAGAAAGTGTACAAAAAGCTCAATCAGCTGTTGCACAACGTTACGGTGGTTCAACAACCAAATTGCAAACAGCTTTAGATTCATTAGATCGAATCAAGAAACGTCAGGAACAAACGGCGGCAGTATTGGATGCGAAAAATGAACTAGCTAAAAGTGACAGTGCTAATTCGCTTGATAGTAAGCTCGAAGAAGCCGGCATAAAATCAAGTAATAAAAATGCCATTGCCATTTTAGCTCGATTGAAAGAAAAACAAACTTCCTAGAATTTTATATTATGTAACTATTTTGTTTCTGGTATAAACTAATAAACATTATAACTATTTATCTAACTAAAAATAAAAATGCATATAAAAATGCAATTAAGGAAATATAATGGAGCTTTTTTGGGGAATATTTTTTTCTTTTCCTGTGGTAATTTTCAGCGGATTACTTACGCTTTGTGTGTTGTATTGGTTAACAGCTGCAATTGGTATCTTAACTGTTGATTGTTTAGATGTCGATCTGGACATTGATATGGGCGATTTATCAACAGATATTCCGGGTAATGCATCTGGATTTGCCGGATTATTATTAAAATTAGGCTTCAATCAAGTCCCCATGACACTTGTCATAACCTTAATTTCTTTGCTAGGCTGGTTGATAAGTTATTTTTCCTTTCGTTTTTTTATCTTACCGTTTAGTAACCTTACCTTTGTTTATTACATCGTAGGATTACTCGTTTTATTCATTACCTTTATTGTTGCGGTTTATCTAACTGCATACATCATAAAACCACTCAGACCATTATTTAATAAATTGAATATAACTCAAGATCATAAAGTTTTACTTGGCCAATCAGTAATCATTCGGTCAAGTGCCGTTAATGAAATTAAAGGTGAAGCAATTTATGAAGATGGCGGAGCTAGTTTAATATTGCAAGTAAGATGTAAAGAGCCGAATCAATTTAAGCGTCACGATAAGGCTATCTTGCTACGTTATGATGAAACCGACAATAGCTATGAAATAGTTAGTTTAGAAGAGTTTAATGGATTATAAAAATTAATTTTTTTGGAGAAAAGTAAATTATGTCAATGAATTTCGATACCATCATTTTATTTGCTACAGTTATAGGCGTTATCTTTCTTGTTATTTTAGGATTTTTCTTATTATTTAAAGCATTCTATATCAAAGTTCCTCAAGGTACTGCGCTTATTGTCAATGATATGAGCTCAAAACCGAAAGTCTACTTTACCGGTGCTTTAGTTTATCCGGTTATACATAAAAAAGAGTTTATGAAAATCTCATTAATTACTTTTGATGTAGAACGTCGTGGTAAAGATGGATTAATTTGTAAAGACAACCTACGTGCTGATATCTGTGTTGCATTCTATTTGCGTGTTAATGAAACCACCGAAGATGTATTAAAAGTTGCAAAATCAATTGGTGTTGACAGAGCATCTGATCAAAAAGCAGTTAGTTCATTATTTAGCGCTAAGTTTTCTGAAGCATTGAAAACCGTGGGTAAACAATTTGAATTAGCCAAATTATTTGAAGATCGCTTAAATTTCCGTGAACGTATTATCGATGTTATCGGTAAAGATCTTAACGGTTATGCGCTTGAAGATGTGGCAATTGACTATTTAGAACAAACACCTATTAAAGCATTAGACCCGGATAATATTTTTGATGCAGAAGGGATTAATAAAATTACTTCAATTACTGCAATTCATAAAGATGAAACCAATAAGCGAGAAAGAGATCTTGAACTGGCTTTAAAGAAAAAAGACACCGAAACTATCGAAGCCAAACTAGAACTTGAACGTCAACAAGCCGATGCAGAAGCACGACAAAAACGTGAAATTGAGACAATCCGTGCTCGTGAAATGGCTGAAACCTTAAAAGTGCAGGAAGAAGAACGATTAAAAGCTGAACAAGCACGCATTCAATCGCAACAGGAAATTGAAGTACGTGAAGAGAATCGTTTACGTGAAGTCGAAGTTGCACAACAAAATCGCTTAAGAGCCATTGCGATTGAAGAAGAACGGGTACAACGTGCACGCTCGCTTGAAATCGTGGCACGGGAACGAGAAGTTGAATTACAACGTATCGAAAAAGATAAAGTTCTTGAAGAAGAAAAGAAAACGATTGCCAATGTAATTCGTGAAAGAGTCGCAGTTGAAAAAACTGTTGCAGTTGAAGAAGAAAACATTAAAGAAGTGCGTGAAGTTTCAAGAGCAGATCGAGAAAAACAAACTACAATCATTGAAGCAGAAGCTCGAGCTGAACAAGAACTGGTAAAACAAGTTAAACAAGCTGAAGCTGATGAAAAAGCATCTAAATATCGTGCAGTTGAAATTAGTACAATAGCACAAGCTGAACTTGAAGCAGCCGCAAAACAATCTGAAGCCAAAAAACAATTAGCACAAGGAATTGAAGCTGAAGAAGCGGCAATTGGCTTAGCTGAAGCGAAAGTCCGTAAAGCTCGTGCAGAAGCAGAAGAAAAAGAAGGATTAGTTAAAGCCAATATCAAAGCTGAAACTTTATTAGCAGAAGCAAAAGGTTGCCAAGAAGTCGGATTATCTGAAGCAAAAGTTATTGAAGCGAAAGCGATTGCAACTGAAAAACAAGGTTTAACAGAAGCTAAAATTCTTGAAGAAAAACTCTCTGCGCAAGCACGTGGTGATGAACGCATCGGCCTTGCTAAAGCAACGGCAACCAAAGAACAAGGTTTAGCAGAAGCTTTAGTTATTCGTGAGCGTTTAACTGCTGAAGCAAGCGGTTTAGTTGAGAAATTCCAAGCAATGGCAACGATGAGTGAACAGTCACAAAGCCATGAAGAGTTCCGTTTAGCATTGGAAAAAAGTTTCGAACAAGCCATTGCTGCAATTGCTGCTAATAAAGAAATTGCTAAAGAACAAGCCGAAGTACTTGCAGCCGCATTTAGTAAAGCTAATATCGAAATTGTTGGTGGCAATGATAACTTCTTTAACAGCTTCTCTAAAGCGATTAGTGTTGGTAAAGCTATTGAAGGAACAGTTAACCAAAGCCCTGTTTTACAATCTGCATTACAATCAGTGCTATCACGCTTATCCGGCAATAAGAATGTGAATTTAAAAGAGACGTTAGAAAATACTGATCTAAAGGCACTCGCTAAACAATTTTTATCATCTGATAGTAAAGATAGTGAACAAGACCACTAGACAGATAATTCGTAATTGAATTGTCACTATCATCTGTTTTCGGTAGCTAGCTACCGAAAACAGTAGCCCTTCTACATAATGATCAATGAGTTTAAAATGGCAGAAATAGAACAAGATAACGAACAACAAACAACACTTGATAAAGCTGTTGCTGAAGGTGGTGCTTATGAAATCCTTCGAAAACGTCTCACCGCTTTAGGAATAGAGCTTAACCAAAAAACAGAAGCTTTAAATCAACAAAGGCTGTCCGAATTTGGTAAAAGTGATATGTCAATTATAGGACGAATTCGTATCCGAACGGAAAACAATTGTGTCGCACGAGACATTGTCCGTTTTGGTGATTGGTTACTATTTGGATATAACGTTTTTTTAGGCTTAAAAAAAGAAGCAAAAATTGAAGATGTCTTTTCACTTTATCAACTGGTTGAACGTGACGGTAATTATGAAGCCGATCCTGTAAATCTTTCCGGTACATTTTTAAATATTGATCGTTTTGTTCAAGACTTCAGTGAGTTATATACCTACTACAAAAATGCCCAATTGCTGCAACTGGTTGAACGTGACGGTAAATTACTGGCAAGCTTTCAAATTGGTGAACGATTAAGCGATATCCGTGTATTTCGTTGGTCAATATCAAGTGATAAGAAAACCATTAACTATATCGATAATCGTGGAGAACGTGATATAGCCCTTCCACCAGCTTATGATTTTGAATGGATTGAAACAACAAGAGAAAATATTGTTAATGGTCGATTTCCACACGTCAATATCTTAGATACTGTGTTTGTCGAAACCATTGGTGGAGATTTGACAATCAAATGTGAAAATAATACCAATGATGGGCTGGGTATTTATCGTGAAGATGTGTTAGATAAAAACCAATCGATAAATGATGCAAAAATTGAATATGCCAAAGTAGGTTCGCTGATACTTTTAAAAGTATTACCATACCGTGAAGAAAATTGGCGCTATTTGATTTATAACACCTTGACCCAAACAGCGCAACGAATTGATTTTATTGGTCAAGCTTGTATTCAACTACCGGAAGATCATGGTGTTATATTTCCTGGTGGATATTACTTGCAAAATGGTGAATATAAAACATTCGACCAATCAATGTCAGGAATGCGTTTTAGACGGATTAGACGTTCCCCAAATGGCGAAGATGTATTATATATTTTTTATGACCCGTATACTGGTCGCCTGGCATTATTCAACTACAATATGATTGAACGAAAACTGGATAATCCTATTTTAGGTCATGGTTATGCAGTTTTTGAAGACGGAAGAATGGTTGTTTTTGAAGGTGAAAATGATGAACCAACTCGAGTCCATCCAATGCAAATTTGGCAAACGCCTTTTTATAGCGATGAATTTGCCGCTCAGCAACCAACAAACAATAGCTTTTTAGGTAAAATCGGAAACGCTGAACTTGTTCGTGGTATTTCAGATCTTTACTTTATTTCACGTGAAATTGATAACCAATCTATTTCTTCACAGCTCTATAGTAAATTAAGTGAAGACACAAAACGATTATTCGATAGTTATTTTTGGTTAAATGATGAAGTAAATCTTTCATTTTCACCAATATTACGCAATATCACCCAAACCAGTGAATTAGTACTGGATGAATATGAAAAAGTCGAAAGCATACGCCGCCAGTCCGAAAGTGCGATGCGTGAAGCAATCACAAATCAACAAGATTTATTATCAAAGTTATACCCTGATAGCTGGCAAGAAACACAAGAGTTTGTCGATGCTTTAAATGCAATAAAAATGCAATTAGGCAGCCTTGTTACTTTACGAAGTTATCGTTATATCGATTTAAATCAGATCGATATAATGGAAAATGAACTTAAAGAGCGACAATCAGTTGTTTCATTAGCGACAGCAAACTTTCTCGATAGTGATAAAGCATTAGAACCTTATGCCTTAAAAATAGAAGAAATCGAGAAAGCTCTTGATAAAGCCGATACCGTTGCCAAGTTGATTGAACCAATAGCAATAGCCGATCAAATGTCTAATGATCTTGATATGCTTTCGCAATTAATGGCGACATTAAAATTTGATGATGTCACATTACAAACAAGAATTATTGAAGCTATTGCTGAAGTTTATGCAAAACTCAATCAAACAAAAGCCAAAATCAACCAAAAACGAAAAAACCTATCAAGTACAGAAATGGTTGCTCAATTTGGCGCACAATTCAAACTTTTTGGACAAAGTGTTGCCAGTGCTTTAAGTTTAGCTACCACGCCAGAAAAATGTGACGATGAATTATCAAGGCTTTTAGTACAACTTGAAGAGCTTGAAAATCAATTCAGTGAAAGTGAAGAGTTCCTTAATGATATTCTGGCTAAACGGGAAGAAATATTAGAATCATTTGAAACCCATAAACAATCACTACTTGAAGATAGAACAAGACGAACGGAAGCATTACTTACGGCTGCCAATCGAATTTTAGATAGTATACCAAGAAGAACGGCTAAATTTTCTGATCAAAATGAGTTAAATGCTTTTTTTGTTGCCGACGCTTTAGCTTTAAAAATTCGTGAAATTGTCGAAAAATTAAGAGCACTTTTTGATAATGTCAAAGCGGATGATATTGAATCTCGTTTCCAAAGTGCCAGAGATCAATCAATACGAGCCTTACGAGATAAATCAGAAATATTTGAATCTGGCGGAAATGTAATCAAACTGGGGCCAAGACATAAGTTTAGTGTCAACACCCAAGAACTTGATTTAACCATTGTACCAAAAGAAGATCATCTTTATTTGCAATTAACGGGTACTGATTATCAGGAAAGAATTAATCACCCTAAATTAGAAAGTTATAAACCTTTCTGGTCAATTTCATTAGAATCCGAATCGCCTAGTGTTTACCGTGGTGAATATTTAGCATATTCAATAATTAATTCAGCGCTTAAAAAAGAGCATGATTTAAGTTATGACAATTTAAAAAATCAATTAAACCAACCTGAAGTATTAGCTAAAACAGTAAGAGATTATGCGTCAATGCGATATCGTGAGGGCTATGAAAAAGGGATTCACGATCACGATGCATTAAAAATATTAGTCAAACTGATCCCGCTAGGTGAAGCGGCCGGTCTATTACGCTATAACCCTTTAGCCCGAAGCTTAGCTATTCTTTTTTGGTATCATAATCAAAAGAGTGATATTGCCAAATTATGGCCAGAGCGAGCCAAAACTTGTAAAGATATACAGGCGTTATTTGGTCATGATGAAGGTATAAGAAATCTTCAAACAGAGATGTCTTTTGAATTAACCCAATTTTTAGAAAAATATCCTATTCAACATGAACAGTATCATGTAAAACAAGCAACTGAATATTTAAGCTATATATTAGCCGAAACACCACAAGAATTTACGTTAAGTAAATATGGCCACTATCTATTTGAAGGTTTAAAAGCCCGCCTCGAGGAATCTCATATGTGGGGTGATTTTAACCAATCACAAAGCAATCTTCAAAAACGACTTGCCGATCGCTGGATTCTAATCGAAAGTTGGTTTAAAGGTCTTTGTACCCTACCCCAATATCAAAAACTATCAGACTATATTGCTGAAGCTTTAGTATTGTGTATGTTAGATAAAGAAAGTAGCATTACGCTGGGAATTAGCGAGCTTGAGCTTGATATTTCCGTCAACGATTTACTTGGCGATCATCCAAGTATAATTCAGGGAGTGTTGAATATTAATCTTGATGATTTCTTTAGTCGCATGCGTAAACAGTCCAGAATTATTATTCCGGAGTTTCAGCATTATCAAAGTCTTCGTCAGGAAGTACTCGATGAACAACGTGATCTTCTACATCTGGAGGAATTTAAGGCTAAACCATTAAGTTCGTTTGTGCGAAACAAACTCATTAATCAAGTTTACTTACCTATCATTGGTGATAACTTAGCTAAACAAATGGGAACGGTTGGTGAAACTAGACGTACCGATTTAATGGGGTTATTACTGCTTATATCTCCACCGGGTTATGGTAAAACGACATTAATGGAATATGTTGCTAATCGTCTTGGATTAATCTTTATGAAGATTAACGGACCGGCTTTAGGCCATAGTGTGTTATCTTTCGATCCAAATCAAGCACCGAATGCAACTGCCAAACAAGAGTTAGTAAAACTTAATCTAGCACTTGAAATGGGAAATAACGTCATGCTTTATATTGATGATATACAGCACACCAATCCGGAATTCTTACAAAAATTCATCTCCCTTTGTGATGGTTCACGCCGAATAGAAGGTGTTTGGAAAGAAAAAACTAAGACCTATGATCTCCGAGGTAAAAAATTCTGCGTTATTATGTCAGGTAACCCGTATACTGAATCAGGAGAAGTATTCAAAATACCAGATATGTTGGCTAACCGTGCAGATATTTATAATTTAGGTGAAGTTCTTGGTGGTATGGATGAAGTTTTTGCTTCAAGTTATATTGAAAACTGCTTAACTTCAAATCCAATTCTAGCACCACTTGCGTTACGTGACTTAAATGATCTTTATCAACTCATTGACCATGCACAAGGCAAGCCACTTAATAGCAATGAATTAAGTTATGCTTACAGCCAAGCAGAAATCAGTGAAATTGTTGCAGTACTTAGTCACCTATTGAAAATTAGAGAAGTGGTATTCAAAGTTAACCAACAATACATTGTTAGTGCTGCTCAATCAGATAAATACCGTACAGAACCACCTTTCAAACTTCAAGGTAGTTATCGAAACATGAATAAACTTGCTGAGAAGGTTTCTTCTGTTATGAATGATGATGAACTTAATCAAATCATCAACGATCACTATTTAGGTGAAGCTCAACTATTAACTAATGGTGCTGAAGAAAATCTTCTTAAACTCGCTGAAATTCGTGGCGTATTAACTGATACACAAACTAAACGTTGGCAACAAATCAAAGCTGATTTTATACGCAATAAAACACTAGGTGGTGATGAAAGTGATACCGGAAACCAAATTGTTACGCAATTGGCTGACTTAGTGCAAAGTGTACAGGCTTTGCAGTTATCATCAAATAAAAAACCGAAAAAAGAGAAAAGAAATACAAAAGGTAAATAGCGAAATTTAATTATATTTTATTGTTAATAAAAAAGGCGGAAATAGACTTCCGCTTTTTTATTATTTAGGAAAAAAGGTAATTAAAATAGGTTAAATCCACATTAATGATAAAAATCCGTATAATAAATAGGCAAAAATATAACAACCTATTGGTGTGATTATCAATAAAATACCTAATCTTCGCATAATTTTGGTTTTAGCGAAGCATAAAATTATTATACCAATTACGAAAACTAATAAATAAACCCACCAAAAGATAAATAGTGACAATAAAAAAAAACCTACTCCATTTAAATAAATCATTTAATTAACTCCATTAATTATTGTTTTTCAAAATTATAACACTAATTAATTTTTATAAACCATACACGTAAATCTTGATTCAATTATGTCATAACTATCATAATAGAAATCAATACAGCAGATAACGAATATAAAATAGAAAATGGGGGGCTACCTTTAGATATGGTCACAATTTGTGCTTCAAAAAATTTAGATAAAAATAATCAAGGCTTAAATTCTTAGAAGTAAATCATTAATCCTATTGAATTTTAATGCCCTATAGGATTCGAAATAAAAATATATCCCTATGATTTATGATTATTTATAAATAATATATCGAGAAAAATACCGTTAAAGTATATTAAAAATAATATTTAAAGATAGATTTTATATACGTCGATTATTCTTACACTTTTCTCGATCCACTTCCCAACTTTTCACTTCAGTTATCGCACAATTATTAGTTTATGATGAATAAAACTAATTAATTTTTCATAATATGATTACAATAAACTATACAAAAATAATGTACATACTTACCGATCCTAATAACGATTCAATTTATGATTGCGAAAATGATTCATATATGATTTTTTCTGTCTCTCGATATACACAAAGATTGGTGATGCTTTTATCACAACGATGAATTAAACAAAGTTGATATTTTGGATTCGTATCCAGATGCGGTTGAGTATGTGAAGTTGAAGATTAATGGCTTTTAGTTAATATATATCATATGTTAAACTAATATTGTTATATTAGTTTAGATTAGTTTTATGAAATACATACATATCATTAGATTTTTAATGAATCACGATTTAACTCACTTGAAAGAGTGCTGGTTAATAGAATTAACAGGTGGTAGAAAACCCTCCATTTATCGAGTATTAAAATCATATTTAAAAACTCGTTCTCTACAAAAATATATCTTATTTTGGTGGCGATTAGCTAATGAAATGTATATGCATGGTAATGATGACCAACGACAAGTTGCAAAAAAAATACAGCAAAATTTAATACTAAAATTTCATATTGAAATTATGTTTGGTGCGAGAATAGGGAAAAGCCCTTTTTTTACTCACCCATATTCTATTACTATAAATGATAATGTAACAATTGGTGATAGATGTACAATTCTGCAAAACGTTACAATTGGGTTAGCGTGTAAACCTATCGATATAGTTATTGGAAACGATGTACATATTGGTGCAAATTCCGTTATCTTAGGCGGTAAAATAAATATAGGAAACAATGTAAAAATCGGAGCAATGTCATTTATTAATAAAGATATTCCAGATAATTGCACTGTTTATACAAAAAAAACTAATACAATAATCCGGAATAATTGATTGTTACGCCGGTTTTTTCGGCCAATTAATATTGGGGACTTTATTAACATCTAGCTGATTTAATTCAAAACGATATTTTTTCCATTTTTTCAATATTTCAACTTGTTGTTCTGTAGCTATTTCTGCGTCAACAGCATCTTGAAAATTGCTAATTTCATTATTAACTTCTTTAAGTAATTGTGATTGTTGTAATTGTGCTACTGCAATGTCATGTTGATGTTGTTTTTCTTTATCCAACACCCATTTTTTGCCGTCCCAGCTATCAAATTCGCTTGACGGTGTTAATAATGTAAAACCATCAGGGATATCACCAATTGTTGTCGCTATCGATTCTACGCCATTTTCTATTGAGTATATCACTTTACCTCGATGATCAACTGGGTATGTCCACTTATCGCCCTGACGCACAATTGCGCACCGGTCATCAACGTCGCTAGGCGCATCTAAATATGCGTTAGCTGGTAAACCAACGCCGACGGGAAAATATTGATACGTAGCCGATAAATATTCGCCAGTGTTCGCATCAACATTATAAATGACTAACCAACCCGCTGACGTTGTTAATCCTTCACTATCTAAAATGGCAGTTTGAGGTTGTAATATATATTTCATTTTTATCTCCGTTATTCTGCTTTTACTATGTAGTTAAATGCAATATTGCGTGGTCGCGTTTCGTAACCGACAAGCCCATCCGCATTCAAATTAAACCAACTTGTGACGCCTTTTGGGTTTGTGATACTACCGTTTGTCCCATCATTTGTATAAAACAGTGGATTGTCATTATCATTACTTGTTGCGCCAATCCAACTGCCGCCCTCACCAGTACATCCAAACGGGGCTACTCGTTGCCGATTTTCAGTATTTAAATTTGAAAAATTTTCACCCCAACCACCAACATGCCTGTGAGCAGCAACTTGATGATTTTGCCAAGTTAATAGCCCTCGATAACGATCAATCCCCCTCGAATCATCCCAGCCGCGGATAAATTCACCACGTAAATCCGGCAAATAGCCACTCGGGTAAGCAAATGCTAGCTTGGGGCATCTTTTTTTATCGAATGGGGAACCGTTACAATTAAACCAGCCTTCCGGAGGAACCGGTAATGACCAAGGTAATGGAACACCGACCGGCAAAATAAAATTGCCATTCGCAGTAGTTATTTGCTCAATCCACGACATCCAAATGTTTGGCATGTCTCTATAGGTTCTTACAAATTGCCTTCCCGAATAATAATCCGTGTACGTTTGAATGCAACCATTAGCCCCGTCACCACCTGTTTGTGTAACGATTAACGCACCAGCCGAATCGATTGGGTATCCATTTTCAATGGTTGCTAGCTCATTTGCAGGCTGAAAATAAACACCATGTTGCAAGCCTTTAATATTGTTTAGGTGTGTATTGTTGAGGTGCCCACGGAAGGGATATGCCTCACCATCGACTAGAACGCGTTTGTTTTTAATAAACAACTCACCGTTCATGTTGTCGCCTGATCGCTGCACCGCGCCATTTGCAATTTTATTAGCTGTAATAGCCAAATCATTCGCTTTTTTAACTGCAAAAGGGGTAGCTGCATCTGCTTCAGATGTGCTGTTTGTTGATGAGTTGAGTTGAACAATGCCTTTTTGGTGAGTATTAGCAATTGGTATTTCTGCTTGCGTCTTTTTCCATTTAGTTGTGCTTGTTGTAGGTATTGAATTTTCGTTTTCAACTATTGCAGTATATAACACGCCGTTGTATTTAATAATTGCGTTTACTGGATAAGTGACTTTCTCACTCCATTCTGGAACACCTTGTTGCAATAGATACAGCATGTTTTTATCTATGCGGTTAAATGCGCCATTCATCCACTCCATGGGCGGTTTAGATGCGGTTTGATCGATAGTAATTCCCCATCCCCTGCCAACGTCCGGAAATTCGGCATTTTCACCTTTTTTTGCTGAATCAGCGAAAATTAAATAATCTGGTTTATTCTGTACTTTCATTGAATAGTTCCTATTTCTTGTAGTCGAACAAATTTACCTAAGTTAAATCCTTGTGATTGGTTATCATGATCAAATCCGAATGGCTCATTGTTAATTAACACAACATATTGATACATAACACCTACTGGGCGAGCTAAAATATCCATTTTGCTAATTGCATATAATGTTAGTGAGCTTAATTGATCACTGTTAACCAATATGTTCATTGTCATGTTTTGTGAATCAACCACATTACCATACTGACCAATAACAAATTTGATCGATTTAACAATGCTTGATATCTCACCAGTTTGATAGTTCTTTGAAATTCGTGCTTTAATAAAAAAACGAAAATCACTATCGTTCAAAACAACCGATGTGCGTAAAGAGTCGCCATATCTATAAAATTCACCAACATTGAATGAAAGCGCAATATCGTCTTCTAACCAACCAAAATACTCTTTGGCAATAGCCGTTGGTAAAACACGAAATACACCAACATGGCGACCCACTAAATCCAATGCGTAACCTGTTGCATCGTCAATATTGAGAATATCCGCCACTTGAATAATGTTTCTAAATGTTTGGTCGGTTTCTTCGTAGATAGCTTTAATAGTGCCTAAAGCCTTTGGCTTTGATCTATACTGCCAAATAATGAATTTTTCCCTACTCAATTAGCACCTCAACATTGTTTATCTGTGCATATTCTCGATGATCGATATTTGCTATATTTGAGCCATTAACCGTGAGTTCTTTAATATAAAACCCGTCAACTAGATTAATGCTTGAGATAATGCGTGATGAATAAACATTTTCGCCGATGTCAAAATCAAGATTTTTAAGGTTGCTTTTGATTTGCTCAGTATTGATATCGTTAAATGATTTATAACGACCAATTACCATTGAGACGTTGATATCGACCTTTTTTGGTCTATCGAAATAAACTCTACGCGGTATACCATCTAATAAATAAGAGGATTCAATTTGGCCATATAACCCACATCCACCAATTTTCTTTTTAGTAATAACTTCCGCTATTTTTTCATCAGCTCCACCTAAAATAACAGCGTTAAATGAGTGAGCAGGCACACCTTTTTCATCGGTTTTATTCGTATAATTTTCATATACAACGCATTTAGTCACACCTGTTATATTCATTAATGAAGACTGTATACCTTGCCGATCATCGTAGTTATTAATTGAGTGCGATAACATAAACCTTTTTAATAATTGATCATCCGTTTCTTCATCAACGCCACCATAACTTTTAGTATTCGCAGTGACTTTATCTACGCCTATGATTATTGTACTTGGCGTGAACTCGTCCATTGCATTAACAGTGTAATTACCGAGTTCTAACGACCTGAATTTGACGCGAGCGCTACCTAAATTGTTCAATGTTATTGATTCTGTCGTAACCCATTTATTTTTGTTTTTATCTATGTAAATAGAATTATTTGGTATTGTCGTTTTTGCTGAGCCCGTGAAAATTACTTCATCAATATAAGAATATGACGCAGTAATTCGGGTTATTCCTGCGTACATTGCTCGCTGTTCCAGCCAATGCCCAGTTGCTTGGTACGGGTCTAACATTTGCACCATAAAAGAAACAGCTTGATGTATGTTTGCAAGCTCTTGTGAAAATAACCCTAATAATTGACCGTCAGGCGTATCGCTATCGAGATTGACGTCATCACCGTATATCGATTTAAATGCGGAAACTAATCGATTTTGAATAGTGTATAAGTCATCAATTTCGATACCTTTATCTGTTATCTGTAACATTAAATGATGCCTCGTTAGTTTTATTGAATTTATCGGTGTATGTGATTTGAATTAGAAATTTGCGGTTATCGGTATCTAATAAAATGTCGAAACTATCGATATTTACAACTCCATCAACTTTAAAAACTTCTGTTCTTACATCAATTTCTAATTGTTTTGTGTTAGGATTTTTAGTTAGATAATCAAACCATGCGATGCCGTCCTCACGATTTAAAAACCAGTCTCTTTTTAGTGCTAATAATTTGGTTTTCACGCATTGCGCTATCGCATCAGAACAATCTAAATAGTTACCCAGACCATGACCAAAAGTCCAATCGTGATTGTTATCTAAACCTCTGACTATCATGTCGGTGCTCCTGTTTTTTCATTGCCGCTTTTTACATCTGTGTGCGTATGCGTATTCAAATCAATACCTTTATTGGTTTTAACATCCTGAGCCGTTATCGTGCCAGAGCTATTTGTATTACCATCTGTTTGATTGTAGCTTCCGATTTGATTCATATTGCCCTCATGCTCAATGTTCCCTTTTATATAGATTGTTCCATTTGTAAGCCTTATATGTGTCGATCCGTCGTCAGTTTGCATCGAAAGGCCATCATGATAAAAATCAGGTATTTTATTTGGCACACTATTGCAACCGACAATAAAAAAACCGTCGCTTAAGTCATTAATTCGGTTATCCAATGGTTTAGATACATTACCCGATGCAAACCAACCATCTATGCAACGACTCGAAAAGATAACAAGCCCCTCATCACCCGCTGTTATAGGTACCGTAATGCAAAATCCGCCTGCATGAGGAAACTGCGCAGGAACATCAACCAGAGGAGGGATTGAAACTTCTTGTCCATTTGCTAGTACTCTATTAATCATTGGTTGACATTGAACTGTATGACCGTCAAATGAAATAACCTTTGCAGGCAAAGCAGTATATATATTTGATTGAGCGCGTTTTATTTGATTTTCAATCGCTTCAAATAGTGAATCTGTCATCTTTTCCCCGAGCAATAAAAACCCGCCAAAGCGGGTTAAGATCAATGTTAAGCATTGATATAAGATTAATTTATTGATAAATGATATCTTTAAGTGCGATGTGTTTTTATATTTTTGATTAATGTTTTATTAACCAAATTGTTATAATTGTGATCAACTTTGGATTGATGATTCGTTTTATACTTTCTCAAACTTTCCGGCCGTACAAACTAATTTACTGTGCCAGTTCGTACCGTATAAATCGCCGTTATGTTCAATCGATTTTACTTTATAATCGCCGTTATACTCAGTAAGCCTTGATTCAACGCAAACAAGCGAACCTATTCTATAATGAGGATTGCATAGCGTTGTAACTTCTAATCCTTCATTGCTTTTTTTGGGGCTTCCAATCATTCCTGTATTTCTAGAAATAACCCAGCCCTCGTTATTAGCAAGGGCTTTATTTTTAGGAATAACAACTAGCTGATCATCTTGTATAGACCAGTCCGCATTATTGTTAATAGCGATTTTATGCATTGCTTCGCGCGTATCGCACATGAGCACTTTACCGCGAGGCAAAGCTCTATCATTGGGTAAATTAATAGCTCCCTTCTGAACACCAAAACTACTTACTGCTTCGTTTAGAAAGTCGCTATCTTTTTGCCCTTTTTGCATCGTTTTAATAATGGTTTTTTCGTTATAGGCTCGATGTCCATCACCACAACGCATTGTTGTGATGATATCCTGCCCCGTCAGTTTATTTTCTACCGTCAATATATCGCCACAAAATATTAATCTTAAAACATCTTCTTTATAGCAGACTGATAACTCTAAAAAATGATATTGCTTGCCAGTGATAAGGTTGCGGTTTGAATCATTGAGATTGTAAACTGATATTTCTGCAGTATTTGGCTCTGAAGATAGTGTTTTTTTGATAGAAAAGGTAACTCTAAGATTATTAATAACAATGCTTTCTTTACGATTACCTATTTTAAGCTCTAAAACCCTGCCGAATTGCCGCACGATATTCTTCCTTAGTCATTATTAATAGTTGCATACGATTGTTTAGATCATCTTTAGATATCGCATTAATACCCAATCCCGATTTATCATCTAATACCAGCACAAAAGGTAAATTAAACTCAATCATAGATGGACTACCGACAGATAACCCTTTATTTTTCGTTATATATTCATCATTATCAATATCAAACAAATCAAATTGATAACCGGTTAATATTGCGTTATATCTCAGCGTTAAACGTAAATTCTTACCATAGAGTGTAAATGATTGCTCTAATACATCATCTGTTGTTGTTAGTATTATAAACATATCAACCCCTTTTCTTACTAAGAACCGATTCTTTTTTTTCGGCTTCTTTTGGTTGAGTTTTCCCGAGATTTCTTGTTTTTGGTTTTAGCACATTCAAACCGCTAGCCGTCTGAGTATCTACAATAAAAATTTCACAAAACGTTAATACAAATTCCCCGCTTGTGTTTTGATTTTGAGTAAGTCCGACCGAGGTCAAAATCATGTTTTTATACTGCCGTGAGTTAGTCTGTAGCGTTACAGGTTCACCACTTCGCTGTATTGCTAATAGTTTTTCGTAAGCATCAGCGATACGGTCGGATGATAAACCGTTTAAAAGTGGAGACTGATAATCGGGTAGAAAATCAGCTATAACTTGGTTTACAGCTTTCGCACCGGTTCTAAAGTGTGATGCAAATCGATTAACCATATTCTTCGCCTGTGCCGTTATTGTATTTATTGGCATCGGCAACGGGTAATCAGAAAAATTAAATTCCAACAAATTATCGAATAAAAATGTATTAGTTTCGTACCCGACAACTAAACCGGATACCGTTACTTCTTTAGGGTCTAATACCGCATGGTCTGCAATATTAGCCCCGTTTTCAATCGGGTTTTCAGTTATCCTTAGCTTTGATGCGTGTTGTTCAACGGTATTAATATCTAGACTAAATATCATGCTGTCGGTTATTATCAAACCGTTGTCTTTTGATGATTTATTTAATATAGATTGAAACATTAGTTAGACCCCAAAGCTGTTTGTGTGTTATCTGCTACATTGCGTATGGCGTTATTAGAAATACTATTCAAGCTATCAAAACCCTCTTGTGGAGTCGTGACGTTCATTGTGTTATTTATAGTTACTGCATTGTTATTACTTATTTTTTTTCTTGGTGTGAGGCGTCCTGCTTTCGCAATATCAGTAACATCCTTCGCTAAAATTACTTGTTTTGACGTAACTTCTAACTCGTTATCATCGTCACCACCTATCCCTAACCACGATAATGCGCCTTTTATTTTGCTTTTAATTGAATTAATAAATCCATAAAATTTATCCTTTATCCACTTCATCGCATTTTTGAACGGCGCTGTAATTGACTTATGAATTTCTAAAAATTTTTTAGCAAATTTTTGTGTAGTTTCGTTCGTATCATCCATCCATGAGTCAAACAACCCTTTAACAAAATCCCACGCGGCCTTAAATGGCCAAGTAATAAAATCCCATATTGCCCCTAACGTTTTACCTATCTTATCAGTTGTCGATGTTGTATCATCTTCCCAGATGTCAAATAAATCATTTACTAATTTCCAAGCCGCTTCGAATGGCGCAGTAACAAAGTTTATGATAGCCTCAAATATTTCTCCAATTGCGTTAACAACATCACCGGCATCAATGCCAAGCCAATCCATTATCGCGCAGATAGCCTGATACGCCATACGAAACGGGAAAGTAAGCACATCAATAATAAAATTGAAAATTTTACCAATTCTATCAACCGTTTTACTTGCTTCACCTTCGGACATGCCAAAAAACATTAGTATGTTTTGGAGTGCGGTTGACAATAACGACTTTATACCCGATATTAGCGATTTAAAACCGCCTACTATTGAATCAAACAAGCCTTCTGATAATGATTTTATTTTTTTTGTATCGCCAGACCATAACGCTTTGAGGAATTCCCAAAATGTTTTTGCAAATTCCCACGCCGCTTTTGCTCCGTCAATAAATGGTTGCCAGTATTTACCGAATAGGCTTTTACCGCCATTCATATAGACAATAAGATCATCAATTAACAGCATTAACGCAGTTAATAAGCCTAAAATAATACCAATAGGACTAAATAATAACGCTCGATTGAGAACCGCCCATGCTATACCTAATGCAATTAGTGCATTTTCCCAACCTAATGTCCCAGATACAATTTTGTCAATAAATTCGATAAAATTAGAAACAACCTGAATTGCCATTCCAACAAATTTAACTACTTTTGTGATTCCATTGGCAATCAAGTCCTTATTAACTGTTAACCAGCTTCTAAATCCAGCAATTAAATTAGTCAGTGCGGGCGCGACATTTAGCGCAATCTTAGTTTTGATACTATCAAGCGCCACACCTGTTTTGCTCATTTCTCGTTTATAAAGTTCAGCTTGTTGAAGCTCATTTTGCGATATTTTGAACAGCGTATCTTTTTTTGTAGCTAACTCTTTAGCTTTGTCGATTGCATTATGAAAAGCACCGATTAATTTTTTTCCATACAACCCTGCGGTATCCGCCAACGCAACTGAAACCAATTTTAATGAATCTAATTTCGACCCAGTTTTATTTACCGCATTACCTGTCTCCGATGTTGATTTATTAGTCTCTCGAATTGCTTTGTTTGCATCTTTTTGTATGCTATTTGCCGCATCAGAAAGCCGATTAGCGCCTGATTGCAAATTATTAACCACTTTTGCAATATCGCCAGATTTTGAGGCGTCAACGCCAATTTTTATTAAAAATTCTTCTAAAACCATTATTGCGCCTCCTGCTGTTGCTTTTCTGCTAATTTAGTTTCTGCTATCACATTATGCATATCGATAACATCATCGAGTGAATAAACTGTTCTGAGTTCGTGGAGTGTGGCGTATTTGTTTACGATAACACCCCACACAAACCAATCTACATCGCTTTCTTGGCTATCTCCTCCAAGCTGAGCGTACTTAGATTGGATAATATACCATTTGGTAAAAAACCCAAAAAATGCAATTTTAAACCCTCAACTATCACTTGATAGTAATGGCTTCGATGTGTATTGAAAAATTCACCTGCTTCTTGCGGCTTTTGAAACAGTACTTTTTTACCGTTTTCATCTATCGCAGTAACATAATCAAGAATGAATTTTTCTATTTCAGCAAATTGGTCAGAACCGATATTGGAGGCAAGTTGTCCGATATCAAAACCTGATTTATTCCCTTCAAATGAAAAACAGCCCTGAAGTAGAGCTGTTAATTTTTTTAGATATTTATTTGATTTAAAAAAATCTGCTTGCGTGAATGTGTAAACCACATCATCAATAGTAAAATCTGTGCTTTGCATTATAAACCGCCTTTAATGTCAAATTCTGCTTTAGTTGCTTTAAATGTCCATGTTACGCCGTTGTGTGCTGTGCCACGTGCGTGCGTTGGTGGTGTTGTAAACCAGCAACCAGTAAGTAAAAACTCATCGCCATTACGTAAATCTTTGTATGTAATTAATTTACCCGTCGCCGTTGTCGAATTGTTAATTTGAGCATTGCGCAATTGATTTAATTTTTGATTAGTTTCAGAATGCTGTAACGTTTTGATTGTTACTGTTGCACCACGATTGCAAGAGTGAACAAATACCCCCTTGCCATTAACGCCATACGTAATATCGCCATCATCGCCAATTGGCGCAATACTGATAGCGTCCTGCGCATTCTCGTAGCCAGTAATTTCTGTGCCGTCGATAGTCAAAACGGCATCTTCTAAAGAAAATGATTTAGTCATGTAAACCTCTATCGATTAAATTGAACAATGATATCGACGCTGTGACCCGCACCAGCTAATTTAAGTGCGCAGTTAATTGGCATCATCTTGCGGGCTTCGCGATCTGCTGTATCTTGCATATCGAATGAATCAGAATGGAAGTAATAGCCATTGATTTGGTCACCATATGATAGTTCGCCTAAGTCACCCAATGTCCATTTACCCAGCCCCAAGAAGCCATTATTAATAAACTGCTCACCGATAACTTTGATAGAACTAATTAAAATTTGCTGACCACGATCGGTTTGAGGGATTTTTGTAGGTTGCCCTTGTAGTGTATTAAATGCTTGAACCTGAACTGCATTAATAAAAGCATCCAAGCCTATAGTCTCATCAATAAACGTACCACCAAGCATAACACCCTCAGCAAGCATATTTACACCCGCATAATCGGTATAATAATTGATACCAATACGGCGGCATTTTGTGGCTTCGTTGATTGTGATTTTATCATCAGAGGTAACACTAACTTCCTGCTTAAACTTAACTGTTTTCGCTGTATTAATGCCTGTCCAAACAGTGGTTAATGCAATTCCTATTAATTCAGCCGCGGCATGTGTATTACCTTTGTTGTTATACTGCACCATTAAGCGACCGCTATTGCGTTTGGATAGTGTTTTTAAGATGTTGGTATCGGTATACTCGATATTGCTTGGTCGGGTTTCGGTATAAGCTAATACTTTCGCATTTTCAACACCTTGAGCAACAACCCAGTCATGCACCTCTAATAATTCAGCATCCGTGATTGTATTAGCAAAATAGACTCCATACCAGTTTTGGTATTGATTTTGTAATTTACTCAGCGCTTCGGCGGGTGTTTCCTTGTTATAAGTGATTGCATCTTCACCGTTAATTAACGTGCCTCTACCGTCAATTAAATTAGTTAACTGACCAATATAACTGCCATCTAATTGCGAATCGAACACATAACCGAAATTGGCACCTTTACCCTCTGTATTAGATGACAAAATAAAACGACTTCCGACCAAATCGTAAATAAATTTAACACCAATATCAGCTAGTTTTGCATTAACGACATTTGCTACATCTTGCATACTTGAAACAGTAGAGAAATCAAGCTCTTTAACATCGATTTTTGCATCACCAAAATAAAATGACAGATAACCATCTGTGATATTTTTAAACTGAATATATGAAACAGTTAACGCGGAACCATTTATTTTCGAACTAATTGCTGATGTCGTTAAATCATCTTTTATATATTTAGCAATTAACGCGGTTTTTGGTTTTGGTCGTGCTGAAAATAACGCAGATGCCGCACGATACACATCTGAATTAGTGCCGAACAATGATGCTACAGAGTTAGAATCTGTTACAACAATGTATCGTGTATCTGGATTAGTAAACTCTTCGCACATTTCGTGAGTGAAAATAGCAACAACGCTTAAATCACGTTTTTGTGCTCCACGAGGTGATTGTTGCAGAGTGACATCTACAACTTGACTGATTGGTAAACTCATTATTACCCCTTCTCTAAATTAAATTTTACTGTATCGCCACGATTTAATGGAGACTTGACGATTGGATTAATTGAAAATATAAGATCGACTTGCGCACGCTGTTCTTTACCGCCAGAAATCGCAGTTGGTAGGCTACGAATTTTCGAGCACCTTAGATAACCCATGCTTAACCGCTTTAACCGTTGCCAAACTACGGTAAATCGCATTGATTCAGTGAGTTGGCATAACATATCGTAAGCATTTTTACCATAGGCATTGACTGAAATTGTGACCTCGCATAATGTTGATGCGATTTCTACTTCGTCAGCACCTTTGAATTTAATTTCAGTACCGATATCCGATTGGGATACATTTAAGACTGTGATGAATTTATCTAGTTTTGAAACATCCTGCATATTATTAGCATCAAATACCAATGATTCAGGTAACTTCAAAACCTCCGCTATGATGCGCCTGACTTCCGTCATATCGAGTCGCGAGACAGTCGTAACAATTTTTTTTTGAAGTTCACTGGTTTTAGCTTTTGATTTCTCATCTTCTTTACCTTGAACTTCCTCAAATTGTTTTGTGAGTTCATCAACCATTTTATTGATTTCCTCTTTTGACAACTCCCCCTCGGCATCATTTAGACGTTTACGAAACGAATCTATCAATGCGAGTAATTTATTTTTTTTAGGCATTAAATTTGCTCCTATTTTGTTTTACTATCGTTTAATCTACAATCCGAGCCAGCCCTACCAACAGCAACGATTGCAATTTAGATAACTGGATTTGTGTTGTTTTCATAGTATTTACTCGAGTGTGACTAACTTTAACCTCGTTGGTTTTGGTGACATAGTGCCGTCAGATGATTGGTGATCGATTTCTTGTTTTTCGCTATAGCGATGATTAGATAGCATTAGCTTTGTGATAGGGACGTTGAAATGATCAGTTAAACCTTTATTTACCAACAAACATTCTTGTAGTGATTGAATAGCCTCTAACGTGTCCTTAAATTCTTCATTTAATTTTCTGTATTCGTATACTCTCGATCTAGCCTTGCCAAGATAGCTAGCCAAGCCAGCAATACTTGGCACAACTTCTTCAACATCATTGAAGCCCCAAGCAAATCTTCCTTAGCCTTGACTAAACAATCGGCTAACTCACTTGTGCAATTTATTTTTTCTTTTCGCCTTTTGTCATATGTTCCCTTCAGAAATAAAAAAGCCACACTAGGTGGCTATTGATTAAATATGCAATTATTTTTTATAACTGCTCGTGAATTTTTAGGGTTAATACAATAGAAGTGAATAGTTGTTCAAATAACAATTACATTTATTATTAACATTTCTGTATGGGATTGTTTTTTATTCAACCAAAATGTCTCTAATTTGCTCGAAGTGTTGCTTTATAGCATCATTAGACAGCCCTAAAGGAAAAGCCACCGTTTTAACTCTTCCATGAAGATTAAACTCAGACCCAACTTGTTTCAACATTTCTTTAAAAGATTCACTATAATCCATTACCAATCCTTTTTATTGCCCTTTTATCTAAATTACACTTCTCAATGACATTTAATAAATGCTCGTTATATCGTAAGCTATCACCAAAAGTCATGGGATTAGGTGGTAAATTTGG
>NZ_JAFNOK010000012.1:0-68949 GCF_026536305.1 Gilliamella sp. B3892
TGGAACAACCGCAGGAGTTGCAATGGCCAATAATAGAAATGCAATTCTATGTGAATTGAATCATGAATATGTTGCTCTCGTAGACGAACGTATTAACTCAATAGTGAACAAATAACAAGGAAATGATTATGACTAAACAATTAAAACCCTACCCGTTTTGTGATAGCGCAGATTTATTTATTGATGAAAGACGAATGTATGAATGATATTGAGTTAGGAGATTTAGGCGTGAGCGAATCAATCATATTAACTGATGATGAATTACTGCTGCTAACGGGCAGAAAAAACAAAAGTCTTCAAATAAAATGGTTAAGAGAAAACAAGTTTAGCTTTCATGTCAATTTACTTGGAAAGCCAATAATTTTGCGTTCATCATTGAATCAAAAAGTAATCATTGAACAAAAACAACAGCAAGAGCCAGATTTTGGAGCTTTAAATGGCAAGGAACCGTAAGGACAAAAAAGACAACATCCTTCCCCCACGCGTATCAAAAAATAAATATTCATACTACCTCAAAACAAAAGAAAACAAAACAGTTACACTAGGCTCAATAAATATGAGCATGGTTGAATTATGGGCAAAGTATGAAGGGGTAATTGCAGAACAACAGAAAGTGATGACGTTTAGTAAATTATGGAACATGTATTTAAAAAGCGCAGGGTTTAATAAACTAGCGTCACGCTCACAAAAAGATAAGCTAAAAGGAGCTAAAAAAATATTACCCGTTTTTGGTCATATAAATGTTAATAATATTAAACCAGAGCATATACGGCGATATATGGACATTAGAGGCGAGCAAAGCGAAGTGCAAGCAAATCATGAGCTATCCTATATGTCTGTTACATTTGGTTGGGGATATGAACGTGGATATTGTAAAATTAATCCCTGTGCAGGTATTAAGAATTTTACGATCACACCCAGAGATAAATATATCGACGATATCGAATACTACACTATCTATGATGAAGCTATAGATATTATTAAAGTCGCAATGGAAATATCATATTTATGTGCTGCTCGACAGGGTGATATACTTAATCTAAAACATAATCAGATTCTAAAAGAAGGCTTGTATATCAAACAAGGAAAAACAGGTAAAAAACAAATCAAGCAGTGGACAGAAAGGCTAAAAAAAGCTATTGATTTAGCCACAAAACTATTTCCGCCCTCTTCATCCGATTCTTTGGTTTTACTTAATCAGTCAGGAGAAGCATTGATCCAAAAAACATTTAATTCATATTGGCTGGATGCAAAACGAAAAGCAGAAGAAAAATTAGGTAGAGAAATCGATTGCACATTTCATGATATTAAAGCTAAAGCTATTTCAGACTACGAAGGTGCGACAAAAGATAAACAGCTATTTAGTGGTCACAAAACTGAAGCACAAGTTAATACTTATGACCGAAAAGTTAAAGTTACACCAACCTTAAATCCCCCCAAAAAAGAAAATTTATTCTAACTGTATATTCTAAGTGAATTCCAAGCATGTATTTTGTTTAGCTGTAAAGCAGCAAACAAATAATATAACGAATTGATTTAATTGGTGTTTAAGTGGTGCCAGTGGTCGGACTCGAACCGACACGCTTTTAAGGGCGGCGGATTTTGAATCCGCTGCGTCTACCAATTTCGCCACACTGGCATTAAGAAGTGTAAATAAGTAAACGTTGGCATTATACTAAGCTTTGCGATATCTGCAACAGATATTATCGTTAAGTCTTCTGGTTGCCTAAAATTTCAGCTACCATTTGCGTTTCCATGCCGGTAATTTTTTAAGAATGACATAAGCGGTCTGTTTTGCCACCGGATAAATGATATTGTGCTCTTTTGCATAACGTAATGTGACTTCCTGCCATTTTTCATCAAACGTTTTCATCGTCCCGTCTTGATGAGCGCAATGTTTACAATAATTTTTGGAGATATCGTGTAAAGGATAATCGCCGATTGATGTCATTGGCATACCGCAGGCAATACACATTTTCATAATTTAATCCCAATTCACCAAATGAAAAAACACATACGGATAACAAAATCCTACTCCGAGTTTAATAGGATTACAAGATGAGTTTAGCAGGATGATAACAGTTTAAAAGTTCAGCTCCATTTGTGGCGTCGTAGATGTGGATTGTTGTTGGCGTTGTTGCTGTATTAGCAAATAGCGACGCCTTAATGCTCGCTGTTTGCATAAACGTAACACGTCTTGTTTTTGACTATTAGATAGCTTTAACCAGTTAAACCGCTCTGCTCTTGATCGATAGCAAGTTAAACAATAGCCTTGCTTATCGGTCTCACAAACACGTTTACAAGGGCTTTGAATATCAAAAAACTCAATCTGATCCAATTTTTACCACATCCTTTTAGGGTGCTGTATAGATGCTTAATGCGCCTTTAACCCTAAAGCTTTACTGAGTACTTTAAAACAATCATCACAATCATGCGCAGCTGCGTGTAATAACGTTTGAGTTGGCGCATGAATCAGTTTATTGGTTAATCGATGCGAAAATTCGGCAAATACCTCATCGATATTCGCACCCTGTTTGATAGCGTTACGAGCCTTGAGTTCTAACTCTCGCTTAATATTTTCGGCGTTACGTCGATACTGTACGATATAATCAACCGCTTCTCTGGCTTTCAACCATTCAAGAAAAATCTCCGCTTGCTGTTGAATAATGGCGTGGGCTTCTTGAGCGGCAATTGCACGTTGTTCAAGATTATGCTCAACCGTTTGTTGCAAATCATCAATAGTATAAAGATGAATAGGTTTGAGTTGATTGACTGTCGCTTCTATATCACGAGGCACCGCCAAATCGATAAATAGCATTTGCCGATAATCTCGAGCTTGTAATGCTTGTTTAACCATTGTTTGACTAATAATAGGTGATAAGCTCGCTGTCGAACTAATAACAATATCAACCTCGCTTAGCCGAGCTGCAATATCCGATAAAGCAATCATCTCAGCATCAACAATTGCGGTAAGTTTTAATGCATTTTCAACCGTGCGATTAGCAACAATGATATGATTGAAGTTATGGGGTTTTAAATAACGGGCAATAAGCTCAATAGTTTCCCCTGCTCCAACCAGCATAATATTTAAGCTTGAGGTATCAGTAAATAACTGGCGAGCAACTAAACAGGCAGCATAAGCAACCGATGCGGTATTGGCTCCAATATTGGTTTGACTACGCACAATTTTGGCAACATGAAATATCGATTGAAACAGTTTAGTTAATTTGACCGATAAGCAATTTTGTTGCTGTGAATAGTGATAAGCTTGCTTAACCTGACCTAAAATCTGCGGCTCACCAATAATCATCGAATCGATACCACAGGCAACTGACATTAAATGTTCAACGGCTTGTTGCCCTTCATGCCAATAAAATGAATCTCGATAATGACTGATATCAAAATGATGAAATTGCGCTAACCAGTTTTCAACAGACTGTTTAAGCCGTAAATAGTCAGTTTGATGCTCATAACTTAAGTAGATTTCAGTTCGGTTACAAGTCGATAAAATAACACAGCCTTCCACTAAAGGATGTTGGTAAAGACTAGATAACGCTTGTTCGACTAATTCATTAGGAAAAGCCAATTTTTCCCTTAAAGCTAGTGGCGCTGTTTTATGATTAACACCTAATATTGTAATTGACATTGCAATGCTTCTTATTTTAAATTTTTTATTAGAAATAATTATTTTATTAAGCGTTCTTTGGGTTTGTATTATACATAAAAAAAATATAAAGGTTAATTTACAGTTAGATTTTCTTATTCGCTCATTTATCAGTTATAATCATCCTACCCTAGCCTAAACTAACTAAAGAGCTGACTTATGTTTCATAAAATAAAATATGTGCTTGTTATAAGCTTGCCATTGCTAATTACAGCTTGTCAAACGACCAAATATCAAACTACGGCATCATCACAGCAACAATGGCAGATGCATCAACAAGAACTTAAACAAATTACCGCTTTTCAAGTTAAAGGTAGCATAGCCCATATCGGCGAAAAAAACCGCAGCTATGGACGTTTCTTAATCACACAACAATCACCTAATCGTTACGAAATTAGATTAACCACACCGATTGGTACCAATATTTTAACGCTCAGAGCCGAGCCTGATTATGCTCAACTGACTGATAGTGACGGTGGACGTTATGATGATAGAAACGTTGAAAGTTTAATGAGAAGAGTGACTAACGTGAACATTCCGCTTGAGTCATTACACAATTGGTTGAAAGGTTATTCTGATGATCCAAATGCCGATAAATTAGATAATTTGGGTAGATTAGCCGCCACTTCATTTATGCAAAACAATAATAAATGGGCGCTTAAAATTACCAATTATGATACCTATACCTATCACAACAAAAAGATTG
Source organism: Gilliamella sp. B3892 (assembly GCF_026536305.1). Lineage (NCBI taxonomy): Bacteria > Pseudomonadati > Pseudomonadota > Gammaproteobacteria > Orbales > Orbaceae > Gilliamella > Gilliamella sp. B3892. The sequence continues at coordinate 4,371 of NZ_JAFNOK010000012.1, forward strand.
ATTTACCGGCAACAATTGAACTTACCCATAAAGATGATCTTGTTCGCCTAAAAATCAGCAACTGGACTTTACAATAACGGATAAACCGAATGAAACACTGGTTGTCACCTGCTAAATTGAATTTATTTTTATATATTACTGGTCGTCGTGCTGATAATTACCATAATTTACAAACGCTGTTTCAATTTATTGATTATTGCGACAGCTTAACATTTAACGTTACGGCATGTGATGAGATCAAATTATTAACACCATTTGATCACGTCCCTGCCGATAAAAATTTAATTACCATTGCCGCACAGCGATTAAAAAATTATAGCAATCGGCAGGAATTAGGTGTCGAGATAAGTATTGATAAAAAAATACCAATGGGTGGCGGCCTTGGCGGTGCATCATCCAATGCAGCCACCGTGCTAGTTGCATTAAATCATTTATGGCATCTTAATCTATCAACACAAACATTAATGGAAATCGGGCGTCAAATTGGCGCTGATGTACCGATTTTCATTTACGGACATGCTGCTTTTGCCGAAGGAATTGGCGATCAGTTCCAACGTGTTGATATTGCCGAACATTGGTATTTAGTCAGTTACCCAAATATTGAAGTGTCAACGATAGACGTATTCAACGATCCTAAGCTGACTCGTGATACAGCTTGTCGAACGATTGATGAGCTTCTTTCAATACCCTTTGATAAACTCAGTAATGATTGTGAAAAAGTGGTACGTCAACGTTATCCCAACATTGATGAGTTAATCCATTACCTTTCACAATTTGCCCCTACCCGACTAACCGGCACAGGCGCATGTGTTTTTAGTCAATGCCAATCAAAAGATCATGCTTTGGCATTACAGGCTAAACTTAATAACACCATGTCGGTGAGTAGTTTTATTGCAAGGTCATTAAATCATTCGCCTTTGTACCAATCATGAAATCTAACCTTAAGGCGCTCAGTTAAAGCGACTTAAGGTTTATCAAAATTGTTTGCAATTACTATGATTGACTAATTAACCGCATCGCTAGGAATTATAAATAGATGCCCGTTATAGTATTCAACACAATATAGCCCTTCATAACTGTGATAACCTTGCTCAGCTAATTTCGCTTTTAGCCAATCTTCATCTTTTCCTAAATCTTTAAGTACATCATCTAACGGCTCTTCGTTTTCCAGCACGATTGATGCTATTCCTTTATCGCCTTTTTTAATGACCGACAGTTGCCCATTAGGCTCTAAAATCGCCTTTTCAACTTCGTGTATGGTAAATATGTTTTTCATTCTTAATAAAACGGCAAAACTCGACATGTCTAAATTGACCGCCGCAAATTCATTTAATTTAATTTTGCCTTTATCCATTAATACAATGGGATTACCGACAATAAAGGCTTTGGCATTTTGACTTTTCTTTTTTAAATAGTTGGAAACATACATAATCGTTGTCCACATCAGTAGCACAACCAAAAAATCAAATATCGTTAATTTAGGGTTATAGATGATGCCGCCAGCAATACCACCCAAAATCATATTACCGATAAAATCAATGCTGGACATTTGAGATAACGATGTTTTACCGGTGATTTTAAGAAATAAAATGATACAGATAAACACGACAAATAATTTCACTGCAATAATTAAAAAATCGTAATAATTCATTTTAGTCTTACTCCAATAGTATTGATAAAACATCAAACAAGTTATAGGGTTATAAAAACAAATGAATAGAACTAAAAACAGTACAGCAGCGAAAGTGACGCTTTTAAGAAAAAATTGTCACGATTAATGGTTTAAATGTATTTCGCCCATTTGCGAAATGCCAATCTTGAACACATTTAAAATACCACATAATCTGTTTATTCAATACCACCTGTATTCGGCTGGATCTATTACAGATGATAGTTTAAAGCCAGCAGACTACAGTAACGAACAGCAACGAACCGCAACGCTTAAAGAGCGTGACAAATCTAAACCGATCAAAACCGTTATCGCCTAGTACCGATAACCCAGTCCATGTGCGGTTTTGATTAAAGTTGGATTGAGTGGATCGATTTCTATTTGCTTACGCAACTTAGAAATATGTTGATCTAACGTTCGGCTATTGGGTGAATAATCATAGCCCCATACATAATCAAACAACATATCGCGAGTGACAACCTGATTTTTATGTTGATATAAGCACTCTAAGATTTTTACTTCACGCAATGAAAGCTCAATAACTTGATCATTTCGTTTGGCACAAAGTTCGGTTGGGTAAACCCATAAATCACCAAAAATAAAAAATGGACTGGATGTTTGATTAGAAGAGAGTTGAGATTTAAGATAACGTTTGGCAATGGCTTTGATTCTTGCTCTGAGTTCGTGGATACCAAAAGGCTTACTCATGTAATCATCGGCACCCAATTCTAGACCAATCACCCGATCAATCTCTTCATCTTTGGCCGATAAAAATAAAATGGGAACATCATCATTAGCTTTGCGAATCTCACGGCAAACAGAGTAACCGTCTAAGTCCGGCATCATAATATCTAAAATAACAAAATCGGGCGGGTTTTTACTAAATAGCTCAAGAGCGATTGTACCATTGGAAGCCTCAATAACGGTGTAGCCTTCCTGCTCTAAAAGATCGGTCATCCCCTTTCGGATATATTGATCATCTTCGACAATTAAAATTTTCATTTTGACTCCATTAAGATTAATGAAAACGCAACGCCTGGTTTCTCATTAGTCACTTTGATACTACCATTGAGCTGTTGGGCTAATTGATTTGCAATAGTTAAACCAATACCAGTGCCCGAAACGCCTTCGGTAATTGAAGAGTTAATTCGATAAAAAGGCTTAAAAATCTTTTTTAATTGATTATTAGCAATACCATTACCATAATCTCGAACGGTAATAATGGCTTTGTGATTTTGTTCAGTCAGAATTAAATCAACTTTTTGACCATTTGAAGCATATTTCTCAGCGTTACTTAAAAAGTTGCTGATGATCTGTATCACGCTGTCTTGATCCGTATTCATCATAAAATCATAATGAACATCACAAATTAAATTCAGTTCTAAAGACTTGGTTTCCAAAACCGGCCTAAAGGTGAAATAAATTTGCTTTACAAGTTGAGTGATATTGACGGGTTTAATATTGAGTTTAGCTGGCTTATTAAAATTGAGCACATTTTGTACTAATCTTGTCAGCCGATTACTTTCACTGGTGATCACATCCAAATAATCCGGTACCGGTTGGACTTCATCAATTAATCGCTCTTTGAGCATTTCAGAATAGAGAGATATATTGGTTAATGGTGTTTTAAATTCGTGAGACACTTGCCCGACAAAGCTAACTTGTTGTTTTGCCAAACGTAATGTTTGGGTATATTCGCGATAACAATAGAGAGCAAGTCCTAAAATTATCAGAATAAATAAAACAATAACACTGACACCAAAAATATAGATATTGGTTAAATTTGCTGATTGATAATAATAAGTTAATTGCCAATTTTGTAACGGATAATCTAATGAGATCACAATTTCATTAGGGTACTTTTCCCCGTTATTATAAATCTGCTTTTCATCATTAGATAAATTAAAGCTATCGTTCATTGCCTTTTCATCTAACAGATTGATCACATCTAATGATAATTTAATATTAGAAAGTTCAAAACCGATAATGGTATCTGACTGGATTGACCAATAAACTAGGTAATTATAGGCTTGATACCAACCTGTGCTCGAACGGTGCTGTTCATTTTGAGTATTATGGTTAAATAAAATCGAGTTATCATATCCAATAGATTCAACTAATTGAGACCATTGTTTATCTGTATCATTGCTTAAATATTTAATAACACCATGGTCAATCACAAAAATATTTTTTACATCAGTTTGGATTTGTAACAATTTATCTATATTTGATTCATCATATAATAATATGTCAGACAGGCTATTAAAATAGGTCGATCGCTGGGTTAACAGCGATCCAATTAAAGACTTTATATTTTCTGCACGGCTTTGTGCTAACAACTTCTCCTGATTTTCGCGTTTTATTACTTCGTGTTCTAGCGTGCGCCAACCAAGATAGCTAAAAGCCATAATAAATATACAAAGAGATAGGATCGCTGTTAATTTTTTCATAAGTTATTTTTCGATTTTATTTTGTCTCGATTGAAATTGTTTTTCGACCATTTTCTTACGAGCAACTTTTGCATCATCCTTCTCGATTGCATCAGCTAAAGCCTGATTAATATCCATTTGTGCTTTCATCTTTTCGCTAGCTTCGGGAGCGATACCCATGTATCGCATTGATTCTTCTGAAAGCTTCTCTGCAGAAACAGTTAATAGTGATTTAGCTTCTTCCGTTTTTCCTTGATTATACAGTGCCACCGCTTCGTCATTTGCCAGAATAACTTTTTGTATTTCACTTTCAGCAATAATATTTGGATCAACCGCTTTATCTACCACATCTTGCTTATTGGTATAAGCAATATTGACGGTCTGATTTTCTTTTTCTACTTTCTTATTAAGTAAGTCATTATACGAAAATTCGATATTTGCTAAAGTTTTATTTTCGCCAGCTTTTCCTTTTGGTGGAATAACTTCTAATAATACATACCTTTCTTGATTTGCATATAGCTGGTTCATTTTAATAATCACTTTATTACCTTTAATGATACCATCTCGACCCATTAAACGAACAGGTTTTGTGCCATCTTTAAGATTAATGGTAATAACAATATCTTGCGCTACAGTGGACATGACATCTTTAAATTCCCGAACAAATACATTTTCAAGTTTGGAAGTATCATCAACAAATACATGATTACCGTCGCTGTAACTGGCAATTGAAGACATCAGTTGTTCATTATAGTCATCGCCAATACCAAAAGTACTAATGGCAATATTCTTTTTAGCCGCCACAATCGCCAATTCGGATAATTCCGATACAGAAGATGGCCCTATATTAGCTTGTCCGTCCGAAAGGAGGATGATACGGTTAACATTATCCCGTGAAAGTTGTTTAGAAACCTGATTTATCCCTTTACTTACACCGGCAAATAAGGCAGTACCGCCATTTGCAACCAGATTTTTTTCAATTAAACTTATTATTTTTTGTTTATTTTTGACTTTGGTCGAAGACAGAATAACTTCAGCATTAGTATTATAAGCAATAATTGATAAAGTATCGTCCTCATTTAACATATTGACAGCTAAAATAGCGGCTTCTTTCGCTTTTTTGATACGTTCGCCTGACATCGAGCCTGAACGATCAATAACAATTGCCAAATTGATAGGTACACGTCCGGTCGGTTCATTTTTTTCACCAATTAACGATATTCTCAGATAATTCTTTTCTTCACCATTTTCCAGAATAATTGGCTGAGCAAGTTCAGACTGAACTTGAATTCGAGGTTTAACCAAATCGGTAGCCTGACTCATAAAGCTCAATAGGGTAAATCCTACAGCAGTTATTAGTTTAATCATTTTCATTGTTTCATCCCTTTGTGAAAAGTTTATTTAATTATCCAACTTTTGCCAATCAAAATGTCTAATGCATGTATTTATATGTAAAAGTATGTAAAAACAATTACGAGTTTGAAAATAGACCTTTAAACAGGATTGAGGAATAGAATTCCTTTAAAATTTACAGGTTAATATAACAGCAATTGCCTTATTTAACCAACATGTCATTTTTTGTTTATTGCCAGCTTAAAGAGCAAAGGTATATAATAAAAAATTAGCAACTCTTATAGAGAACATATAGAGAATCTTGAATATGACTCAGTTACAAGAAAAACTTGAACTTATCAGAAACAGTATCATCACTATTCCCGATTATCCTAAACCAGGGATTTTATTTCGTGATATTACCAGCTTACTTGAAGACCCTATTGCATTTAAAACCGCTGTTGAATTACTGATTGACCACTATCGAGATAAAAAAATCGATAAAGTTGTCGGCACCGAAGCCCGTGGATTTATCTTTGCCGCTCCTATCGCCTTAGCATTAGGCGTAGGATTTGTACCAGTTAGAAAACCGCATAAGTTACCGCGTCACGTATTTAGCGAAGCGTACCAACTGGAATACGGCACTGATACCCTCGAAATGCATTGCGATGCTATCAAACCTAACGAACGAGTATTAATCATTGATGATCTGCTAGCAACCGGTGGTACTGTTGCTGCAACCGCCAAACTAATTGAAAAAGCAGGAGGCATCGCTCAAGATGCGGCTTTTGTGATTAATTTACCGGATCTGCATGGTAAAACAAAATTAACCGATTTAGGTATTAACTGTTTTACTCTCATCGACTTTCATGGTGAATAACCGACTAAACGGGGGTGAAGCTATCGCCCTCGCACCACCAAAATCAGCATAAAAGCCATGGATAAGGCTTTACTCATAACTAACGAAATTACTACCATTTTTTAACAGTTCATTAACATGTTGCCCTTTCCTTTTCTTTTTTCAAAAGATATTCATCACTTTATCGCTGACTCCAAATCATACATACGCAATCCCCGCATCACAATATAAATGCATAAAAAAGCATATTAATGCTTGATTAAGCCAATAAACTGAATTATTATGCAAAATCTAAGCATAATTATTTATAAAGAAAGGAAATGTAAATAGATGAAAAAATTTAGTCATATTATTGCCCGAACACCTGCTAAATCATTGGTTGACGGATTAACTTCAGCAAATTTAGGTAAGCCCGATTATCAAAAAGCCTTAGATCAACATAACAACTATATTCGAGCCTTACAGCAATGTGATGTTGATATTACCATTTTACCCGCCGATGAGCGCTTCCCCGATTCAGTGTTTGTCGAAGATGTCACGTTGTGCACACCACATTGCGCAATTATCACTCGCCCCGGCGCACCTAGCCGCCGTGAAGAGACTGAAATTATGATCGACACGATTGAACGATTCTACCCAAATAAAGTAGAACGCATTACCGCGCCGGGAACGGTTGAAGCTGGTGATATTATGATGGTTGGTGATCATTACTACATTGGTTTATCTGCCCGCACTAATCAAGAAGGTGCAGATCAAATGATCGCTATTTTGCAAAAGTATGGCTTAAGTGGTTCAGTTGTCACTTTAGAAAAAGTGCTACATCTAAAAACCGGCCTTGCTTACCTTGAAAACAATAACTTACTTGCAGCCGGCGAGTTTATTACTAAACCGGAATTTCAACATCTTAATATTATTACCATACCGGAACAAGAAAGTTATGCCGCCAACTGTATATGGGTTAATGGGCGGGTCATTATGCCTTCAGGTTACCCGATAACTAAAGCAAAAATTGAAGCATTAGGTTATATCGTTCTTGAAGTCGATACCTCGGAATACCGTAAAATTGACGGTGGTGTAAGTTGTATGTCATTACGATTCTAAACCATTGTTAAACGAGAAATAATAGTTAGACGAGAAACAATAATTATACGAGCCTATTTCAATTTAATTGACCAAAAAGAAAACACAATGAATACACCAGTAAGAAAAAAACTCGGCATCCTACCGCTTACCCTTTTGGTGGTAGGTAGTATTGTTGGCAGCGGGATTTTTAGTTTACCGCAAAATATGGCTGAAGGCGCTGGCGCCGGCGCTATTTTGATTGCATGGGTCATTACCCTATTTGGCATGTTAATGCTAACGAGAATATTTCAATATCTCTCAATCCGTTTTTATAAAATTAACGACGGTTTATACGGCTATGTACGTGAAGGCTTTGGCGATTACATCGGCTTTAATGCCGCATGGGGATACTGGATATCAGCATGGATGGCCTGTGCCAGCTATTTAGTGATTCTTTTTAGTGCGATAGGCTCGTTTGATTGTTTTAATTATTTTGGCGACGGAACGACCTTGCCGTCAGTAATTGCCGGACTGATTTTTTTATGGATAGTCCATTTTTTTGTCTTAAAAGGCATCTATCGGGCATTTTTACTTAACTGTTTAGTCACTCTGGCCAAAATCATCCCCATTGGGCTATTTATTATTTGTGTCATTTTGGCATTTAAGGTAAATACCTTTAAGATCGATTTTTGGGGCTCACCACAGCTCGGCACAATCATCGAGCAGATCGAGCACACCATGCTTTACACGGTTTGGGTCTATTTAGGTATTGAAAGTGCGACCGTCTATGCCGCTCGAGCCAAAAATATGATCAGCATTAGTCGAGCAACATTTTTTGGCTTTGCCATCACCAGTCTGTTATTGGTTTGTGTTTCGGTTTTATCGTTGGGCGTTGTGCCACAAAATGAACTTGCCGAAATGAAAAACCCCTCTATGGCGTTAGTGATTGAGCGAGTCGTCGGCAGTTGGGGCGCGACCTTTATTAATCTGGGTTTGATTGTGTCAGTCAGTGGCGGCTTATTATCATGGCTGATGTTAGCGGCTGAAATGCTCTTTCTCACCGGACAAGGTGAAAAGCACACCGTACCAAAATGTTTTGGTAAACTTAATAAAAATGGCACCCCGGCCAATGCGTTATGGTTAACCACGTGTTTGGTTACCATATTAATTATTCTGGCGCACTTTCATCAATCCGGTTACAACACCTTGATTCAGTTATCGACATCAATGGTACTTATCCCCTATTTATTAGCGGCGCTGTTTGTGTTTAAACTCGCTTTAAATCGTGGTAAAGCTTATTTGATACTGATTGGTTCAGCCGGATCTATCTACGGATTTTGGCTGATTTATGCAGGCGGCATGTCCTATTTACTGTTATCGATGATTTTATATAGTGTGGGGCTGGTTTTTTATCTTTATGCCCGCAAACAGCGAAACTTACCTGCATTTAGCTATCTGCATGATAAACTTTATGCGATAGCAATCATTACACTGGCAATCATTGCTATCATCTATTTTTATATCCTGCCAAGTTAATATCAGTAAATGGCGTTATTTTCTGAACAGATAAAAGTCAGTCAATAGCGCTCTGAACGCTTTTGAGTACCGCCCGTCAACATCACGCATACAAAGTTGCTGGGTTAAAACATTGTGCGTTGGCTCAAAAGCAAACGCCATTAGTGACAACGAATATTCTTTATCTGCACTATAGTTAACATTCATCTGCTGGTGTAAATAGAGCTGATTTGACTCACATAACATCTTAAACTGATCGGCTAAGTGATAAGGCAGGACTAAACAAAAAAGCCCGTTTAACGACAATAGTCGTTTAACTGAGGCAATAAGCTCTGTAAAGCTTAACGTTTCAGTATAACGCGCAAACTGCCGCCTTGTAGTTCGACAGGCAACGGCTGAGGCAAAATAAGGCGGATTGGTCACAATCAGATCATAACAATGGGCTTGATTTAATTGAAACTGATTAAGATCGGCAATCATCGCATTTATCGATTGAAAATCGGCTTGCAAACTATTTTGCTGGCACTGATTCACCGCTTGCTCATCAATATCAATCGCATCGATTTGACAATCGGTACCTGCTAAACGTTGTGCTAGCATTAACGCAATAACACCACAACCGCAACCAATATCCAACACCTTTTTGGGCATCGTTTCCAGTGGCGTCCAAGCACCTAATAAACAGCTATCGGTCGTCACTTTCATTGGGCTGTTATCGTGGGCGACAAAAAAGCGCTTAAAGGTAAATCCGCCTTTTTTTAATGCTGTTTGATCAGTTGTCATGGCAAAATTTCTTAAATAATGGTTTATTGGACGCAACCGCATCCGCCCAGCGTGTCGGCTCCGGTAAGCGATATCCCCGTAAACATAAGTTCACCCATTTGAGTGCACTATCGAAACTAACACGATGACCGGGTGAGATAAATAACGGATTACAGTTATTTTTGCTTTGTAGAACCCAACCAATTTGCGCCTGTTTATCAATTAACGCAGTGACATTACCGGCGACTTTGGCAATCGGCTGAAATTGACCGCAAAGGCGCTTTTTAGCCACACCAATAGTTGGCATATCCAATAACAACCCAAGATGGCTAGCGATGCCTAAGCGGCGAGGATGGGCAATGCCTTGACCGTCGACAAAAAGCAAATCCGGTTTATGTTCAACTTGTTGCCAGGCGGCAAGTAAAGCCGGATACTCACGGAAAGAGAGATAGCCAGGAATATAGGGAAAGGTCGTCTCTATACGAGCGATATGATGCTCAACCAGCACCAATTGCGGGTAAGTTAAAATCACAATGGCTGCTCGGGTAATTCGACCGTCATCTTCAAAACCCACATCGGTACCACCAATTAATTTCACCGATGAGCTAAACTCATCAGTTAGTTTAACCTGCCCGGCTAATTGTTGTTGTGATTGTTTTAATTGTTCTAAATTGATAGACATTTTTATTTCGCTGAGTATGATCTATGGCAATAAATCGATTTTACCAGAATTAGTATGCCATATACATTAGCAAAACCGACCCAATTCATCGAAGAGATCAAAAAAAGCCGCTTTATTGTTAATGCGGCGCCGGCGGTAAATCCCCAGCAAGCCGGAGAGTTTATTGACCAAATCAGTGATCCAAATGCCACCCACAACTGCTGGGCGTGGAAGATTGGGCAACAGTATCGCTTTAATGATGACGGCGAACCGACCAGCACCGCCGGGCGCCCTATTTTATCGGCCATTGAAGGGCAAGATTGTGATCAAGTCGTGGTGGTGGTTACCCGCTATTTTGGTGGTATAAAACTGGGTACCGGTGGCTTGATACGAGCCTATGGCGGCAGTGCCAGCCACTGTTTACAACAAGCAGAACTGATTGAGCTTATCACACGCATACCGGTCGAATTTCACTGCTATTACAGTGAATGGCCTATCATTGAAAATCGACTTAAAGAGCTTGATGCGATTATTGAAAATCAAGATTTTGATGCGCAAGGCGTCAATGTTAGTTTGGCAATCACTGAAGATAAAACCGCAATACTACAAAAAAACATCAGCGACATAACCCGTGGGCGAGTGATTATCCAATTACCCTAACAACGTGAGTAAGACAATAATACCGTTACTCAACAAGCTGTATAACAAATCAAAACGAAATTGACTTAAATGGCTTGACAAGAAGTTTCAGAAAACACCTATGTTTTAGTAAAAAACGTTTTTAAAAAGATGAATCAATGATTTGCTTAAAACCATTTCTGCCAGATTAAATACCCTATCCTTAGCGTTACTTTGAAACAGATACAGGTATTTAGAAAATCAGATTAACACTTAATTTCCCCAAAATAGCTTGTCAAAAACTTTCAGAAAATACCTATGTTTTAGTAAAAACGTTTTTAAAAAGATGAATCAATGATGTGCTTAAAACCATTTCTGTCGGATTAAATACCCTATCCTTAGCGTTACTTTGAAACAGATACAGGCATTTAGAAAATCAGATTAATACTTAATCGCCTCAAAATAGCTTGTCAAAAACTTTCAGAAAATACCCATGTTTTAGTATAAAAGCTTATATAAAAAAATAAATCAACGTTGTGCTTAAAACCATTTCTGCCAGATTTAATACCCTACCCCTAACGTTAGTTTGAAAGCAATACTAACATTTAGATAAAGCAGATTAACACTCAATCTACCTAAATAAGCTTGACAAGAAGTTTCAGAAAACACCCACGTTTCAGTATAAAAACGTTTTTAAAAAGATAGACAAATGATATGTATAAAACCATTTCTGCCAGATTAAATACCCTATCCTTAGCGTTACTTTGAAACAGATATAGGCATTTAGAAAATCAGATTAATACTTAATCGCCTCAAAATAGCCTGTCAAAAACTTTCAGAAAATACCCATGTTTTAGTAAAAACGTTTTTTAAAAGATGAATCAATGATGTGCTTAAAACCATTTCTGTCGGATTAAATACCCTATCCTTAGCGTTACTTTGAAACAGATACTGGCATTAGAAAATCAGATTAACACTTAATCTCCCCAAAATAGCTTGTCAAGAACTTTCAGAAAATACCTATGTTTCAGTATAAAAGCTTATATAAAAAAATAAATCAACGATGTGCTTAAAACCATTTCTGCCAGATTAAATACCCTATCCTTAGCGTTACTTTGAAACAGATACAGGCATTTAGAAAATCAGATTAATACTTTATCGCCTCAAAATAGCCTGTCAAAAACTTTCAGAAAATACCTATGTTTCAGTATAAAACCGTTTTTAAAATAGCCATTGATATTTCAATGCAAGTTTATGGCTTTGGGTCAAGTAACGAGATTTGTCCCGGGCGTTTAATACACTCAATATCACTTACCTAAAGTTGTTAAAGCCAATCAGACAAATTCGGCAAGTAGATTGCTTTATATTCTCGGTTGCTTGCCTGTGATAATCAAATTACAATAAATCACACTGTCCAAATTTTAGATTCATTATGATTACATACTGTGATGCCACTTTAGATGATTTAGCCTTTATTGTTGATGTGTATAATTCAACCATTGCCAGTCGTTCGGTAACGGCTGATATCAATCCGGTTACTGTTGAAAGTCGGCTCGATTGGTTTAACCAGCACAATCCTCAACATCGCCCCCTTTGGCTAATCAAATATCACAACCAACCTTGTGGCTGGGTGAGTTTGTCATCATTTTATGGTCGGCCGGCTTATGATAAAACTGTTGAGATCAGCCTCTATCTTCATCAGGATTTTAGAGGTAAAAAAATCGGACAAATAATGGTGGCAAAGATTGAAGCATTTGCTCAGCAAGCAGGCATAAACACTATTCTTAGCTTTGTTTTTGGACACAACACCGCCAGTGTCAATTTATTTAAAAAAATGCACTATCAACAATGGGGATTATTGCCAAATGTTGCCGAACTTGACGGTGTTTCACGTGATTTAGTCATTTTTGGTAAACCGCTAAATTAACCGTTTATTGACTGACAATGATATCGCTTTATTCTACTGATTTATCTGAAAGGATTATCTCGTTATGAGTTTATTAAAACAGACACTTTTTTTAGCCAAACAAACCAAAATTACCAGCTCGCTTGTGGTGATAAATGTTGCCTATTTTATTATATCCCGAATGCTTGATAGTCGAGGACTTACCACTCATGATAACGCGTTTTTGATTGATTGGGGGGCGGATGTTGCGCAATTGACTTTCTCCGGTCAATATTGGCGCATGTTTACCAACCTTTTTGTACATATTAGCGTTACCCACTTAGCGATGAATATGCTTGCCTTATGGAGTGTCGGCAGCATTTTAGAAAGAGTCATCCCACCTTTTGCTTTTTTAGGTATCTATTTTCTGTCCGGACTTTATGGCAGTTTAGCCAGTGATATTGCCACAATAAATGTGGTTGTGATTAGCTGTGGGGCATCGGGAGCGATTTTAGGTATTATTACGGCTTTCCTGGCGTTTTCACTTGTTAATCACGTTGATATGGAGCAGCTGCCAATAAAATCAATTATTGTCAGTTTAGTGCTTACCGCCGCAATCGGCTTGCTACCGTCTATCGATAATATGGCGCATATTGGCGGTGCCGTAACCGGATTTATTCTCGGTGGGATAGTTTCGGCATGTCTACGAAAGTTTAAATACTCTAGCAGTTTATTAAATATCATTATTGGGATAATTTTTATAATAGCGGCCGTAGGTTTATATCTAGCTTATCTAGATTATCTAGATTATCAATTTCCTGCTAACTATCGCTACTATTATTAAACTAAAAAAAGGCGTTATATACATCAATAATAACGCCTTTTTTTAAAATCAATCAGACGATTAAAAGCTATTTAAAATACGTGCCGGATCGATTTTACACGCTCGTCGGGCTGGATAATAACTGGCAATCAAACTTAACAGCATCGCGGTTACAAAGACAATTAACACATCAAGAAAATGAATTTCGGACGGTAAAAAATCGATAAAGTAGATATTACTGTTCAAAATTTTATGCCCCATTAATGACTCAATCCCTTTCATTATGTTTGAAAGTTGCCAAGACATTAGCACCCCTAAAATCACCCCAATGATACTGCCGATCAAGCCTGAGATAACCCCATACCAAATAAAGATATGTCTAATTAGGCGGTTGGTTGCACCAAGGGTTTTTAAAATCGCAATATCTCGTTGTTTATCTTTTACCGCAATAACTAAGGTTGAGACAATATTAAAACAGGCAACGCCAATCACGACAATCATTGCCAGATACATAATTTGCCTGATCATTTGGATATCACGATACATAAAACCGAAACTGTTTTCCCAACTGTTGAAGGTCATATTTTCGTTAAGATTTAATGCCGCCAGGCCGATGATCTGATTGGCTTGATAAAGATTATTCACATTGATCATTAAACCTGTGACACTGTCACCCATATCCAGCAGATTTTGCGCATCACTCAACGGCACTAAAGCGATATTATTACTTAAACTACCACTTAATTCTAAAATACCTTGCACTTGTAAACGTACCCTTCTCGGGGATTTAAGCTGATTCGGTTCGCTTGATACCGGAATTAATAACGATACCCAATCGCCTTCGCTCACCGCTAAACTTTTGGCTAACCCAGATCCAAGGATAATTTGTTGCTGGTCTGCCTTAAACGATGACCATTTATCATTTAAAACATAATTAGGTAAAGCGCTGATTTGTTGCTCTTGCACCGGATCAACCCCTTGCACCTCGACCGCCCCCAGCTTACTCCCGTTTTCAACCAAACCGGTAAAACTGACAAAAGGAGCGCTTGAAACTATGTTTGGGCTATTATCTTTTAGCTCTTGTTGGACATCTCGCCAATTATCTAAGTTACCGATTTCCGGATATAATTGACCGTGCGGCACAACCGATAAAACCCGATTATGCAGTTCCCGCTCAAAGCCATTCATGGCACTCAAACCAATAATTAGCGCCGCTATACCTATAGCAATACTGAAGGTTGAAACAATTGAAATTAACGACACCATGCCACTTTTACGGCGCCCTCGGCGAAATCTAATGGCGGTAAAGAGAGATAAAATCATATTAATTACCCATTAAACTTGTGTTGGCTGCACTGCTTTCAGTTAATCGCCCGTCACTCATAATTAACTGTTTATCAAGTTTGTTTGCTAATGCTAAATCATGGGTGACCACTAAAAAGGCGGTACCATGTTCACGGTTTAACTTGATAAGCAGATCAAAAATCGCATCGGCTGTTGATTTATCGAGATTACCGGTTGGCTCATCAGCCATAACTAAAGCCGGATTATTAATTAACGCGCGCCCAATTGCCACTCGCTGACGCTCACCGCCAGAGAGCTCAGACGGGCGATGATTGGCTCGTTTAACTAAATTAACCGAATCAAGCATCGCCATAGCCCGTTGTTTGGCTTCGTTTGGTTTTACTCCACCAATTAAAAGCGGCATAGCGACATTTTCCAGCGCCGTAAAATCGGGTAAAAGGTGATGAAATTGATAAACAAATCCAATTTGTTGATTACGCAGTTGCGCCTTTTCCTGCTCGGATAACCGATTAAGTTGTTGCGACTTAAACAAAATTTCACCCGATGTCGGTTGATCTAATCCGCCAAGCAGATGCAACAAGGTACTTTTACCTGAGCCGGAACTACCAATAATTGCCATTAATGATTTTGGATAGATATCAAACGTGACATCTTTTAACACCTCTGTCACCATTTTGCCTTCTTGATAGGTTTTACACAGATTTTTAGCTGACAGTAGTTTTTCTGAATTATTCATAACGTAAAGCCTCGGCAGGTTGAATATTAGCGGCACGGTAGGCAGGATAAATAGTTGAAATTAACGATAACATAAGCAATCCAAAAATAATTAATATAATTTGTGTCGGTTCAATCAAAGACGGCAACAAAATACCGGCAAACGACAAGCCCAAAACTTGCATGATTTCATTGAGATAAAGCGCAATCAACAATCCTATCGTACTGCCTAACAAGGTACCAATAATGCCCGATGTCGCACCTTGAATAATAAAAATGAGCATGATTTTTAATCGTGACAGCCCTTGCGTTTTCAAAATGGCAACTTCGCCTTGTTTTTCCATAACTAACAAGCTCAGCGAGGTGATAATATTAAATGCCGCCACAATAACAATTAAGCTAATGAGTAACCCCATAACATTTTTTTCCATTTTAACCGCTTGAAATAGCTCGCCTCGCTTAGCTCGCCAATCATTAAAGACTAATCCGTCCGGTAATGGTGCGCTGACCACTGAAGCAATATCTAATGGTTTATCTAAAAACAGCCGCCAACTGGTAATGTCGTTGCCACGATAACGTAATAAATTTTTGGCATCGGTTTGATTAACATAAATTAATGCTTGATTGATATCATGATTGACGGCAAACAGCCCAACAACATTAAATAACCGCTGTGAAGGAATACGACCAATTGGCGTAATTTGGCTAGCGTCAGTCACCATTAAGCGAATTTTATCACCCAATCCCACGCCTAGTTGATTAGCTAAGCTCTGTCCTAAAATCACATTATATTGTCCGGCTTTAAGTGCGGAAATCTCGCCCATGTAGATATAGTGCGTAATCGGATCATTATCTTCAGCATTAATCCCCATTAAGGTACTAACCGTGATGCTATGCTCACTTTGTAGAATCACATCACCGGTGACTAAGGGCGTAATGCGGTTAACGCCGGGTATTTTTTCAAATTGTGATGAAGGAAAGGCAACCGGATCGAGTCGACCTTGTTGTGTGGTAATTTGCGCTTGCGGAAAAAACTTTAAAATACTGTTTTGCATCTGTTCTTCAAGTCCATTCATAACCGATAACACAACAATCAGACCGATAGAACCTAGCATAATGCCGATCATCGACAGCCATGATACAAACCTGCCAAAGCCGTCGGTCTTTTGACCGTAGACATAGCGCAAGCCAATAAAAAACACTAATGGGCGAAATATTTTTGACATAAACGTATACAATACCTGAAACTTTGTGATAAAGCTTAACGAGTTGAATGTAAAGTGCTTATCATACAGGATTAAACAGATATAGAAAACAACCACGTAATTACGTTATAATCCTGCAATAACTATCGCAACGATATCAATTAACCTTATCATGCCTAATATAATGAATATTTCGACAATCATTCCTAAAAAATCCGGTGATATCAAGCAAGTGGGTGAACTTGTTGGCTCATCATTATCTCAACTGTGTGCGCAAGTAATTGAAGCGCATAATGGCTTAGTTGTGATTATTACCGATGATATGCAACAAACTACCCGAATTAATGAGGAGCTGAAACAGTTTTCTCGCTTTCCGTCAATATTCTTTCCCGATTGGGAAACCTTACCTTATGACAGTTTTTCACCGCATCAAGATATTGTATCGGAACGTTTATCGTGTCTTTATCATTTAGGACATTTGACTAAAGGTGCACTCATCTTACCGATTAATACCTTAATGCAAAAAGTCTGCCCACAAAGCTATTTAGGCGGGCATGTCTTTATGATGAAAAAAGGCTTAAGTATTAGCCGTGAAAATCTACGTTTACAGCTGGAAAATGCCGGTTATCGATCTGTCAGCCAGGTTATGGAACACGGCGAATATGCAACCCGTGGCGCCCTGTTTGATATTTTCCCTATGGGGAGTGATAATCCGTATCGGATTGACTTTTTTGATGATGAAATTGATAGCATTCGAACCTTTGATGTCGAAACACAGCGCACGCAAGATGAAATAACCGAAATACAATTACTTCCGGCTCACGAGTTTCCTTTTGATAAATCGGCTATTGAACTATTTCGCAGCCAGTGGCGTGAACAATTTGAAGTCAGACTTGAGCCAGAAAGCATCTACCAGCAAGTGAGTAAAAATATTTTGCCCACCGGCATTGAGTATTGGCAAGCACTGTTTTTTAGTGAGCCGTTAACGCCACTATTTTCCTATTTTTTAGATAATACGTTGATTATCAATACGGCAAACATTGAACAATTTGCCAATAAGTATTGGCAAGATATTTTGCAACGATATGAAAGCCGCCGTGTCGATCCTATGCGGCCGTTATTAGCGCCAACGACGATTTGGTCTAAAACCGACGAAATATTTGCTTATTTAAAAAATTATCCCCGCATTGTGGTTTCTAATACCGCCTTTAAACAATCGGCGAAAAGTATCAATCTGCCTTATCGCACTTTGCCCGATATTGCCATTGCGATGCAACAGAAAGATCCTTATTTACACTTTCAACAATTTATTGATGATTTTAACGGTAAAATTGTCTTTTCGGTCGAGTCGCAAGGCCGCAAAGAGGCGTTGCAAGAAGTGCTTGGTCGTATTCGGATTCACCCAACAACAATCGATCAACTCACTGAATTAAACCAGACTGAAAACCGATTCTGTTTGATGATTGGCGCCAGCGAGCAAGGCTTTATTGATGAACAACAAAACTATGCTTTTATTACCGAAAACGAGTTATTAGGTCGGCGGATTATCCGTCGTAAAAAAGAGCATAAACAAGCGATTAATACTGATAACTTGATTCGAAGTTTAGCCGAATTAACGCCCGGTAAACCGGTTGTGCATATTGAGCATGGGGTTGGACGATACGCCGGACTCACCACGTTAGAAACCGGTGGCATTAGTGCCGAATACCTTATCTTACTTTATGCAAATGACACTAAGCTTTATGTTCCGGTATCTTCATTAAATTTAATTAGCCGCTACTCAGGTGGTGATGAAGAAAATGCCCCACTAAACAGACTGGGCACCGATGCATGGAGTAAAGCCAGACAAAAAGCCGCCGAAAAAGTTCGGGATGTGGCCGCCGAATTGCTGGATATTTATGCTGAGCGGGAGAGCAAACCCGGATTTGAATTTAAACAAGACCGTGAACAGTATGAACTATTTTGCAGTGCATTTCCCTATCAAGAAACGGAAGATCAGCAAAATGCCATTGGTGCTGTTATTGGCGATATGTGTTCACCATATGCCATGGATCGCTTAGTGTGTGGCGATGTTGGCTTTGGTAAAACCGAAGTGGCTATTCGCGCCGCATTTTTAGCGGTGATAAACCAAAAACAAGCAGCAGTATTAGTCCCAACTACCCTGCTTGCTGAGCAACATTATGAGAGTTTTTGTGACCGTTTTGCTAATTGGCCAATTCGAATTGAAAGCTTATCTCGCTTCAAAACCGCCAAACAACAACAAGCAATTATTAAAGCGTTGGGCGAAGGTAAAGTCGATATTGTTATTGGCACCCATAAATTACTGCAAGAAGATGTGAAATGGAAAGATCTTGGACTACTTATTGTCGATGAAGAGCACCGTTTTGGTGTTCGGCAAAAAGAACGAATTAAAGCCATGCGTGCCAATATCGATATTTTAACGCTAACGGCCACCCCTATTCCACGTACACTTAATATGGCAATGAGTGGTATGCGTGATTTGTCAATCATCGCAACGCCACCAGCACGTCGACTCGCTGTGAAAACATTTGTTCGGGAATACGATGATTTAGTGATTCGTGAAGCGATATTACGTGAAATCTTACGTGGTGGTCAGATCTACTATTTACATAATGATATATCAGATATTGAAAGCGTAAGTGAAAAACTGGCACAACTGGTACCGGAAGCTCGAATTACCATTGGTCATGGTCAAATGCATGAACGGGATTTAGAGCGGGTGATGAATGATTTTCATCATCAACGTTTTAACATACTGGTTTGTACAACCATTGTCGAAACCGGTATTGATATTCCCAATGCCAATACAATAATTATTGACCGTGCTGATAAATTTGGTTTAGCACAATTGCATCAATTACGAGGTCGTGTTGGGCGCTCTTATCATCAAGCTTACGCTTATTTATTAACGCCTCACCCTAAATTACTGAGTAAAGATGCGAAAAAACGCCTTGATGCCATTGCCACTTTAGAAGATTTAGGCGCCGGTTTTGCACTTGCCACCCATGATCTTGAAATTCGTGGCGCTGGTGAACTACTGGGTAGCGATCAAAGCGGGCAAATCGAAACTATCGGTTTTAACCTTTACATTGAATTGCTTGAAGATGCGGTCAAATCCCTAAAAGAAGGCAAAGAGCCGACGCTTGAATCCTTGCTTAATAGCCAACAGACTGAAGTAGAGTTAAGATTGCCAACCTTAATTCCTGATGATTTCATCCCCGATGTCAATACCCGTTTGTCACTCTACAAGCGAATTGCGAGTATTGAAAATCTTGATGAGCTAACCGACATTCAAGTTGAAATGCGTGATCGCTTTGGTCAATTACCCGATGCAACAGTGTTTTTATTAGCCACAACCAAAATCCGTTATTATGCTAACCAATTAGGTATCACAAAAATTGAATTTAGCGATAAAGGTGGTTATATAGAATTTGGTAATAATAACCAAGTTTCGGTCGATTATTTAATTGAACTAATTCAAAAAGAGCCTAAAAACTATCGTCTCGAAGGAACAAACCGTTTAAAATTACAACAAAAAGAGTTACAACAAAATCAACGTATTGATTATATTAATAATTTACTAAGTGATTTTGCAAAGCACCGTGAAAATCCATAATGAAATTTAACAACAAATAAGGAATTATGATAATGAAGAAGGCATCAGTCGCGATTGGGATAGTTGCTGTATTAGGCATAGCTTATGTTGGCTCAACTTGGTACTCGGGAAACCTTATTGAAGATAATATCGATGAGCAGATAACCGCTATTACAAAGCATCTTAACAGCAATAAACGTTCGGTTAGATTTAACCTGATTAAGAGTCATTACGAAAAAAATCTGTTTTCGAGCAAATTTCACTTAAAAGTGACGCTATCTCAACAACCTAAATACCAATCGGAGGCTAGCGATGATGATCAACTTACCCTATTTGAAGATGATATAGCTATTCACCACGGACCTTTTCCACTTGCCGCCTTAGCTAAAGGTAATTTTACCCCTCAACTCGCTTTGATTGAATATCAAATGTCCGAAAAAAAGAACCCTGATCTTTGGAAGAAAGCGGGTAATCAGCCTCCACTTACTGGTTATATAACTATCGACTATAACAGCAATAACCAAATTAATTTAATCACCAAAGGGGGAGAACTAACACATAATGAAATCCCGTCACTTAGCCCTGATGTAACAATAGAATATGGTGAAAGTAGCATCAATTTATTTAGCAAAAATCATGGTCATGATATGGGTGGTAACATAAAAAGTGATAATTTCAGCATTTATGCCAACAATGAAAACAAACTATCAATTTCTCAGTTTGAAGCTTCTCTCTCCTCGCCTAATGGTCTGGGTTTACAGGATTTTGAGATAAATATTGGCAAGCTATTTCAACGTGATCTTACTGAATTTCCTCTAGATGCATTATCCGTAGATGTTGAGCTTTATGATATTTTGAAATTAGAAAATTTTAAAGCCAAAGGCCGTGTTAATGGCATAACTAAGGATATAGAGATACATAACACTTTGGATAAATTAGTCTCGTTATCTGAGGAGGAGCCGGATTTAGTGTTATCTAATATCGACCTGAAGCAAATTTACCGCGCAGCTAACGATAATCAACTGCCAAATGGTTCCCTGCAAATGAAAATTGAGTCAATCAATTATGGACAACAACACCTCGGTAAATTGATATTCGATATCGATTTTTCAGATTCGAATGATTTGTTTGTCAGGAAACTTGTTTCATTAGGACTTGGAGCTATTGAATCTAATCATGCTAGTGTCCCTAACAATCCGAACATTGCATTGAATATATTCAATTTTCATTCCGATGCAGGGGATTTAAATTTTTCTTTCAAAATTAAACAATTAAGTCTGGGGAGCATCAAGACGTTTTTAAACGATACTGTTCTAACAAAAATCAAACTTGAAGCACCATTTGCCGTTTTAGATCGCTTTGTTGCTCAAGTGTCAAATCCTGATTCGAGTGATGTCACTGATGAACAATTATTTGAGACAAACAAAATAATAGACTCACTGTTACATGAGCTTGAAGATAGTCCGATTGTCGATATCAAACAAGGAAGTAACCCGGGCATTTATAGCGATATAGAGATTCATGGCAATAAAGATAAAATAAGGCTAAATAATCATTTCATATCAAAAGAAGAGTTTTTACAATTTTTCGAATCAAATGTGTATGATTAAAAAAACAGTCATCCTTAACCTATTGCGCCAATATTATTGGCGTAATATCGCTGAAAATCAGCAAAAATGGTAAAAAATACCCCTATACAGCCAATAATCTCCCCCTACTCAATTATTTTCCGATCGCACTATTCGCCTGTCTGTAACGATAAAAATGTTAAAGTAATAGGGCTTACCCATTGTCAAAGGTTTAAAAAGTTATCGCTTCATAGGCTTAAATCGTTTAGAATTGCCAACGATCAGCTTTAACAAATTGAATGCGTTATAAATTTGTTCGTTGATTTTGGATTTTGCTAAGAAACAAGAACAATAATTTACAATTTTATAAATGAAAGAGATTTGACATGAAAAAAAGTACACTAGCTATTGGTATTATTGCAGTATTAGGCATTGGATATGTCGGCACATCATGGTATACAGGAAATGTAATTGAAAATAACTTCGACAACTACATTGCTGAAATCACTAAAAATTTCAACAACTCTCAAGAAATGTTCAATGTCGTTATCACCCATAATCAACCGGAAAAAGGCCTCTTTTCAACTAAGATGCATATGAATGTAATGCTAACGTCATTAGATGATGGCCGTAGCGTTAAATTATATGATGATAATATCACGATTCATCATGGACCTTTCCCTGTTGCTGCGTTAAGCAAAGGTACTTTTTTACCTCAAATGGCTTGGGTAGAATTTGAACCTACTGAACAAACATCGCCAGAAGTTTGGAAGATTGCTGGTAATAAGCCTTTTTACAAAGGTCATTTGGGTATTACTTATGGCGAATTTTTTACATTACAATTGGTCTCTAGCGCAATCAATCTATCTTCTGATGTCATTCCAGCAATCCCTAGTGGAAACTCAGTGGCATTTAGTAGCGGTGAAATAACGGTAAAAGGCAATTCTGATTTATCTGATTTGCAAGTCAATACAAAGTTAGATGACCTGGATGTCACCATTAGTGACAGTAATGGTAAAAATAACATTAAAATCGACGGTTGGAATTTATCTCTACAGCAAGGAGAAAACCATCAAGATTTTCTATATGAATTTAAAGTTGATGACGTAAAACTCACTGCATTTAATAGCATCCCTTTACTGAAAATCCATAATATAACTCAAAAAGGTACGTTAAACTTTCTTGAAATGCAACAAGATATAACAGCAAGTATTGATAAAATTGAAGTCGATCCGCGTCCATTAACGATGGGACAAATCGCAAACTTTTCTATCAGTGATTTACAATTCAAGCAAAAAACACAAATTGATGATAAGGAAAGAGTCAATGGCTCATTGTTATTGAAAGTAGGTTCTTCAACATATGGAAAACAAAACTTAGGTGATCTTACTTTTGACTTCAGTGTTAAAAATCTATCTAAAGAATTTGATAGAAATCGTTATTCTACTGCCATTGGTTCAGAAATTACTGTCAATGAGATTAGTTTGCACAATGAAGCAGGTGTTGCAAAAATAAGTGGCTTATTTAAAGCAGCTGATGAAGTGGATGAAGAAGATCTAGATATTAATAACATACTAAATTGGGATACAGTTAAAGGACAACTTGAAATCCCTTTCAGTGTAATAGCATTAGTGAAAACACAAATAGAATCGCCTAATGATGAGAAAATATCACAAAATAAAGTTGATATGAACCGAATGCAGGTAGCAACTATGGCTAAAATGGCTTTCGCTGATAATCCTATGTTTAAAGTTGATGACAATGGTATTTCAAGTAATATATCAATTATAAAAGATCAAGAGTATAAGTTGAATGGTAAAACATTTACTAAAGAAGAATTAGAAGCATTAACGAATCAATGACTCCATTAAACGCCGTACCTCAATTTATTCACTCGTCAATTCCACTAGCTTAGCTAGTGGAATATTATTTTTAATTTATCAACATTGAAACATCCCTATGAATACTCAACCTTCGTCGTTAGATCAAAATCAATTTAAACGGACCATGAAGACAAGGCATCTGATAATGCTGTCACTAGGTGGGGTCATTGGTACAGGACTCTTTTTTAATACGGGTTATATCATTGCCACTGCCGGCGCAATAGGGGCAATTATTGCTTATTTAATTGGCGCTTTAGTGGTCTATTTAGTCATGTTATGTTTAGGTGAACTTGCCGTTGCCATGCCTGAAACGGGTGCTTTTCATACTTACGCTTCACGCTTTATCAGTCCCGCTACGGGATATACGGTTGCTTGGCTTTATTGGCTCACTTGGACAGTTGCGCTAGGCTCGAGTCTGACTGCTGCCGGCTTATGTATGCAATATTGGTTCCCGCAGGTTTCGGTATGGATCTGGTGCTTAATTTTTTGTATCGTTATATTTACGTTAAATATTATTAGCTCACAATTTTTTGCCGAAAGTGAATTTTGGTTTTCAATCATTAAAGTTATCACCATTATTGTTTTTATTATCGCAGGTAGCGCTGCAATCTTTGGTTTTATTCCAATGAAGAACAACATGCCAGCCCCATTTTTACATCATATTACTGAAAATGGTTGGTTCCCTAACGGTATCACCCCAATTATTATGACAATGGTCACCGTTAACTTTGCTTTTTCTGGAACAGAACTTATTGGCATTGCCGCCGGTGAGACACATCATCCGGAAAAAACGATTCCATTAGCGATAAAAACAACGATTTTACGACTGATAATTTTCTTTGTTGGCACCATTTTTGTGCTGGCTGCTTTACTCCCGATGAATCAAGCAGGAGTAATAAAAAGCCCTTTTGTTGAGGTATTTGAAAATATTGGTTTACCTTATGCCGCAGATATCTATAACTTTGTTATTATCACCGCTATTTTATCCGCCGCTAATTCGGGACTTTATGCCTCTGGTCGAATGTTATGGTCTCTGTCAAATCAAGGGACTTTACCTAAGTGTTTTAGCCGACTCACTGGCAACGGTATTCCAACTATGGCAATTATAGTCAGTATGTTAGGGGGATTATTAGCACTCTTTTCCAGTGTGATTGCGCCCGACACGGTATTTGTTGCGCTAACGGCGATCTCTGGATTTGCGGTAGTTGCTGTTTGGCTGAGTATCTGCGCTTCTCATTACTTTTTTAGGAAGCAACTCACTGATGCTCAAGTTAAATCGTTAAAATATAAAGCACCATTTTATCCATTCGTTCCCATTTTGGGCTTTATACTTTGTTTAGTTGCTTGTGTCGGATTAGCGTTCGATCCGAATCAGCGCATCGCGTTATATTGTGGTATTCCTTTTGTCATTTTCTGCTTTATTGCGCACCATTTTACTCAAGTCTATCAAAAACGAGCAGTTAAAAATGAAATGTAATAACCTAATTGACCAACTATTAAAACAGAAAAAATATATTATCATCGACGGCGCTTTAGCAAGTGAGCTACAACGCCGAGGATGCGATCTTAATGATAGCCTTTGGTCAGCCAAAGTGCTCATTGAACAACCGGAACTTATCAGCCAAGTCCATTATGATTACTTTAAAGCCGGCGCCGATTGTGCCATTACAGCCAGCTATCAAGCTTCACCGCAAGGCTTTGCACTAAAAGGTATTGATTTAACAACATCCATTGCCTTAATTAAAAAAAGCGTTGAGCTTGCTAAACAAGCAAAACAACGCTATTTAAATGAAACGGGGCTCAATAAACCACTCATTATCGCCGGCTCTGTCGGCCCTTATGGTGCCTATTTGGCAAATGGTTCCGAATATACTGGCGATTATCAACTTAGCGAAGCGGCTTTTATTGATTTTCATATTGAGCGAATAACCGCCTTAATTGAAGCGCAGGTTGATATGTTGGCATGTGAAACACTGCCTTCATTTGCTGAAATTAAAGCCTTAGCCAAACTTATCACTAATTTTCCGTCGATTAGCTGTTGGTTTTCTTTAACGTTAAAAGATGAACATCATCTCAGTGACGGCACCCCATTAACTGAGGTTATCGAATTTTTAAATGGTTGTGATCAAATTGTCAGTATTGGTATTAACTGTATTGCGCTGGAAAAAGTCACCCCTGCCCTTGAAGTATTAAGCACACTGACTCAAAAACCATTAATTATCTACCCTAATTCGGGTGAACAGTATGATCCAACAACTAAACAATGGCATGCAAACCATAGCCATAATTGCACTTTTAGCAATCAATTACCCCGCTGGATAGAATTGGGTGCCAAATTGATCGGTGGCTGCTGTCAAACAACGCCGGATGATATTGCCCAAATAGCCCGGTTATTAAAAGATAAAATGTAACCGTTTTTTGACAAGAAGTTTCAGAAAATGTATATGTTTAAGTATAAAGCTTTTTTATATAGTAAACCGATTAAGAATCTATTTCAGTACCAGACATAAACACTCATAGCTTCTTGTCAAAAACTTTCAGAAAATGTATATGTTTAAGTATAAAGCTTTTTTATATAGCAGACCGATTAAGAATCTATTTCAGTACCAGACATAAACACTCATAGCTTCTTGTCAAAAACTTTCAGAAAATGTATATGCTTAAGTATAAAGCTTTTTATATAGTAGACCTATTAAGAATCTATCCCAGTACCTTGTATAAACACCAATATTTCTTGTCAAAAACTTTCAGAAAATGTATATGTTTGAGTATAAAGCTTTTTTAATATGGTAAACCGATTAAGAATCTATTCAAATACCTTGCATAAACACCAATATTTTCTCGTCAAGAACTTTCAGAAAATGTATGTGTTTGATTATAAAGCTTTTTTAATATGGTAAACCGATTAAGAATCTATCCCCTTACCTTGCATAAACACCAATATTTCTTGTCAAAAACTTTCAGAAAATGTATATGTTTAAGTATAAAACATATCAAATACTGACTAATACACTATTTGATATGTTTTTATTATTTGACATTATTCAATATTGGCATGCCTTGACTTCATCAGTTCAGGCGATTGATGTAACAGCCCCATTAATCGATAAATCACGCTATCATAAATCAGTAATGCTAGTTGTTCAAAAGTACTGCCCATGGGTTGGGTAAAATGGGATAATTCAATCTTGACAGTCACACAGCTATCGGCCAGCTTCGCCAATGTTGAGTCGGCATTGCCGGTTAGAATAATGACTTTCACTCCCAGCTTTTGCGCCTGTTTGGCATAAGCAATTAAACTTGCGGTTTCACCGGAATGGGAACCCAGTATCAGCACATCATCCCCATTGGCTTTGGGCTTACTGATTTCGTTAATCACACTTACTGACAATCCTAAATGCATTAAGCGATTGGCAAAAGCACTAATTATTAGACCCGATCGCCCCGTTCCGGCTAAAAAAATGTGATTGGCAGCAATAATAGCATCACAAAATTGATTTAACTGATTTTGCTCAATATGATCAATCTGTGCAGTAATTTCATCTAATATATTGTTAAGTATGGTTTTAATTTGCATATTTTATCCTTGTGCCATGATTGCGGTTAACTTAGCAATATTGTTTTGGATATCATTGTTTTTGAAAATAAAGCCACCGGATACAATGTTTGTCGCACCGGCTTGTAAACAATCTGATAAATTTGCATCGGTAATATTACCGTCGACTTGAATATCGTAATGGTAATTATGCTTAATCTTTTCCGATTGCAATTGAGCCATTTTCGCCAGCGTGAAGGGTAAAAAACGCTCTCCCTTTTGTCCCGGATTAACGCTCATCACTAATACACGATCAACAATCGGCAATAACAGTTTTAGTGCGGCGACCGGTGTTGACGGATTGATCGCAATGCCAACTTTAATCCCATAACTGATAATTTTGTCGATTACAAAAGCGTGGTGAACAGTTGATTCAAAATGAAAGGTCAAAATATCAGGTTTAACGGCAATAAAATCCATAATCGATAGTTCCGGTTTTTCAATCATCAAATGACAATCGACCTTAAAGTGAGTATGTTTTTTTAAACTTGCTATAAATTCGCTATTAAAACCTAAGTTTGGCACATAGTGATTATCCATAATATCTATATGCACATCACTTATCCCACAGCTTTGTAAGGTGGATAAGGTGTCTTTAATCAGATAGAGATCGGAATTAAATAATGAGGGTGACAACAACATAATGACTCCTTATTCAAAGCCCCATAAGCATAAAATTTACTGTACGTTGCCTTGCTCGCAACGTATCCCAATCGACGAAGTAAACTCGTCCAAGTGAGCCAAGTAACGGCTTGCCATTTTTGACGATAATAACCAGTGAACAGCTACCAAATAATGAGGATTTTATATGGGCATCGGTATTTAGCATTACCCATTTTTCAGCAGGATAATGGGGGTCATTTAAACTTAAACCAAAGGCAATATGTTTTGGTCCCGGGCTGTTATACTGGTTTTCACTGGTCATTTTGGGCACTATTTTTTCTAAAATATTATTGATGTCCACATGTAAAAGATCGTCCCCATAAAAGTTGGTGTCATGCATTGACTCTTCAAAAAATAAAGAACAAGTGGTGTGCGTTGTGGCAATGGTTAATTGCCCGTTTTGGATATTAGCGTGTTGCATAAACTGATCGAGTGCATTACTAATATCATGATAAGAGTGCCGACCAACTACAGTACTGATCGTTAAAGTATGATGATAGATTTTCATTTTTGACGCTCTGCTCTCTCCTCCCCCGTTTTTAATCACTCTGCGTTATATGCCGCAAGTTGAATTAACCAAAACAGAGTAATATTAACGAGGGAATTAATCTGATAAATGGTGCTAAACCGCTAAACGTTTGCTTAACTCTGCAAAAAACTCATCTAGCCCGACACCAGTTAATAGAGGTAACCCATTTAGCACTTTATCTTTTATCGACTCAGGAACAATGGTTGTGCTGACAACGACATCATAAGCGTCAATTTTGTTAAGTTCATCGGCAATTTTGGATTGATAAATAGTGACATCATTTAAGCGGTTTTTATCCGCCAACCACTTGTTTACCTTACTGACTGCTATCGTTGATGTGGCATGCCCTGCTCCGCACATTATTAATAGTTTTTTCATCGTTTGTTTTCCTTTTAATACATTTCAATTTTTTTGATTTTGTTGATATAGATAAGTAGACATAAGATCACAAGCGCTAAGCCTATTAATCCTAAATAACCCAAATAATTTAGTAACAGTACAAATAAGGTAACTGGCCATAATCCACATAAGATAACGCTAACGGTGCCAGCCATACCCACATCGTAATTAGCTAAATGAAAAACGTCGGTAATAATCGGCGCTAACCAAGTTGACATATACAGGCATATCACTAAATAGATTGTTCCGCCCAAAATTGATCGGACAATATTGCCTTTGAAAAAAGGGACCATTAGGCAAATGCCAAAAGCGTAAAAAGCTAAATCACCAAAGGGTAATACTTTGTTGCCCGGTAAAATTAATGCCAGCAGTAATGAGACCGGCACCATAATTAAAGCGGTTGCCATAACGGCAGGATGACCGACTGTTAATGCGGCGTCCATACCGATGTTAACCTGTTTTCCATTGAGTTTTTTTCGGGTAAATTCACGAGCGGCATCGGCAACCGGTAGTAAGCCTTCCATAAACATGGCAACCATTTTGGGCATGATTTTCATAATGGCTGCCGTTGAGATCCCTAATTGACCAATTTTAGGGACATCATAGCCTGCCAATATACCGACGACTAAGCCGATGATTAATCCAATTACAACCGTATCACCAAAAATACCAAATTTTTTGGTTAATGTTTCTGAATCGGCATTGAGCTGATTTAATCCGGGGATGCGGTCAAATAACCAATTGAGTGGAATGGCGACAATTGCGCCGGATAATGCCATTAAATGGGTGATTGCAATGCCGGGATAACCAAAAAACGAGCTAATCGCTTTTTGCAGTAAATCAGCTAACAACCATTGCAACATCACCGCAGTAACAGCGCCGATTATACCGATCCAATATTCACCTGTGACCGCATAAGCAACCAACCCTAAGAAAATAGCAAACCAGAAGTTCCAGATATCAACATTTAATGTCCGTGTCCAGCCTAAGGATATAAATAAGAAATTGATCACAAGTGAGGCCGGTATAAGTAATAATCCCAGTGTGGTTGAAAACGCCAATGGTCCGCCAACACCACAGCCAATATCCATTATGCTTAATGATGTGCCATATTGTTCACCCATTTTTTGAATGGCGACCCCTAAGGTATCTGACAATAATGAAATCACTAAGCCTAATCCAACAATACCAATACCGACTGTGATGCCCGACATTAACGCTTTGGAAAAACTGACCCGAAAAAAAAGACCAATGACAAAAATAATGATAGGTAAAAAAACTACCCCACCAAGATTAATTAACCATTGAAAAATGCTAGTTACACTCTCCATTTGTACCTCCTTGAATAAAAGTAAAGGCGCATTAGTTCACGCCTGCTTGATCTAAAATAGCGATAAATTCGTTAACGCAATGACATGTTGTTAAGCGGGCTATTTGTTGTTCATTTTGGAATAAAGCGATTAAGTTCTGTAAGTTTTCAACTTGTTCATGGGGTTGTTTCATTGCCAGCATAAAAATAAATTTGACGGCAACTTTCTCCTGCTCATTTGTCATGGCTGAAAACATAATCGGGTGTTTTAATGATGCAAAACAGATTTGCGATTGATTAACTTTTGATGAATCGGTATGCGGCAGAGCAAAACCAGTTGAGTTAACCAATAATCCGGTAGGGTATTGTTGCTCTCTTTGTAAAATTCCGGCTAAAAAATCCTGTTTTACCATGCCGTGCACGTATAACATTTGTGCCATGGTAGTTAAGATCTCTTGCTGATTTGTTGCCTCAATATCAAATAGGCATAACTGTTTATCAAAGTACATCTTTCATTCCTCTTTGATTATCCAAAAATTGTTTTAGTTGTTTAAAATGCGTGATATTTTTTAGCCTCGATATCGCCGCTTTATTTGACACAATCTGATAAATCTCAGTAAAAACATCATTGATATTACTAATATTTTGCTCGCAAAGGCTGACCATAATAATGACGCTTATATCGATCATTCCCCACTTAATTGGTTTACTTAAGGTCATAATTGCGATGCTCGAACGGCAAACAAACATCGGGGAGCCATGGGGTAAAGCAATACCCTTTTCAATAGAGGTATCGCCAATCTGTTCACGCTGGAGTACTGATTGCCGATAACGATCTGTGACATAGCCGTTATCTTCAAGCAGGGTGATTAATTGATTAAGGCAATCGCTTTTGTCATGAATATCAACTTGAAGTTGTATTAAATCCGGCATAATAAATTTTGCTATTGCGGGATAGTGACCTATCTGATCGGCAAAATTGTTGGGGCGATTAAGCACATAATCCGCATAAGCTTGCATTATCTTTTGATAATCATGAGTATTTAATAGTGATGATATTTTCACTATCGGTTTATTAACATTATGAATATCGAGCGTAGTAATAATTAAATCGACATTGGTTAAATCGGTCGAGGCTAATTTTGACACGGAAAAAACTTCGATATTATCCTTTGACGGTAACAATTTACGCACTTTGCTCAGCACTAAATTAGACGAAGCGCAACCATATTGGCAGATAATCACAATATTGTTAGCGTCAGCGGCTTTGTCTAAGGCAATTTGAAAATGGATCAATAAAAAAGATATTTCATGATCATTAAGGCGAATATCAAATTTGCGCTCTAAGTCCGATAACGCATACCAAAGCACACTAAATAGCGTTGAGTACTCTTGTTTTATCTCATTTAGCAATGGGTTATTTACTCTGATCTGTCTTTGCATACGGGTGATCATGGGTGGAAAGTGAGACAACAATGAGTGAAATAATTTGCTATCTTTGCTCAGATCAACCCCCTCAATATCGCTAATTTTTTTGATAATTTGCCTAACGGTTTGTTCATAAAAGCTGTTATCAACTTTGAGTGATTCATCAAAAATACGGTGCGCAAAAAAGAGTTTACTTAGATATTTGATATCATTGGTTGCAAAGTTAACGGCAAAAGTCGTTTCGAACTGTTTAGTCAGATCAACTGCAATCAAATAAGATTGCATATAGCGGATGTGGTTAAATAAGAAATCTTCTTGCTCATCAATGGTAAAACCTAATTTAAGCCTTTTTAATAAAATGGTTATCGCAATAAGCAAAGAGGATAGATAGTATTCTGATGTTTGTTGAACTAACGATTCATCATGGTTAAGTAGTATCTGGCTGATTTGCTCAAAGGACTTATCACCAAATAGTGACATCATCAACTGATTGATATAAATACTGTCTTGTTTATTAACATAGCCGGAGAGAAAATATTTGATAGCTCGTTGTATTTGGCTCTCTTTACCTTGAACAATAATGCGCTTGTGGGTCACTTTAATGGTTACCCCTTCTTGTTCTAGTAAGCGATTAATAGACTCGATATCTTTATGTAACGAAGTTTTACTGACGATATAATCATTCGATAATTGCTCAAGCGAGAGGGTTTCATGATTTAAACAGCAACGTTTTACAATATCCAACCGTCGATACTCAGGCGTTAACCGGCGAGCTTTTTTATTAAAATACCCATGGGTATTGTGTTGCTCAAGGTAACAGATTATTGGTTCAATTGGCTGTTTTTTACCGACTAAAATAAGCCCTTTGCGTGGTGATTTTTCAATAAAAATTTCAGTATTAAAGGCTTTTGCTAACTGCTGATTTAGCTTTTCAACATCTGCATAAATGGTTTTGGTTGAAATTAATAATTTGGCGCTAAAATAGATTGCGGGTTTAAATGCCGATTCATTAAAAAGTAGCTTAAGTAAATCGATTTGCCTGTCCATTCCCCCACTCCCTTTTATCTCTGTTGTTGCAATATTTTTTCTGACTGATTAGTAAAAAGTATAATGAGTTGAATAAATAAGACGATGACATTTTTTTCCGCATTAATATGGAAGCAAATGTCATAGTCAGAAGGCGGGAGCAGCTTTATGATGAGATGCGTCATCATAGGTTGGCTATAATGTAATGGGTTTAAAATGGGTGGGAAATGTGTGCAAACTTGCTTTGTTTGATCCAATAAAAAACCGCCGTAAAGCGGTTAATCATAGTATTACAGCGCGGTCGATGTTTGTTATCATCAAACAAAATAGATAAAACCGTTAAGCTTTGCGCTAGTATTGGCGGGTCATAATAGTGTATTACCCGCAAAGCGCCATTAGCTTTAAGTTTTTAAATTTGTCTATTTTTTGGTTGCCAGTACTCTTTCAACAGTATCGACTATGGCTTGTGTTTGCGAATCAATTTCGATATTGACCTTATCATCAACTTGTTTATTGCCTAGCGTTGTTATTGCTAAAGTTTCCGGAATAAGATGAATATCAAACCCATTTTGCGTCACTTCGCCAATGGTTAAACTGGCTCCGTCGATGCCGATAAAGCCTTTGTATAACACATATTTCATAAACTGTTCTGGCAAGGTTAAATGCATGGTGCAGTTGGTCGGTGTTTTTTCAATCCGTTCAATTGTTGCAGTGCAAGAGATATGCCCGGACATTATATGCCCCCCCACTTCATCACCAAATTTGGCACTACGTTCAATATTAACGTAATCATTAATCTGTTTACTGCCTAACGTGGTTAAGGCGAGCGTTTCTTGCATGATATCAAACCAAACCGTATCATTTTCAAATTTGG
Source organism: Gilliamella sp. B3892 (assembly GCF_026536305.1). NCBI lineage: Bacteria > Pseudomonadati > Pseudomonadota > Gammaproteobacteria > Orbales > Orbaceae > Gilliamella > Gilliamella sp. B3892. Next base: position 38,100 of record NZ_JAFNOK010000012.1, read on the forward strand.
TTACCGTTAAACAACAACCGTCATTAGCAATTGAAGCGCCAATTTCAATCTTAGCGGTTAACGATTTAGGTAACTTGACTTTATAAGTTCTTAATTTATCACGATCGACAATATCAATAATTTGTCCAACGCCTTGTACAATACCGGTAAACATATCTTTTATATCCTGTTTATATTGACTCTTGGCGGTTATTCTAGCCTAATGTCATGTCGATTTCCTGTTAATTCATCGGATATTTGCGATAACCAATTTAACTTGTTAATTCTTAATCAAAAATAATTCAATCGATTGAAAAGCGTGGCGACCTTGGATTAAAAGATATTCATTTTATGATGCAACTGTTATGATCATCATTTTACAATTATCTATTGAAATCAGGCTGGTTAATGATTGCCATTTAAATGCTATTGCCAATATCATTACGCCTTAAATGATTAGGAATTAATTATGCTAAAACTTATTTTAGCCATTTCAGTCGGATCGGTCGCTGGTGGTTTGTTGCGTTGGTTTTTATCGCTTAAATTTAATCTTATTGCCTTTGCGATACCTTTAGGCACGCTACTGTCAAACCTGATCGCCGGTTATATTATTGGCTTTGCCATTGCCTTTTTTAATCACGCCAATCTTTCCGCCGAATGGCGATTATTGGTCATAACCGGTTTTTGTGGAGGTTTATCCACCTTTTCGACTTTTTCTGCCGAAATTGTTAACTTTTTGCAAGAAGGCCGTTATACCTTAGGGCTGACAATGATTGCCGTTCATGTGATTGGGTCAGTTTTGATGACGTTTTTAGGAATATTGTCCTATCAATTTTTACGAACATGCTAATGACTTAATCAAAAATATTTCAAAAAATCGACATCAAGAGAGTTTACAACCTTAAAATACTGTATTAATATACACTGTATACAAATACAGTATCGAGGTTATTATGCTTATTGAACATTCAACGCCCCAATTAACGGCGATAGATTTTGAATCTCCTTTTCAACAAATTTTACAACAACAACGCCCGTTATTACGATCGTTCAATAAAGCCAAAAAATGGCAATTATGGTTATCTGATCGCCCAATGTTAAAACGGTCATGGATTAATACTGCCGGCCTTGATAAGCAAAAAGTGGTGCATTTAAGCAATTTAAAAGACGAAAGTTTAGTTGCCACTATCGAAAAAGCACTGCAAAGCAAAACTTGCAGTTATGTGGTTGCTTGCATCAACCAACTCAATGATCAAGATAAACAGCGTCTTGAGCAAGCGGTACTGTCGAGCGATACATGCTTACTTTTAGTTCACGATCAGTTGAGTGAACAACCTGTCGCCTACCATTAATTTGATCATAATAATGCAATACGCCTACTTTCATGCAGGCGTATTTGAGTCCACGGCTGAATTAATCATGCTAAGACAGTACGTCAGTAGAATAATAAATAGCGTTATTACTCTACTGATCGCTTAACCTTAATTCGACCAATCAAGCCTAAAATAGATAATGCCTCTACAGCATTATCATTATTTCAAATATAACATTAGCCACCGCACGCTTTTTTTGTTTGACGTTCAATTTGTAAACACGATGAAACGATCACACTTATCGAAAAAGTGCAGTTAACAACAGCAAAACTTCGCTTGCAATTGTATGGCTAATGAACGATCGACTATCAATTGTTTTGTATTTTAACTTTACTAATGATTGACTAAAATAACGGTTATCGTTTTGTTAAGTCATTTAAAGTAGATAAAAAATGTATGCAATAAGGTGTTTATTGCTTATTTAATGCATCTTGTCGGGCTTGATTTATGATTGCTTTAGACATCCATTGGGCAATAGATATCAGTTGTTGATTATTTAAGTTCCAAATATCTTTTAATACCATAAAGATTTCTGAACCGTAGACTACCGAAATAGCATAAACGACCTTTTGGTATAACTCTTCGGGTAATTCAAACTTTAACGGTTGCAATATAGCCGGTAGTATCTCTTTACGATTACCCCGTACAAACTTTTTCTTTTGAGGTTCAACATTGCGCCGTTGATTTGCCCACTGTTGTAAAGATATTCTCAAAGCAGCACGCAAAGCGCCTTCATGTTTTAACATCTGCGGAAAGGCAAAAGCCAGAAAATCATTGACTCTTTCCTGACAATCGGATTTATCCGACTTCCAATAAAAGATAGGACCTAATGAGCATTCAACCACCGCCGCAATCAAATCACTTTGCGTCGGAAAATAACGGTAAGCTGTCGCTCTTGATATACCTGATTTATCGGCAAGTTCGGTAATGGTTAATTCACCGCCCTCCTCTAGTGCTTCCAATGCTGTGTTAATTAAACGATGAAAAGTTCGCTTTTTTGCTCCAGTATATTGTTGAAACAAAGCCATAAGATATATTCGCCTAAGAATTTTTTTTGAAGGTTTAATGTAGGTGGCGCCTATAATACTGCATTTTTTTTAAATTTTTAAAGCATATTTTTTGAAAAAAAATGAGACTTTAGTCTCATTTTATATATAATGTACCACTAACCTGGATTCGTTTGGTTAATGTTTTGAGTTCGACTTTATATCCAACAAGGAGAAATAAATGGCATTACAGGACACGATTTATTTGGTAACAACCCTTGACACCAAAGGTGAAGAGGCAGTTTTTATAAAGAATTTACTTGTACAAAAGAATCTCGTTTGTAAGTTAGTCGATATTTCAACTCTTTCACATCAATACAATCACTTCGCAGATATTTCATCCGAAACCGTCGCAAATTTTCATCCCAATGGAAAAGAAGCAATCTTTAATGCCGATAGAGGCAATGCCATTGTAGCTATGGCAAGTGCATTTAAATCATTTTTAATGGCGCAAAAGGATGTTGCTGCAATTTTAGGTCTGGGTGGTTCAGGTGGAACAGCATTAATTACCCCAGCAATGCAATCATTACCGGTCGGTGTACCAAAATTAATGGTATCAACCATGGCATCGGGTGATATTTCCGGTTACATTGGCGCCAGTGATATTGCCATGATGTACTCCGTCACCGATATTGCCGGCATAAATGTTATTTCACGTAAAGTTTTAACAAACGCCGCTAATTTTATTGCCGGCGCAGTATTATTTAAATCTCAAGAAGCCGTTGAGGATAAACCGGCTATTGGTTTGACCATGTTTGGGGTTACCACCACTTGCGTACAGTCTGTCACAGCAAAACTTCATGACAACTATGACTGTCTGGTTTTTCATGCAACCGGCAGTGGCGGTAAAGCAATGGAAAAATTGGCTGATAGCCATTTACTGCAAGGTGTGCTTGATATCACCACAACTGAAGTATGCGACCATTTATTCGACGGCGTACTCGCTTGTGACGAAGATCGCTTTGGTGCGATTGAAAGAAGCCAAGTTCCTTATATTGGATCGACCGGTGCGCTTGATATGGTCAATTTTTCAAGCCCGGATACGATACCGCAAAAATATCAAGATCGCTTATTTTATCCGCATAACCCACAAGTAACCTTGATGAGAACAACGCCGGAAGAAAACCGGAAAATGGCGAATTGGATAGCAACCAAACTCAACAAATGCCAAGGCAAAGTAACATTTATTATTCCTGAAGGTGGATTTTCAGCTTTAGATATTCAAGGTGGTGCTTTTTGGTCACCGGAAGCAAATAAGGCATTTATTGATGAATTTGAGAAGGTTTTTAATCAAACCGAAAATAGAAAATTAATTAAAGTGCCTTATCACATCAACTCACCAGAGTTTTGTGATCTTGTTATCAATGAATTTACCAATATTATGAAATAACATTTGGAGAATATATGAGTAGTAAACGTGCACAATTGCTTAAAAAATTCCATGACATGATTTCAAAAGGTCAACCTATTATTGGTGGTGGAGCAGGTACAGGATTATCAGCTAAATGTGAAGAAGCAGGTGGCATAGATCTCATCGTTATTTATAACTCCGGTCGTTATCGTATGGCTGGACGTGGTTCGTTAGCAGGGCTTTTAGCTTATGGTAATGCTAACGAAATTGTCATGGATATGGCAAAAGAAGTTTTACCCGTAGTAAAAAACACACCAGTGCTTGCTGGTGTTAATGGTACTGATCCATTTTGTATGTTTGATCAGTTTTTAGATAAATTAAAAGAAACAGGTTTTGCCGGTGTGCAAAATTTCCCAACCGTTGGACTTATCGACGGTAATTTTAGAGCTAACTTAGAAGAAACCGGCATGGGTTATGCGTTAGAAGTTGAAATGATTCGTAAAGCCCATGAAAAAGATCTCCTTACGACACCTTATGTCTTTAGTGAGCAAAATGCCATTGATATGGCAAAAGCTGGCGCTGATATTTTAGTACCTCATATGGGATTAACCACCGGTGGTAGTATTGGTGCTGAAACAGCACTTAAGCTTGCTGATTGTGTACCATTAATTAATCAATGGGCAAAAGCAGCTAAAGCGATTCGCCCGGATATTATTATCCTTTGTCATGGTGGTCCAATTGCTACCCCTGAAGATGCTCAGTATATTTTACAAAACTGTCCGGACTGTAACGGCTTTTATGGTGCTAGTTCCATGGAACGACTACCTACAGAAGTTGCTTTAAAGCAAACTACAGAACAATTTAAACTTATTCGTCGCTAACAATAATGAAGAAAGCAATAACGGCTACAGCAATGTAGCCCGTTATTTATTCCAACCTCTCCCCTACTAATCTAACGCTTATCACCTTTAATTATCCTCGGTTTGCCAAAACAATTAATCTTCATTTTATTGATCAAATAAATTTAATGATTACTGACGAGAGAGTGTTTAAATAATGCGTGCTGAATTTTTTTGCTTGGTTGCCGTTTAAGTTTATCTAGCATCGGTATGATTTTCTATGACTTATCACAATGATTTTGGCGATTAAATTCACGTATAACTTTACAAGATGTCATAATTTATGAAACAATCACTTCGTATTATCCTATTTTGACCGAGTAATAGCCATTAGTATCATTTTATACCATTATCAATTGATGTTATTTTGCTAACTTAAATATAGGAAAAATAAAGATGAAACAATATCAAACTGATCTAGCAGCACTTTTTTTACGAATTGCTTTAGGTGTTATGTTTTTGGTTCATGGTTTCACAAAATTACTGGTTTTTACCCCGTCCGGCACTTCACAATATTTTGAATCTCTTGGCTTCCCTGGCTTTACAGCCTACATTGCAATCGTGTTTGAAATTGGTGGCGGTGCGTTGTTACTGCTAGGTATTTTTACCCGTGTTATCGCTATTATCGCTGTGATTGAAATGTTGGTTATTACCTTTATCCATTATGGCAATGGTTGGCAATTTTCCAATACTGGCGGCGGCTGGGAATATCCGGCATTTATGACTATTACCGCCCTCAGCCTTGCACTTTTAGGCAATGGGCGTTATAGCGTATTAAGACATAAATACCCGCAATTGGCAGATTAAAATCTGGTATCCAATTTTATTGATACCCTCAAATTCAATCGATAATGCTACTTAGAAGGTATATGTTTTAGGTCAAAACATATACCTTCCGCATTTTATAAATCCTGTTGTTATAATCTAAATAATTTTCAGTCAGTTTTGTTATATTTATTTCAATAATCTATCTAAATGAGTTTGCTCAGTTTTCGCAATCTCATTCAAGTATCGACCATAAGCTAGTCATACCTCAAATAAGATTACCGTGCTTTGAATAATCATGCATCATTTCCGCATCAAATTCACCCAACATCACCTCATTACCAATCGCTTTAGGCTGACTATACGACTATTACGGCAATTTGTCAGATATTTATAAATCCGCTGTTTAGCTATCCAACGCAATACTCTTTTACTGAACAAGGTAGTATAGTAGGTAACTATTTTTTATTAAATTAAAAAAAATAGTTGCGAGTAAATAATTTCTGTTATATTTTGTTCACTAATTGACACAGTAAATCAAATTAATGGTTTTAATTTTATGAATTGTTTTTGCGTTTTAGTTATTAAACATCATCATCACCATCATTCCTGAATAGTCTTCGGGCGATTGGTGCTGGAAGACATTTGGTCTTCCGGTGATATCGCGAAAGCAAATAGAAAACCCTCGGAAGATCAAACTTCCGAGGGTTTTTTGTTTGTGGTTTAAAATTTTTTTGGATAAGTTGGAGAATAATATGTTGGATAATTCACGTTTACGTATAGCAATGCAAAAATCTGGGCGCTTAAGTGACGAATCGAAAAAGTTACTGGCACAATGTGGCATTAAGATTAATCTACAAGAGCAACGCTTGATTGCCTTTGCTGAAAATATGCCGATTGATATCTTGCGTGTTCGCGATGATGATATCCCCGGTTTAGTCATTGACGGCGTGGTTGATATCGGTATTGTCGGAGAAAATGTGCTTGAAGAAGAAGTACTTGATAGACAAGCTGAAGGCGAAGATCCTAAATATAAAAAATTACGTCGGTTAGATTTTGGTGGATGCCGACTATCGATTGCAGCGCCAAGAGATTTTAACTATACCGGTCCTGAATGTTTAAATAACCTACGAATCGCCACCACTTATCCTCACCTACTCCGTCGTTACCTCGCTCAATATAATGTTACCTTCAAAACCTGTTTGCTTAATGGATCGGTTGAAGTCGCACCTCGTGCCGGACTGGCGGATGTGATTTGTGATTTAGTCTCAAGTGGTGCAACGCTTGAAGCAAATGGTCTACAAGAGATCGAAATAATCTATAAATCCAAAGCATGCTTAATTCAACGTGACGGCGAGATGTCAGCGACTAAACAGGCATTAATCGACAAAGTAATGACCCGTATGCAAGGGGTGATACAAGCTCGTGAATCTAAATATATTATGCTACATGCCCCAACCGAAGTATTAGATGAGGTGGTTGCATTATTGCCGGGTGCTGAAAATCCAACAATATTGCCATTAACCGGTGAACAAAATCGAGTTGCCCTCCATATGGTAAGCTCCGAATCGCTGTTCTGGGAAACCATGGAAAAGTTAAAAGCATTAGGCGCAAGCTCAATCCTTGTGTTACCAATTGAAAAAATGATGGAGTAAAACAACTATGAAACTCTCTTACTGGCAACAATGTACAGAGCAACAACAAGCGCAGCTATTAACTCGCCCCGCTATGGCGGCTTCTGATAGCATTAGTCAAGCGGTTAGCTCCATTTTAGATCAGGTAAAACAAACTGGCGATGTCGCTTTAAAAGCGTTAAGTCAGCAGTTTGATAAAGTTGAAATCAATCATCTTAAGCTATCTCAAGATGAGATTAAAACCGCAACCGCTCAAGTTGATCCGGCATTAAAACAAGCGATGCAATTAGCGGTGAGCAATATTAAAAAATTTCACCAAGCACAAGTTAAACCGTCGATAACGGTTGAAACGATGCCCGGCATCACCTGTCAATTAGTCACAAGACCTATCGACTCGGTGGGGCTTTACATTCCCGGTGGCTCCGCCCCACTACTCTCAACAGTATTAATGCTGGCAACCCCGGCAAGCATTGCTGGTTGCCGCAAAGTGATACTCTGCTCACCGCCACCAATTGCTAACGAAATTCTTTATGCGGCTGAGCTGTGTGGTGTGACAGAAATCTATCAATTAGGTGGCGCGCAAGCGATTGCAGCAATGGCATTTGGTACCGAAACCGTTCCGAAAGTGGACAAAATATTTGGGCCAGGCAATGCCTACGTTACCGAAGCAAAACGCCAAATTAGCCAGCGGCTTGACGGAGCAGCAATCGACATGCCGGCAGGTCCTTCAGAAGTTCTGGTTATTGCTGATAGCTCAGCTAACCCAGCATTTATTGCCGCTGATTTATTATCTCAAGCAGAACATGGCCCCGATTCGCAAGTGGTACTGCTGACGCCGGATGAAAAAATCGCACAAGCGGTATCAATCGAAGTCGACAAACAGCTGGCACAATTATCACGCCAGGCGATTGCCGAAAAAGCGTTACAAGAAAGCCGACTTATTGTCACCAAAGATTTACAGCAATGTGTTGAAATCAGTAACCGTTATGGACCTGAACATTTAATTATTCAAACCCAAAATGCCGACGAGCTTGTCGAGCAGATAACCAGTGCCGGATCGATTTTTCTAGGTGACTGGTCGCCTGAATCAGCCGGCGATTATGCATCGGGCACCAACCATGTATTACCGACTTATGGTTACACTGCTACCTACTCAAGTTTAGGATTAGCTGACTTCCAAAAACGCATGACCGTTCAAAAATTAACGCCGGAAGGCTTGCAAGCAATTGGTAATGCGGTTGAACTTATGGCGCAAGCTGAACAACTCACCGCGCATAAACAAGCGGTCACCCTTCGTTTAACGGCATTAAATGCAACCAATCAAAAGTAGGTAAATAACATGGATATTAATCAATTAGTCAGAAAAAATGTACAAAAATTGACGCCGTATCAATCTGCTCGCCGCATTGGTGGTCAAGGCGATGTATGGCTTAATGCTAACGAATACCCTGTTGCACCTCACTTTGAATTAACCGAGCAAACATTAAACCGCTACCCAGAGCCGCAACCGGAGCAAGTGATAAAGCGTTATGCGCAATATGCCGGCGTACAGTGTGAACAATTAATTGTTAGCCGTGGCGCCGATGAGGCAATAGAGTTACTGATGCGAGCGTTTTGCGAACCGGAGCAAGACAGTATTTTATACTGCCCGCCAACTTACGGTATGTATCAAGTCAGTGCTGAAACGCTAGGCATTAAAATTAAAACGGTACCGACGACTTCAGACTGGCAGCTTGATTTACAAGCCATTGCGCAAAATCTTGATACCGTTAAATTAATTTACGTTTGTTCGCCAAATAATCCAACCGGTAACTTGATAAAACCGGAAGATATTAAAAGCTTGCTCAAGCAGGCAAATGATCGTGCTTTAGTGGTAATTGATGAAGCCTATATTGAGTTTACTCCTCAATCATCTGTGGTGAGTTGGCTCAACGAGTACCCAAACCTCGTGATTTTACGAACATTATCCAAAGCCTTTGCTTTAGCTGGATTGCGCTGTGGCTTTGCTATTGCTAACAAACCGGTGATCGACGCCTTACAAAAGGTGATTGCGCCTTATCCATTAGCCACGCCGGTCGCTGATATTGCCAGTCAAGCACTGAGTAAAGACGGGATTGAGACGATGAGACAAAATGTCGAAAAGCTTAATAACCAAAAACAGACATTTATCGAGGCGCTCAATAAATTATCAATAGTTGAAAAAGTTTACCCTAGCTGGTCTAACTATTTATGTGTTAAATTTCAAGAAGGTAAAGACGTATTTAAAACCTTATGGGATCAAGGCATTATTTTGCGTGATCAAAGTAAATCCACCGGACAAACTAATATGATTCGCATCTCTATTGGTACTCAAAGCGAATGTGAAGCGGTGATCACTGCACTTAAAGCGATAAACTAGGAGCAATCATGTTACAAAAATATTTATTTATCGATCGTGACGGAACCTTAATTACTGAACCGCCAATTGATTTTCAAGTTGATAGTTTCGAAAAACTAGCATTTGAACCGAATGTCATTCCGGCACTACTTAAATTACAAGCAGCGGGTTATAAGTTGGTCATGGTGACCAATCAAGACGGTCTGGGTACTGACAGTTACCCACAAGCGAGTTTTGACGGTCCACACAATTTGATGATGCAAATTTTTGCATCTCAAGGGGTGAATTTTGAAGAAGTGTTAATCTGCCCACACTTTCCGCAAGATAATTGTCAATGTCGAAAACCTAAGATTGAATTAGTCTTACCTTACTTAACCAGTGGAAAGCTCGACAAAGCAAAAAGTTATGTAATTGGTGACAGGGTCACGGATATTCAACTTGCTGAAAATATGCAGATCAACGGATTACGTTATGACCCAATTACCCTTAACTGGAATGAAATAGCCCAACGATTAACCACCGCTGATCGCTATGCAAAAGTGCAACGTAATACTAAAGAAACCAAAATACTTGTTGAAGTTTGGCTAGACCGGCAAGGTGGTAGCCAAATCAATACCGGTATCGGCTTTTTTGACCATATGCTTGACCAAATTGCGACACACGGTGGTATTAAACTCAATATTCAAGTTGAAGGTGATTTACATGTTGATGATCATCACACGATTGAAGATACCGGTTTAGCTTTAGGTGAAGCCTTAAAATTGGCGCTAGGTGATAAACGAGGCATTACACGTTATGCTTCTGTCATCCCTATGGATGAGTGTTTAGCTACATGTGCAATGGATATATCTGGTCGTCCTTATCTGGTCTTTAAAGCGCAGTTTACCCATCAAAAAGTGGGCGATATGAGCACCCAAATGGTTGAACACTTTTTTTACTCAATCAGTTATGCAATGGGTATTACGCTCCATATTGAAACGCAAGGCGATAATGATCATCACAAAATTGAAAGCCTATTTAAAGCCTTTGCCAGAACGCTTAAGCAAGCAATTAAAATCGAAGGTGATAGACTACCTAGTTCAAAAGGAGTTTTGTAATGAATATCGTCATTTTAGATACGGGGTGTGCCAATCTGGCCTCAGTAAAATATGCGATTGAAAGGCTTGGCTATCAACCAATTATTAGCCTTGACCCCGATGTCGTTATCAACGCTGATAAGCTGTTTCTACCGGGTGTTGGCTCAGCTTCGGCGGCAATGGAAAAATTAAAACAACGCAATTTAATCGACCTTATTAAAGTCTGTACTCAGCCAGTGCTTGGTATCTGTCTTGGCATGCAACTGTTAGCTGAGTATAGTAGTGAAGGACATGTTCACACGTTAGGTATTATTGATGAAAAAGTAGCGAAAATTCCGGATACCGGATTACCGCTACCTCATATGGGGTGGAATCAAGTATACCCTAAAGCCGGTCATCATCTATTTAGAGATATTCCTGATGGTGCTTATTTTTACTTCGTACATGGATACGCCTTACCATTATGCTCATCAACTATCGCAGAAACCAATTACGGCGAAAGCTTTACAGCTGCCGTACAAAAAGACAACTTTTACGGTGTTCAGTTTCATCCCGAGCGTTCTGGCTCGGCCGGTGCAAAATTGCTGAAAAACTTTTTGGAGATGTAACAATGACGGCTAACCCAATTATCATTCCTGCGCTCGATTTAATTGACGGCTCAGTTGTTCGCTTGCATCAAGGCGACTATGAAAAAAAACGCGATTATGGTAACGATCCATTAACTCGCTTGCAAGCCTATGCCAATGAAGGCGCAAAGCTATTGCATCTGGTTGATTTAACCGGTGCCAAAGATCCTAAAGCCCGCCAAATATCACTAATAAAAACGCTGATTAATGGTGTACAAGTACCGGTACAAATTGGTGGCGGCATTCGTCATGAAGACGATGTTAAAGCCCTACTTGCCGCCGGTGCTAGTCGGGTTGTAATTGGCTCAACGGCAATTAAAGAGCCTTCATTGGTTAAGCAGTGGTTTAAAACTTATGGCGCCGATGCGTTAGTTTTGGCATTAGATGTCCGCATTGACCAACAAGGCAATAAATATGTTGCTATTCACGGCTGGCAAGAGGATTCTAAAAAGACGCTTGAGCAAGTGATTGAAGATTATCTCCCTTTTGGTCTAAAACATGTACTATGTACCGATATCTCTAAAGACGGTACACTCAGCGGGAGCAATATTGAATTATATCAACAAATCAGCCAACAATACCCTCAAATTGCTTTTCAAGCTTCCGGAGGCATCGGTCAATTAGCCGATGTGCAAGCTTTAAAAGACAGTGGCGTGGCCGGGGTCATTGTGGGACGAGCATTGCTCGAAGGTAAATTTACAGTTCAGGAGGCAATTTCATGCTGGCAAAAAGGATAATCCCTTGTTTAGATGTGCGTAACGGGCAAGTGGTTAAAGGCGTACAGTTTCGCAATCATGAGATTATAGGTGATATCGTACCACTGGCAAAAAGATATGCTCAAGAAGGTGCTGACGAACTGGTTTTTTATGATATTACTGCGTCATCAGACGGCCGGGTAGTAGATAAAAGCTGGGTGGCCAAAGTTGCCGAAGTGATTGATATCCCCTTTTGTGTCGCCGGCGGCATAAAAACAGTTGAAGATGCCGGGCAGATTTTGGCTTATGGCGCAGATAAAATTTCAATCAACTCGCCGGCATTAGCAAACCCAAAATTGATCACACAGTTGGCAGATTGTTATGGTGTGCAATGTATTGTTGTGGGCATCGATACTTGGTATGACAAACAGACGAATAACTATCACGTTTATCAATTTACCGGCGATGAAAAACGCACTGTGGCAACCAAGTGGAATACTATTGACTGGCTGCAAGAGGTACAACAGCGCGGCGCCGGTGAAATTGTTCTTAATATGATGAATCAAGACGGCGTTCGTCATGGTTATGATCTTGAGCAATTAAAAACTATGCGTGAAGTGTGCCACGTGCCGCTGATTGCCTCCGGCGGTGCAGGTGAGATGAAACATTTTTTAGAAGCATTTAAAGACGCTCATGTCGACGGTGCATTAGCCGCTTCAGTCTTTCATAAACAAATTATTAATATTGGCGAACTTAAACAATATTTAGCTAACCACGGAGTAGAGATACGATTATGCTAGTTTCAAATTCTAATGACCCATTTGATCCAAATCAGCTTGATTGGCAAAAAGTTGACAATTTAATGCCGGTGATTATTCAACACTATGTTTCAGGCGATGTATTGATGCTTGGTTACATGAATCAATCAGCACTTAGCCAAACGCTCGCTAGTGGTAAAGTCACCTTTTATTCACGCACTAAAGCCCGTTTATGGACAAAAGGCGAAACATCAGGGAATTTTTTAAATGTGGTCAGCATTTCAACTGATTGTGATAACGACACTTTGCTTATTTTAGTTGATCCGGTTGGCGCAACTTGCCATACCGGCTCAAATAGTTGCTTTGCCAACGCACAAACACAGTGGGGATTTTTATATCAGCTCGAACAGCTGATTGCTTCGCGCAAAAATGCCGATCCTAAGTCATCTTACACCGCTAAACTCTATCATGACGGTACGAAGCGTATTGCGCAGAAAGTGGGAGAAGAAGGGGTTGAAACAGCTCTTGCCGCAACGGTACGTGATACTTTTGAACTTAAAAATGAATCTGCCGATCTAATTTATCATCTGTTGGTGTTATTGCAAGATCAGAATCTATCTTTACAAGATGTGATTGAGATATTAAAAGCAAGACACAAATAGTTTTACTTAATCAAAGTGTGACCCGTTTCGCACTTTGATTTTTTACAAACCTCACTGGGCAAATCATTTAACGGATCGGCAGTTTTACCCCATTAAACATTGCTTGAACTTGGACATTATTTTCACACAAAATCAGCTTATCAACCGTCTGTTTATTCAAATGCGGCGAAAATTGACTGATAAACTCATACATATAATTACGTAAAAATAGTGAACGTGCAAAAGCAATATAAGTTGTGCTATAAGGAAAGATATGCCCGGCATTGAGCACAACAAAATCACTATCGGCTGATTCATTAACGGCCATTTTCGCCACTATCCCTACCCCAACCCCTAACTTAACATAGGTTTTAATCAAGTCAGCATCGGTAGTACTAAAGACAATATTAGGCAACTGATTGGCTTTGATAAAAGCTTGATTTAAGTCAGAACCGTCGTTAGAAAAATCGTAACTGACCAGCGGATATTTCGATAACTCTTCAATGCTGATCAAACTGCTTTTTGCCAGCGGATGATCTTTCATCACAATTACCGCTTGATTCCAATGATAGCAAGGCAAAGCTATCATATCATCGTTAAGCTGTGCCAGATCGGTAATAATGGCAAAATCGGCTTGTCCACTTTGCGCCTGCAATAAGCATTGTGAAGATGAGCCCTGCTCCATGTGTAAAGTAATGCTTGGGTATTGTTTCATAAACTGTTGAATGACAACGGGCAAGGTATAACGGGCTTGAGTATAGGTGGTTGTGATTGTTAGCGTCCCTTGGTTTGGTTGGCTAAACTCTTTAGCGATAATTTTTATATCGTGTGATTTGTTTAAGATTTCCCGGGCTAAACTAACAATTTTTTCGCCGACCGGCGTGACTTCTGAAAGGTGTTTTCCCACTCGGGTAAAGATTTGAACACCTAATTCATCTTCAAGTAATTTAATCTGCTTGCTAATGCCAGGCTGTGAGGTATAAAGCTTTTCCGATGTTAACGATACATTGAGATCATTATTAACGACTTCAACAATATATCGTAGTTGTTGCAATTTCATGATAAAGGCTCCTTTAACTTTACCGGCTTTGCTCTTTTTCGAAACAAGCAAAAAAGAGAACAACCATAAAGTTATTCCTTTTACACTTTAGCACAAACCTAAACTGCATTTTTATACTAAAACGTAGACAAAACCCGAAACAGTGTAATGACTGTTTCGGGCACTCTTAGCTATTTTTTACCGCTAATCCATTTGCCATCAACATATTGCATTACCCAGCCCGTCGATTTTCCGTTAACTTCAGAAGTCACATATTGTTGTTTACTTTTTCGGCTAAAACGAACGATAGCAGGGTTACCGTCAGGATCTTTACTTGGTGCTTTAGTAAGATAGAGAAACTTTTCCGGTAAACGATCTTTAAATCGTTGCAATTCCTCGATCAATGGCGCACGTGTTTCTCTGGATTTAGGGAAATTATGGGCAGCTAAAAAGATCCCCGATGCACCGTCACGTAACACAAAATGCGCATCTGACTTAACGCATTTTAATTCAGGCAAATCAACAGGATCTTCTTTCGGTGGTGCCACATCACCATTTTTTAATATTTTACGGGTATTTTTACAATCCGGGTTAGTACATCCCATATATAACCCAAAACGACCCGATTTTAAGTGCATTTCAGAACCACATTTTTCACACTCAATAATCGGACCTTCGTAACTTTTTACTTTAAAGTTACCTTTTTCAACAATAGAGCCATCACAAATTGGGTTGTTACCACAAATATGTAATTTACGCTCATTATCCAGTAAGTAGCTATCCATTGCAGTGTGACATTTTGGGCATCGTTTACGTGCACGTAAAGCATCGGTTTCAGCCGTGTCGGCCTCTTCTAAGATGTTTAGCGTTTCGTGTTCAGGTATCAGGTTTATGGTTTGTTTGCAGCGCTCTTTAGGCGGTAAAGCATAACCCGAACAAGCTAAAAATACGCCCGTCCCCGCAGTTTTAATTCCCATTTCACGCCCACAATTTGGACATTTAATTTCAGGTGTTAAAACTAAAGGATTAAGTTGCATACCACCTTTATCTGGCGCTTGCTCTGCAACTTCTAAATGCTGACTAAAATCACTAAAGAACTGATCGAGCACTTCCCGCCACTCTTGTTTTTTGTGAGCAATCTCATCGAGCGCATGCTCCATACGGGCAGTAAAATCATAGCTCATTAAATCATTGAAGTTTTCATTCAATCGGTCAGTAACAATCTCACCAATCTTTTCAGCATAAAAACGGCGATTATCTAAACGAACATAACCCCGGTCTTGAATAGTCGAAATGATCGTTGCATAAGTCGACGGCCGGCCAATCTCACGTTTTTCAAGCTCTTTAACCAATGACGCCTCGTTATAGCGTGCTGGCGGTTTAGTAAAGTGCTGATTTGGGTTTAGGCTGATTAAATCCAACTTATCATTAACCGCAACGGTCGGTAAGATTTTATCTTCACTGTTTTTGGTCAACTGTGGTTGTACTTTTGTCCAACCGTCAAATCGTAAAGTACGCCCTTTGGCTTTTAAAATAAAATCGCCGGATTTGACCGTAATAGTTGTCGAATTATATTCGGCTGATGTCATTTGACACGCCACAAATTGGCGCCAAATTAATTGATATAACTTACACGCATCTGCTTCAACATCACTGATATTGTCGGCCAAAATGGTAACATCAGAAGGACGAATAGCTTCATGGGCTTCTTGCGAGTTCTTTTTACTGGTGTAAACATTAGCGGTTTTAGGTAAGTACTTATCACCAAAATGCTGTCCAATATAATCTCGCACCATGGTTAACGCATCTTGACTTAGATTGGTCGAATCGGTACGCATATAGGTAATATAACCGGCTTCGTAAAGGCGCTGTGCCAACATCATCGTCTTTTTAACGCCAAAACCTAAACGGGTGCTAGCAGCTTGCTGCAATGTCGAGGTTATAAAAGGGGCTGTTGGATTACTTTTGGTCGGCTTTTGCTCAATATTTGTTACATGATACTGACTTTTATTAAGCTCAGCTAACGCCATATCAATAGCAACTTTATCTTTAGGCTCAAATGCTTCATCTTTGTAATGCGTCACTTGTAGCGTTAATGGCTCTTGTTTGGCAGTACTTAAGTCGGCATAGAGATCCCAATACTCTTCAGGAATAAATGCATGAATTTCACGCTCACGCTCAACTACAAGGCGCACAGCAACAGACTGAACACGACCAGCCGATAGCCCCCTTGCGACTTTTTTCCAAAGTAGTGGTGATAACATAAAGCCCACCACACGGTCCATAAATCGGCGTGCTTGTTGAGCATTGACCCGATCCATATCAATCATCGCTGGATGATTAAAGGCATTTTTTATAGCGGTTTTGGTGATCTCATTAAATACCACCCGACGATATTTGCTATCATCGCCACCTATCACATCTTTAAGATGCCAAGCAATGGCTTCCCCTTCTCTATCCAAGTCGGTTGCCAGATAGATCATATCGGCATCTTTGGCTAATTTTTTAAGTTCGGCAACCACACGTTCTTTGCCGGGTAAGATCTCATAGTGTGCTTTCCAACCGTTATAAGGATCAACACTCATGCGATCTACTAGCGCCTGTTTTTCAGAACGCTTAACTTTTTTCTCTGTTTTATCTTTGGCGGTTTTTTCTGTGCGCTGGCTACTGCCACTTACCGGAAGATCTCGAATGTGCCCCACGCTTGATTTAACCACGAAATCTTTGCCAAGATATTTATTTATCGTTTTTGCTTTGGCTGGTGATTCCACAATAACAAGGGATTTTCCCATAATTAAACCTATATTATCCTGTTGTTTACGTTATTTACTCTCAACTTCGTTAAGAAGAAGCGAAAGTAAATCATCTTTAATTGTCGATACTTTATTGACGTATTGCTCTTTTTGCTCAGCATCTTCAATCAGTTGTGTAATTGTTTGTGACAACGTGCAACCTCGGCGCTTAGCTAAACTTGCCAATCGTTGCCAGACTAGAAACTCTAAATCAATTGATTTTTTTCGGGTATTTTGTTGTTCAGCATTAAAATGTCGTTTACGTCTTGCCCGAATGGTTTGCTTCATGCGATTGTCTAAATCGGGATTTAAATGCGCTTTTATCCAATCAACGACACGTGTTGGATTATGCTCTAATAACAGTAATTCATTGACGGCATGATTTGCAGCGCTTTTTTCTAAATAACGCGTAATAGCTTCGCCTTCTAAATGCCTTTTTACTAGATAGTGCCACTTCCAACCACATTCAAGGTTTTCTAATTGCTGATATTTCATAGGTTCACCTTGTGACGCTGTAACTATTTCGCCTATTTGTAGCATAAACTTAAAACACAATAAAGAAAATTATTGCATTTGACAAATTTTTTATAAATCTGCTATCGTTCACCTTTCACTTTGTTCTTCATTTAAGGAATCGCAAATAATGGCTAAAGCCGATGTTATTTATATTAATGGTTACATTTATACCGCAGATAGACAAGATACTGTCTGTGAAGCTATAGCAATTAAAAATGGTTATATCATTGCCACTGGTAGCACGCAAGAGATAAATAACAGTCATTATGTAGATAATCATACTACAGTTTACGATCTGCACGGCAAAACAATGATGCCAGGCATTATTGATTCACATTTGCACACCTTCTGGGGTGGGATGCAACTGTCATCTTGCAATCTCAACTATCAAAGTTTAACGGTCGAACAAACGCTAGCCATTATTCAAGATTATTTAGATAAAGATAAAACTAATCATGATTCACACTGGCTACAAGTTCGTGGTTGGCTAAGACAAGAAGTCTTGCCGATTGGTACTGACATCACTCGTTTTGACCTTGATAAGCTAAATACCAAGCGCCCGGTTATTTTGTTTTCTAATGACTGTCATACTTTGGTTGCTAACACAACGGCTTTGGAAAAATTCGGCATCGATAAAAATACTCCGGAACCGACTGACGGTAAAATCGGTCGCACCGATGACGGTGAACCTAATGGCATTTTAGAAGATGCGCCGGCCATGCGTGCTTTTGATAGTATTTCGAAACTGACCGAAGAACAAGCCGCACATATTGCTAAATTAGCACAAGCGGAACTAAACAAACAAGGCGTAACAGCGGTTATGGATGCTCGGATAACCGAAACCCAAGCCGATGCCTTTTTAAAGCTACAACAGCAAGATCAACTTACTATACGCTTATTTGGCGCACGTGAGTTACCGCCGGATGATGTCACCTCAATCGAAGCTATACCGGCTTTACTGGAAAAAGTTAAACAGTTTGCCAGCCGTTACGACGATAAAAACTGGCAACCTAAGCCCGGTATTAAAATTTCACATACTAAACTGTTTGTTGACGGGGTAATGCAAGCGCCATTAATGACAGCAAGACTGTTGCAACCTTATCAACTTGAACATGAAAAAGATCGTTATGGTGATTTATACTACTCAACTGAGATGCTAAATGCTTTAATTTTAGAGTCATCTCGTGCCGGTTTTCATCCACATATGCATACAGTTGGCGAAGGTGCCATTGAAGTGGTGCTTGATGCAATCGAAAAAATGCGCCAAGCATTACCCGATGCCGATATCCGCCCTAGCACGGCACATAATGAACTCAGTGCAGCACATCAATATGCAAGGTATAAGCAATTAAATGCTTGTGTCGTGTTTTCATTCCAATGGGCTGGCTGTAGCGATGCCATGGTTGAACAATATCAAACACTATTTGGCGAAAAGCGCTATAACGGTTTAGAATCCCACGGGCAATATATTGATGCAGGCGTCAACTGCGCCTTTGGTAGCGATTGGCCAATCGATCCATTAAATGAGTGGTATGATTTTCAAGTAGCCATGACCCGACAAATTGATGCACAGCATCCACGATTAAACAGTGACCGTAATTTAACCGCTACCGAAGTTTTACGCTGTGCAACCATTGGTGCCGCTTATGTGCTCAAACAAGACGAGTATATTGGCTCAATTGAAAAAGGTAAATTTGCTGATTTGATTATTTTAGATCGCAATCCATTTACCATTCCGGCAACCGATATGCAAAATGTCAAAGTGTTAACCACAATTATCGGTGGTAAAACAGTTTATCAGCAAGATTAAAGTAAAAAAGCGTTTTTATTACTATAAAAATTTAAGTTGACTATCTCCAATCGTGTGGCGAGATAGTCAATTTGAGCTGATAATGCAGCCTCAACTAGATAGTATTACACCGTCAGCATTGACGGTGTAATATCATTGATTACTGATCTTCAATGACCTCTTCAGTCTGATCGGCATTTTTTCGGGTAAAGTGTAAAATGGCGGCAATAATAAAAGCGCCAATAAACATATCGATCACATACCAAACTGCACCTTTCGTTACGCCACCTAAAGCAACTAGTCCACCAAATGCTACCAGCGAATCGATACCATTAATCATACCTAACATACCGGCAATGGCTGTACCAACCACAATAGCAATAATCACTCGTTTAGGATCTTTGGCGGCAAAAGGGATTGCACCTTCGGTAATGCCAGCCAGTGACAGAAAGAAAGCTGTGATACCAAACTCTTTTTCTTCTTTGGTATATTTAGCTCGAGACACAATTAACGAAGACAACGCTAACCCTAATGGCGGAATGGCACAGCACATACGAAATACACCATTAGGGCCATATACCCCTTCTGCCATTGCGGCTAACGTAAAGGCCGTGGCGGCTTTACTACAAGGTCCACCCATATCTAATGCCGCTAATATGCCAATACCGATACCTAAAAATGCGGCGTTGACTTCTGACATACCTTTTAGTGTTTCCACCATGGCTTTGACAAACCAATCAAGTGGATAAGATAAGCCATAGATATAGATCGGAGCCATAACCAATAATGTCACCGTTGGAATAATCATAACAGGCATTACTGAGGCAATAACAGGATGAACTTTAACCGTTTTAAACCACTTAACAAAATAGCCGATTAAAATACCAAAAATCATTGCACCAATAAAACCAGTGCTGACTTGATTAACTCCAATAGGATTATTAACCACATACCCCATAATAAACGCCGGTGCGAGCGCAGCGTTACCGCCAATAGAATAAGCCATATAAGCGGCCAAAACCGGCACCATCATCGCAAAGCCATAAAAAGCGACTTGCTGAAGATCGGCAAAGAATTGATTACGAGGCAATATGGTATCGTTAGTCACCTCACCTGTCATTAACACTATGGAAAAGAGTATGCCTGAGGCAATAATAACCGGCAGAAATTTACTGATACCGGTATTAAGTGCTCTGAAAATCTCTTTGCCAATGCTGTCTTTAACCACGTGAGTTGCAATCTTGTCAGCATTATCAAAAATGTTAACGGTGTTTTTCACCGCTTCGCCGGTGCTCACTTTAATGATATTGTTAAATGGCTCTAATCTATCTGCATTTTCAATTGAAATATCCGTTGCTAATAAAATCACATCAGCACTTTTTAAATCTTGTTCCGTCAAAGCATTATCAATGCCTGCTGCACCTTGCGTTTCTACTTTACAATCCCAGCCACGTTTTTTGGCTTCATTTTCAATCTTCCCTTTAGCAATATAAGTATGTGCCATACCGGCTGTACAAGCACAAATTGCGACGATCTTTTTGCTTTTCACTGACGCTTTATTCATACAAACCTCGAATCTTATCGGCAAGTAGTTGGGTATTACAATTGAGTAAATCTTGGGCAAATTCATCATTTGCCAAATTGGAGGCTAATTTGGCAATAATGGTGAGATGTTCTTGATTAGCGTGTTGCGGAGCACCAATCATAATAACTAATTTGACTTTGTTATCATTATTCCAAACTACCCCTTTAAGATATCGACCAATGACAATAAACGGTGTTTTGACCGCTCCACTTTTAGCATGAGGCAAGGCAATATCTGTCAGTACATCTGTTTCCATTTCTTGCTCATGAGTGATGACATCCTGAAAAAACTGCGTGATATCCGTTAAATACGCTTTACTACTTTCTGCCATTAATTGGATTACTAATGATTTATCTTGAGCAATATCATCAGTTAATTCGACAGGAATAACAGGAATTGAAGCCATAAATAAATCCTCTTAATTATTATTCTGTATAAAATTTCAATAAAATAAACATATACAAAACAAATATATAACGATTCTTTTTTATTGACACTCAATTTTTGGCTTAAATAATTAGACTTTGATCACAAATCTGAAAGATTTAAAATTTATCAATTTGAAAATAAGCATTGCGTTTATTAGCAAATTCTCACACCGAATAAAACTCGTCGCTAAGCATTATCAGCTGAGGAGCAATCCAATCCGCTTGCTTCAATTTGTTATCAGCATAATAACGATACTTAAACGTTTAACAGAAAAAACTTCAGGTTTATTAAGCTTAGTAGCTAACGCTGATAAAGCAAAAATTTTAATAGGTGAGAAGCAAGCTAGTAAGACACAAGCTTGAAATACTGACAGTTAGAGATCAATATAATAATTTCAAGTTTCTTAAGGAAGGTCTGTTTTTTATTTAGATATAAACTTTAAAATCAACTTATTTTAAAAAACATTAACTTGTTGACTGATTGAATGTTTACCTTATACTAGGCGCAATTGTTTACCGGCAGTACAAAAATGTTCAACTCCTCAAATCTTCTCAATTGTGTACTCTTTCCAATCGTTAAGCCTAATTATTCAAAATTAAATCGCCAATTAGAAAATAAAGTGATTGTCATTACCGGCGCTAGCTATGGAATTGGTGAAAGTCTGGTTAATCTTTTAGCTAATATTCAATGTCATCTTATTTTAGTTGCTAGAACACATGATAAATTGATAAATATACAGCAGTCATTAGCTCACAAAAAAGCTAAGATTGATATATTTTCAGTTGATTTGCGCGAATCGGAACAATTGGATAATTTAATGACTAATTTACAGCGATACTCTGTTGATATCTTAATCAATAATGCTGGCAAATCAATTTGTCGGCCAATACTGCAATCATTATCACGTATGCATGATTTTGATAGAACGATGAAGTTAAATTATTATGCACCGGTCAAACTCTGCTTGGCGTTAATTCCCCATTTACAGCGTAATCAAGGGCAAATTATTAATGTTTCCGCCATAAACGTACTTTTAGCCCCAACGGCTAATTGGGCTGCTTATCAAGCCTCAAAAACGGCCTTTGACCAATGGTTAAACTGTGCAAGGCCAGAATTGGAAAATCAGAAAATCAAGGTTTCAACAGCTTATTTACCTCTTGTTAAAACACGAATGCTTGAACCTACTAAGATTTATAAGAGATTTCCTGCCTTACAAGCTGATGAAGCTGCAACCATAATTTGCCGTTTATTACAAACAAAAAAACATCAATATAAACCCTGGTGGACCATTATTGTTCAACTTGCCTCATTATTTTTTAATAATATTTGGGTTAAATTGAACCGTTATTTTTTGAAGAAAAAGCTATGATAAAACTTATTAAAGCACTATATAAAAAGAAGTTATTAACTTTATTAGGCATTTGGCACTTATTAAATAGCATTCATATTGTTGGTATCAATTTAATGGCGTTGCTTTATGTTCGTCAAAAACTTTCTCCTAACCAAATTGCTATCGATGAGAACGGCACTGGCACCGATTATCGTACCCTTTTTAACCAATCTCAGCACCTTGCCAAACAATTAGCAATTAATTTTAAAATAAAGCGTCATCAAAAAGTCGCTATTATAGCGCACAACCACCTACTCTTAGTTCATACTTTATTTGCTATGACAAGATTAGGCGTTGATGTTTATCTTATCAATACTGAACTGTCGACAAATCAACTTAAGTCCATTCACGAAAATGTCGGTTTTGACTGGATAATTCACGATCCAGAAATAGCGTGTTTATCAAATGTAAAAAGCTTACCCATTTATCATGAAAGCCTTATGTCAATTCACTCTCTATTAGTTTCAACCTCGACAATTGATGTAAAAATTAAAACGACCCACTTCTCAAAAATTACTGTTTTAACGAGTGGCACAACAGGTCGTTTTAAATTAGCAGCGCGCGATAGTAAGGCACAAAATTTTATTAGTCCATTTTGTCAACTACTGGTGAAACTAAATCTTTTCCGTTATCAAAAAATCTATATTGCAACGCCTATTTATCATGGGTTTGGCATGGCAAGTTTATGTATAGCTGTGTTATTAGGTGCAACAATGTTTTTAACAAAAAAATTTGATAGTCAAAAAGCATGTGGGTTAATTGCGAGTAACCAAATAGAGGTGGTTACACTTGTTCCTTTAATGTTAAATAGGATGTTGAAATGCTCTAAACATCAACTCACTAGTTTAAAATGTATTATTACCGGAGGAGCGCCAATTACAGCAATATTAGTTGATCAAGTCATTACTACGCTTGGAAAGATATTATTCAATTTGTATGGCACATCAGAAGCAGGTATTTGCATGATTGCCTCGCCCGATGATCTCTCTATTAAGCCAGAAACCATTGGTAAACCGCTGAGAGGATTATCAACTAAATTGCAGAAGCAAAACAATGAATCACAAAAACACCATGAGTTGTTTATTAAATGTGCTTGGTCAACTGTAGGCAACCATTGGGTTTCAACAGGAGATTTAGTCTATCAAGATGCTGACGGTTATTACTTTTTAGCAGGTCGAGTTGATGATATGATTGTTTCAGGTGGTGAAAATGTTTATCCATATGAACTTGAACACTGCTTATCAACTCATCCGGAAATTAATGATGTAACAGTGATAAGTGTGCCGGATGAAGAATTCGGGCAAAGATTGGTCGCCTTTATTGTTTTAAATCCTAATACCGAACAATCCGAAACTAAAATACAGGATTGGCTTAAATCAAAAATAGCCCGTTATCAGATGCCAAAAAAAATCATTTTTATCGACGAACTACCGATGACAAGCATTGGAAAAATAGACCGTAAAAAATTACAACAGCTGTTTTTCACTCATTCAAGTAATGTATAACATTTAGTTAGCAATAAATGAACTGTTGTCCATTATTATATTCTAATAAAAAAATTTTCTTAGAAAGGTATTATGAATTTGTAGGCGGCGCTATTTAGCCTCTACTTTAGGTTACTCTTCTTGAAAAATAAGCCTGAAAAGTTGACTGGTTTATTTCTAGTTTTCAGTATTTATTTATGGTTAACGTCCTAAAAAAATATCTATACTGGATTTAGAACTCTCATCTTTAATTTGTTTCTTCTTTTCTATTAAATAGTTATTTGCTTTGATATATATATCTTTATCGCATTCAATGTTTAAGATTAATTTATTATTATTCTTATTTATGATGAGAAAATGATTATCCTTATAATCAAAAATAATATTTTCTACCGATGTAGCGCCTTTATTAAAATTAGATAAATTATAATAATATCTGAAAGTTACATATTGTTTTGAGATATGAATATAACCATACTCTTTTTCATCAACTTTAGCAAAAATTTTTAATGTTAAAGAATCCTCATCTTCAATTTTATCATATTGATAGGATTTTATATAAAACTTAGGGCTAGTAAATGAGCACGTAAATAACAAAGATATTATTAAAAAAGTGATTACTGAAATTACCTTAAAGATTTTCATTTCATTATACCTGCTGCTTGAGATGCACTATACATAGAACTTGCACATTGTCTTTTGAGCAAATTATACCCTTTTGTTACATTTACCACATCATAATCATCAAGATACATTTTTAAAATTAGACATTTGCATATCATCTACATCAAAACTTGTTCCTTTGGGACTAGCGAATGAGAAAAACAAAACTTGAATTAAAAGAAAAATTTTTCCATTATGCCTATACATCTATTTTTAAATTGAAATCTTTTTGTGCTATGAAGATAGTTTCTTTGAAACCAACGTCTTTAGATGTTCCAACCATAACTTTCTTTATTATCTTTTTCAACTCACCAATACCCATACCTAATCTAATTAATATATCCATCGCTTTTCTAGATATTAAAAGACCGTCCCCGAAGGGATTTACGAGAGTATTATAATTATGCGTATAAGCATAAACTTTGGGTAGCTTCCTTTTAGTTCTATGGGATCTTGGCTTATATTGGTTCCGGTATTACTGTCGTAATATCGGAACCAATATAAGCTGAAGCGTTGAAACTTTAAACGGATTATGCATTACCATTCTAACACGAGCTGTTTTACTCAGTCCGTCAGTTTAGAAAACAGTGTTGACGAGATATCAACACCATAGATCTCCTTATATAGAAATAATATTTATCTCATTCCTTTATGAAGGATTACATAACTTTCTTTAAATTTTTGCTCACAAGCTTGATCAAAATATTTTTTAGCGAACTCGCTATTTTCTACACTGTCATCTTTACAATACATAACACCTTAATTATGCGTTGCTTCAGTAACACCCTGATCGGCTGCTTTTTTATACCAATATAGCGCTTTTTCTTTATCGACTTCGATACCATCCCCGTTGTCATACATAAGTGCTGTATCATATTGTGCATCACCAAGCCCTTGTTCAGCGGCTTTTGTGTACCAATATAATGCTTTTCTTTTATCAAGGTTGACACCACCACCATGAGCATACATCCTTGCCAAATAATATTGTGCTTCAACAAACTCTTCTTCCACTCCTTGAGCTTGAGAATACCAATATAACGCTTTTTCCTGATTGGCTTCGACACCCTCACCTTGGTCATACCTATATGCTAACTCTAATTGCGCAAAAATATTTCCTTCTTCCGCTGCTTTGGTATACCAATATAATGCTTTCCCGATATCAAATTTGCCCCCATTACCTCCGGCATACATACATGCCAAATCATATTTCCCGTAAGCAGACCCATTTTCTTCTCCTTGAGCTTGAGCGAACCAATATGCGGCTTTTTCTTTATTGACTTCGACATCCTCACCTTGGTCATACCTATATGCTAACTCTAATTGTTCATAAATATTCCCTTCTTCCGCTACTTTGGTATACCAATATAGCGCTTTTTCTTTATTGATTACGACATCTACACCTTGGTCATACCTATATGCTAACTCAAATTGTTCATCAATATCCCCTTCGTTCTTGGCTTCAACTTGAGAGTACCAATATGCTGCTTTTTCTTTATTGACTTCGACACCATCTCCTTGGTCATACATATATGCTAACTCTAATTGCGCATATTCATTCCCCTGTTCCGCTGCTTGAGTGTACAAATCGAGCGCTTTTTCTTTATCGACTTCGACACCATCTCCTACTTCATACATACGTGCTAAATTATATTGCGCCTCACTAAGCCCCTGTTCCATTGCTTTAGTAAACCAATATGCTGCGTTTTCTTTATTTTTTTCGACACCGTCACCTCTGTAATAAACAAGCCCTAAATCATTTTCCGCCTTATCAAACCCCTGTTCTGCTGCTTGAGTGAGCCAATATAGCGATTTTTCTTTATTGACTTCAATACCTTTATCGTCTACATACATAAGTGCTAACTGATATTGCGCCTCAGGAAATCCTTGTTCTGCTGCTTTTGTGTACCAATACAATGCTTTCCCGATATCAACTTTGACCCCATTACCTACGGCATATCTCCTTGCCAAATCATATTGCCCGTAAACAAACCCATTTTCTTCTTGAGCTTGAGCGTACCAATATGCTGCTTTTTCTTTATTGACTTCGACACCCTCACCTTGGTCATACCTATATGCTAACTCTAATTGCGCAGAAATATTCCCTTCTTCCGCTGCTTTTGTATACCAATATAATGCTTTCCCGATATCAACTTTGACCCTATTACCTTGGGCATACATACGTGCCAAATCAGATTGCACGTATGCAAACTCATTTTCTTCTCCTTGAGCTTGAGAGTACCAATAAAGTGCTTTTTCTTTATTGACTTCGACACCCTCACCTTGGTCATACATATATGCTAACTCTAATTGCGCAGAAATATTCCCTTCTTCCGCTGCTTTTGTATACCAATATAATGCTTTCCTTTTATCAACGTTGACATCATCACCTTCGGCATACATACGTGCCAAATCTAATTGCTCTTGATCAACCCTATATTCCTCTCTTTCTTCTTGTGCTTGAGCTTGGGAGTACCAATATCGTGCTTTTTCTTTATTGACTTCAACACCCTCACCTTGGTCATACCTATATGCTAACTCTAATTGAGCAGAAATAATCCCTTTTTTCGCTACTTTGGTATACCAATATAGCGCTTTTTCTTTATTGATTACGACATCTACACCTTGGTCATACATACGAGCTAACTTAGATTCTCCAGCAGCAAGCCCTTTGTTCTTGGCTTCAACTTGAGAGTACCAATATGCTGCTTCTTCTTTATTGACTTCGACACCCTCACCTTGGTCATACATATATGCTAACTCAAATTGCGCATATTTATGCCCTTGTTCCGCTGCTTGAGTGTACAAATAGAGCGCTTTTTCTTTATCGACTTCGACACCGTCTCCTACTTCATACATACGTGCTAAATTATATTGCGCCTCACTAAGCCCCTGTTCCATTGCTTTAGTAAACCAATATAGCGCTTTTTCTGAATTTTTTTCGACTCCGTCACCTCTGTAATAAACAAGTCCTAAATCATTTTCCGCCTTATCAAACCCCTGTTCTGCTGCTTGAGTGAGCCAATATAGCGATTTTTCTTTATTGACTTCAATACCTTTATCGTCAACATACATAAGTGCTAACTTATATTGCGCCTTTAGAAATCCTTGTTCCGCTGCTTTTGTGTACCAATAGAGTGCTTTTTCTTTATCTATGCCGATACCGTGCCCCCTGATGTACAAATGTGCTAAATCATATTGCGCCTTAACAAGTCCTTGTTTCGCTGCTTTTTTGTACCAAAAGAGTGCTTTTTCTGCATTTCTGTGACCTACACGTCCGTCATATATATGTGCTAAATTATACTGAGCATCTTTATCTCCCTGCTCAGCCTCAGTGTTACAAGCAATAAAAGCTTTATCAAAAGCTTTTTGTTCGAAATAGGTCGCACAATTATTAGCGTAAGCCGTCGTCGATAATAATGCTGTTAATACAACAAATAGTACTTTTTTCATTAGTTTTCCTTAATTTCCTTAAATATAATAATTTTTTTATTTTGCCTGCTGGCAAGAAAAGATCAAAAATGGGCTTGCTATCTATTACTTCTTGACAATGTACTTTTAAATTGCTTATCGGTATCGGGTTAAAGAATTGATAAAATGACTAACACACTAACCAAATATATTGAGCCGTATTAAAATGTCACTGTTAAGCTAATTTATATCAAAAAAGTGATTGTGTTAATAGAATAAAAAATATTTTAGGCTGTATAAAAAAAGAACTGCCTTAATATTTAAGACAGCTCTTTTAGTATAAATTGACTTTTCTATATTGATTAATGATGTTTACTTTATGGAATTATAATTATCACAACCTTCTTCCAAACCGAGTGAACAAGCTTGTTTGTAATATTTTTTGGCTAACGTTATATCTTTTTTAACGCCCTCACCTTGCTGATACATTACCCCTAAATTATTTTGTGCCCAATTAACTCCTTGTTCTGCGGCTTTTGTATACCAATATACTGCTTTTTCTTTATCGACTTCGACACCGTCTCCTTTGTAATACATATTGGCTGTGTTATATTGCGCGTAATCAAAACCTTGTTCTGCGGCTTTTGTATACCAATATAACGCCTTTACTTTATTGACTTCGACACCGTCTCCTTTGTAATACATAACCCCTAAATTATTTTGCGCCTCACCATCCCCTTGTTCAGCGGCTTTAGTATACCAATATACCGCTTTTTCTTTATTGACCTCGACTCCATCACCTTCGTCATACATAACCCCTGATTTATATTGTGCCCAAACATCCCCTTGTTCAGCGGCTTTAGTATACCAATAGAGCGCTTTTTCTTTATCGACTTCGACACCCTCACCTTTGGCATACATAAGTCCCAAATTATATTGCGCCTTACTAAACCCTTGTTCAGCTGCTTTAGTATACCAATAGAGGGCTTTTTCTTTATCGACTTCGACACCTTCACCTTCGTCATAAATAACCCCTAAATTATTTTGCGCCTCACGCATCCCTTTTTCCGCTGCCTGAGTAAGCCAATATATTGCTTTTTCTGTATTTTCTTCGACGCCTTCGCCGTTGTAATACATAAATGCTAAATTAAACTGAGCATCGCTATCTCCCTGCTCAGCCTCAGTGTTACAAGCAATAAAAGCTTTTTCAAAATCTTTTTGTTCAAAATAG
The DNA here is from genome assembly GCF_026536305.1 of Gilliamella sp. B3892. Lineage (NCBI taxonomy): Bacteria > Pseudomonadati > Pseudomonadota > Gammaproteobacteria > Orbales > Orbaceae > Gilliamella > Gilliamella sp. B3892. The sequence continues at coordinate 67,646 of NZ_JAFNOK010000012.1, forward strand.
GTAGCGCAATGATTAGCGTAAGCCGTCGTCGATAATAATGCTGTTAATACAACAAATAGTACTTTTTTCATTAGTTTTCCTTAAATTCCTTAAATATAATAATTTTTTTATTTTGCCTGCTGGCAAGAAAAGATCAAAAATGGGCTTGCTATCTATTACTTCTTGACAATGTACTTTTAAATTGCTTATCGGTATCGGGTTATAGAGTTGATAAAATGACTAACACGCTAACCAAATATATTGAGCCGTATTAAAATGTCATTGTTAAGCTAATTTATATCAAAAAAGTGATTGTGTTAATAGAATAAATAATATTTTTAGGCTGTATAAAAAAAGAACTGCCTTAATATGTAACACAATCCTTTTAACAGATTTCTGATATGTGTGACTTGTGAATAATGGCTATTTCATTCCTTTATGAAGGATATCGCAACTTTCTTTAAATTTTTGCTCACAAGCTTGTTCAAAATACTCTTTAGCTAACTCGCTATTTTCTACACTGTCATCTTTACAATACATAACACCTTAATCAAGCCTTGCTTCAGTAACACCCTGATCGGCTGCTTTTTTGTACCAATATAGCGCTTTTTCTTTATCGACTTCGATACCATCCCCGTTGTCATACATAAGTGCTAAATCATATTGTGCATAACCAAGCCCTTGTTCAGCTGCTTTTGTGTACCAATATGATGCTTTTCTTTTATCAACCTTGACACCACCACCATGAGCATACATCCTTGCAAAATAATATTGCGCTTCAACAAACACAAACTTTTCTTCCACTCCTTGAGCTTGAGAATACCAATATAACGCTTTTTCCTGATTGGCTTCGACACCCTCACCTTGGTCATACCTATATGCTAACTCTAATTGCGCAAAAATATTTCCTTCTTCCGCTGCTTTTTTATACCAATACAGCGCTTTTTCTTTATCGACTTCGACACCCTTACCTTGGTCATACTTAAGTGCTAAACCATATTCTCCACCAGCAAGTCCTTCTTCCATCATTGCTTCAACTTGAGAGTACCAATATGCTGCTTTTTCTTTATTGACTTCGACACCCTTACCTTGGTCATACATATATACTAACTCAAATTGTGCATTTTCATGCCCCTTTTCCGCTGCTTGAGTGAGCCAATATAGCGATTTTTCTTTATTGACTTCAATACCTTTATCGTCAACATACATAAGTGCTAACTGAAATTGCGCTTCTAGATCTCCTTGTTCCGCTGCTTTTGTGAACCAATAGAGTGCTTTTTCTTTATCGACTTCGACACCATCTCCTTTGTCATACATATATGCTA
>NZ_JAFNOK010000013.1:0-55695 GCF_026536305.1 Gilliamella sp. B3892
ATGTTCACGGCTGTACTGATTGTTTGGGTATTTCTCGTTCGAATAAGCCGTTATTTTTAGTTGTGGGAGGTCACAATGAGTAATATAGCAAACTGGTCGTATACCGCTAAAGCCACGATATGGCGTGTTGCCGGCGAGAATGAATATGGTAAAAAAATATTTCACCCTCCAGAGCTAATTTATTGCGATTATGGGCTTGATTCAGCGTTGAAAACTGGCGATATCGGCAGTGGATTTGTTATCAAAAACACGTTTTGGACCGAATATTCACAAGCCAATCAAGGTGATTTCATTTTAGTTGGCGAGTCGTTAGAGGTAGACCCAATCAAAACTGGAGCGGATGAAATTAAACATATTACTCGATATGCGGATACACTAGAGAGACTTGCGGATGATTATGCATTGATAACAGGAGTTTGATATGGGCATTAAGGTTAGTTGTGTCAGAGATTGTATAAATCGATTGAATACCATAGTTGGTGATGTTCAAGCTAGAAAATCAGTAAGAGCCATACAATCTGCATTATTAATTGGTGGTGTTAGAGCTGCATTGTATACGCCGATTGACACTTCAACGCTACTCGATAGCCAATATCGTGAAATGTTCGTTAGTGGTAATTGCTTAACGGGTCGGGTTGGGTATTCAGCTAATTATGCCTTGTATGTCCATGATCCTAATCATCCAATGAAGTTTAGACGTTCAACAGCTAGAAAAGAGTTTTTATATCAAGGGTTCATAGATGAAAAAGAAACTATTGAGCAAGTCATACGCAAGGAAATGAAATTATGAAGATGTACAAACGCGTAGCCAACTATCTTAAAAACTCAAGTTTAACTAATGATTTCGTTGTCCAATATCTAAAATGGCGTGATACAAAAAATAAAAGCAGCAAGTTTATTGTATTTAGACCTAATGGCGGTTCAATACTGAAAGCTAATTTAGGTAATGACTATTACACGTTAGTCGATCTTGTCGGCGCAGTTAATGATATTGAATCTATTGATAATCACGTCTCAGCAATAGCTGATTACATCAAAAACAATCCTTACACAGATAATACAGGTCTTATTCAAGTTGTCGGCGCAATACCTGCACCAGTAATTACAGATGACGATAGATTAGTTTACAGGATTTTAGTTTCCTGCAAATTAGGTTAGTAATTAAAAACAATTTATAGCCTGCTTTGTGTAGGCTTTTTTATTTTATAGGAGTTAAAAATGGCAGAATGTACAGAACAAAATAATCAATTATTTGGCGCTGCTGTAGTTCTTGAAGTTTGTGACGGATGCCCAGACAAAGCACCAAAGGAAGCCGATTGGAAAGCTTTAATGGCTGGCACATCTAAAGGACTTGATTACAGTCCAAATACGGTGACTAGTGATGCAGATGATCAGGGCGGATTTGTCGAAGCTATCGTCACCAATGCTGATATTGCCTTATCATTTGAGGGTGAAGTCAGAATTAATGACAAGTTAGATCAGTATGGTTTCTTCAAATTAGAGCGTTACTTTACCACTGAGTTAGCCAATAAACGTCAACCTAGTTTATGGGTTCGATTGATGTATGGTGAAAATACTTTTGTCGCCTACATGAATTTAACATCACTGAGTTGGAGTGGAGGGTCAAACGATATTGTATCAGCTTCACTTGAATTTAAAGTGGCTTCATCTAAATCAGTGAAAATTACAGGTAAAGTTCCTGCAACTCAACCAACCAAATAACAAGGCTAAATATGATTAGAACAGATATAGGCGAAATAGTAATTTCAATCAAAAAAAATGGGTCATTGAGCACAAAAAAAATTGATTATGTATTCACTCCCTCATTTGAAAACTTATCAAAACTTGGTGAGCCACATGAGATAGTTAACGCCTATGCTGTTCTGCTTTCTAATGATGCATATAACGCAATAACTAGCTTCAAAGAACCAAATCAATACGTAATTAATTACATTAATGAAAAAATAACACTTCAACTTGAAGTTGCAAGAAAAGTGCTGACCTGTTGTTGCTCAAATGATGTTACCCAGCTAATTGGAAGTAAAACAAAAAAAGGGTTAATAAAAATTCAGAATATTATCATGATAGCCAGAAGTTTGCTTGATTATGGCGTAGTGGGGAAAGTGAAAGTAAGGGTATCTCAGCGCAACGAAAATAAATCATATTCTTCAGAATTTAAAATTACTGACTACATCAACAATGCGAGAATTCATCTAGGGTTATCGCTAGATGAAGCCAAAAACTTAACAATGACCGAATACATTATGTTGATGGCAAATAAATATCCTGATAAAGAAGGATTTACCAGAGAAGAATACGATAAGGTCCTTGCGAATTACGAGAAAAAACGACAAGAAAGGTTAGCTAAAGCGACAGAATGAGTCGCTATTATGGGTGAATTATGGCGCAACATACAGACGGAAATATCACTTACACCGTTTCCCTTGAAATGAAAGAGTTACTTGAAAATTCTAGGCGAGTAATTAAAGAACTTGAAGAATTAAATGGCGGTAGTTCAAGAGCTTCAAGAGGGTTAGATAGATTAGAGACCTCTTCGCAAAATGCAGGAAATTCTCTTGGTAAATTGACAAAAATTGCTAAGACTGTATCTGCTGAGCTAGTATCAAATACAGTTATCGGCTACGCTCAGAGCTGGAACGAGCTAGAAGATAGAATACAAAACACTGGCGCAACAGCATCGCAAACTAAAGATATTCTAGACCAGCTTTTGGCAACTTCTAACCGCAATGGTCGCACTATTGAAGAGTCAGTCGAGCTGTATATCCGTCTTTCTAACTCTATGGGTGAGCTGGGTTATAGCACACAAAGTACATTGTCTTATATTGGCTCAATGTCAGACTTATTTACAATCAATAAAACTAGTGCAATAGGTACTGAATCAGCTATAAATGCACTCACTAAAGCCCAAATGGAAGGTAAGCTCGCTGGTGTTGAGGCAATGACGGTATTTAGTAAAATGCCAAGTGTTTTAGGAATATTGACAAATTACCTTAAGAAAAATGCTAAATCAACTGCTGATGCTGAGAAGATTACTGAACAATATGTTAAACAATTAGCTAGTGACGGCAAATTATCTATACAAACATTTAATGATGCGCTGATAGACTCTAATGTTGAACTAGATGCACTTGCTGATAACATGCGAAAAACTGTCACTGAGGGTCTCAATTCTGTTATTAATAATCTTAAAAAATATTTTGGTGAATTAAATAACTCCACAGGTGCGACTAAATTACTCGTTGATTCGCTATTTTTAATGTCTCAGAACGTTGATATTTTAATGACGGGCGTTGGTGCTTTAGCGGCAATTTATGCAGGGAAATATATTACATCATTAGCTAGTGCGACTAAACAAAGTGCTGAACAAACAATTGCAAATATTCGTCAAGCACAAGCTGAAAAAGTTTTAATTCAAGCTGAAATGGCTAGAATTAGCGAGAACATCAGAGCGTTAGAAGTACAGAAACAAAATATTATTTTAGCTCAAACGCATTGTAATAGCTTACGAGCACAAATGACACTAAATAATCAACTTGCAGTTGTTGAAACTCAATTGACTGCGGCTACAAATCAGCAAACAGCAGCGCAAGCAAGACTTGATGTAGCGATGAAAGCATCATCTTTTGCCGCTAACGGTCTAAGATCAGCTATGGCTTTATTAGGCGGTCCAGCAGGGATATTGTTTTTAGTTGCAGGTGGAATAATGTCGTTTGCCTCTAAAGCAAAAGATGCTACTCCACAAATACGCGAATATACAAAGTCAATAGACCAAATGAAAGAATCTTTAAAAGAACTAAATCAAGTTCAATTAAAAGGTAAGATTGCTGATTTAAAGGATGAAGCTAAAGCTATAAATAAAGAAATTTCTGAATTAAATGTGAAAGTAAGGTGTTTAAAAAAAGCACAGGAAACATTACAAAATCCTGCGTATTACATAGATAACTTTGGGGAATATCTTGCTGCAGCATTTCAGGGAACACCTGAAGAAATTCATAATGAATTAGATAAACTTTATGCAAAAATAGAAGAAAAACAAAATAATCTAAAAAACACTGAAGAGGAGTTAAAGCTAGCAACAGATCAGTACAGTAGCTCAATTTCAGGAGCAACAAAAAGCACGGAAAATCTATTAGATAGCTTGGGCGAAGCAGCCAGAAATAAATTAAATGAAAAAATACGCTCGCTCTCAGCAGAACTAGAAATAGCAAAGTTAAAACAGAAAGGACTAAATAAAGAGGCATATGTTGCACAAGCCCTTTTATCATCCCTCGGTGACAATGCTGGGAAATATCAGTCAGCTATATTAAATGCGGCTAAAAATGGCAAATTATTTAATGATAGCATAAAAGGTTTGCCGGATGAAATCCAACCGCTAATTATGAAATTAGCCGAGCTCTGGGACGTGACGAAACAAGGTGCATCTACAATAAATAATACTGAAGCATCTATTAAAAATTTATCTACAGAGCTACAAATTGCTAAATGTGAAGCACAAGGTCTTATTGATAAAGCAAACGAATTAAAAGCTATTCAAGCACTTGGATTAGATTCTAGTAATAGTGAACAATTGTCATCTAATGAAGCTCAAATTGAGCAAATGAAACTATTAATCGAACAACAAAATCAATTAAATTTAGCAAAAAATGGCATGGATATAGCTAAACAAGAAATTGATAGTAGAGCTGATCCAGTTGAACTTTTAAAAAATGAATTAAAAGAAAAGCAAATCGCAATAAATGAAGCACATGAGCAGGGGTTATTGAGTGAGCAACAATACAATGATGCAATTACAGCTGCAAAACAGAATGCAGCAGATAAACAGAAAAAAATAGAAGATGATTTATTAAAAAACAAACTGGCTAATGTATCTTCTATGCTTTCTGCGTCAAGTGATATGTTTGGGAGAATGGCTGACTTAACCAGAAATTTTGCTGGCGAATCTAGTTCGGCTTATAAAGCCCTGTTTGCTATCAGCAAAGGCTTTGCAATTGCAAATGCAACTTTAAATTTGCAAACCGCTTTATCAAATGCTAGTACCGCACCATACCCAACAAATATTGCAGCATATGCTCAAGCGGCAACGCAGGGCGCTCAAATAATATCAGCAATATCATCAATGAGTTATGGGGGGGCGCGTAAAAATGGCGGTCCAGTAGATGCAAATTCAATGTACCGTGTTGGTGAGGGTGGCAAACCTGAAATATTGATGGCAGGTGGCAAACAGTATTTAATACCAGGCGAAAATGGACGAGTATTAAGCAATCGACAAATAACTTCCAATCAAGGTCAAAATATACAATGGAATTTTATTGTAGAAAACTATGCAAGTGGTGTTGAAGTCAGTAAACCATCAATTGATTACGAAAATAAAATTATCAGAACAGCAGTCAAACAAGCAAAACAGGAAGTCGCTGATGATATTAAAGAACATACTGGGGAAGTTTGGCGAGCTATGTCAAATTCGACTAATATTCAATCTAAATTATAATTGATATTAGATGATAATTTTCATACCATTAACGAAAAATTAAGGAGGATGGTATGAAAAAATTTGTATTGTTTGGATTGATAGGGTTTGTATTAACTGGTTGTGGCGATGATAAAGTTACTAAAGAGTATCTTGTTGGTGAATGGGATTGTAGCTATGAAGAATATGAAAGCAAATACGATTCAAAATTCAAAGAATATAATGCTTATTCTTTAAAAAGTAGTGAGCAATTTAAACAATCTTATAAAATTGTTGATGATGTTTTAATGTCAAAGATTGCTGATAAGGATGCGTTTGAAGTTGATTTAAATAAAGTTTACAGTAATTTATACTTGGAAGGGGAAACAGATAATTGCAATTACTCAATAAAAAGAGTTCTGGTGAAGAAATCAAACAACAAATTTAGTTGGACAGAAGAAACATTTTTTGATTGTACATTTGATAAAGATAGTATAGATAAATTCAAGACAAAAAGAGAAAGGATTTGCACTAGAATAAAATAAATTAAGTACCAACAACCCGCTTAGGCGGGTTTTTTATTATCAAAAAAACAGGAGTAATAATGAATGATTATCCATTAGAACAAAAAACAGTGCAACTGGGTGCATATTCAAGACAACAAAAGGCCCAGTTTTCAACCGTTGAGACACGAAGTGGTAAACTTTATTTCAAACGTATAGCGCAAGAACAGCCAATTTTAAGAAATATTAGTTTTGTTCTATTAGATTATGAAGCGCAAATATTTTTAGATTGGTTTAATAACGTTTTAAAAAGAGGTTTTTTACCGTTCGATATAAAATTGGCGACGGAATGGGATTCGTCACAAACATTAAATTGCCGTTTTTTACCCGATTCACTATTGAACACAACAAGAAATAATCATCTTCAATGGAGCTACAGCGCTAAGATTTTAATTAATAATTATGGACCACCAGATTATATACCTCTTGATATTATCGACCATCAGAATTATTACTCAAATAAAGCACGTAGTCAGTTAGATCAGATTATTAATGTCAATATGAAAAATATAGGTTAGACATGACTATATCACAAGAACAACGTGAATTTTTCACACAGAAGAACCCTGCTGAAGAATTTGACACAATAACCTTTAATCATCCAGAGTTTAAAGCGCCATTGAGATTGGTCCTGAATCAATTTAGGTCTTTAGTGTTTGCTGGTAATGAATTTATTCCCGTAGCTGCAAAAATAAAATTACCAGATCAGGGGTCAGATTTAATGCCAAAGTTAAGTTTACAGTTTTCACGTATTCACGTCGGTGATGAATTCAAAAAAATTATTAATTCAATTACTCCTTTTGGCTGGCAAGAGCCTATATCTATGATTTATGAACAATATAATGAGTTATCAATGAATAAACCTGTTAATCGCTATTCATTATACGTCTCAGAAGACGGGGTTCGATTTAATCGAAGCACTATTCAAGTAACGGCATGCGATGATAATCCAATGGTGTTATCAAAGCCCAGAAACACCGAAAGCAACCCAATTTATACACTTGAAGAATATAGAGGTCTTGCAAATGCTTAAAAAAATGACAGTTAATGAATTTGTTAACAAGGTGATTGGTACGAAATGGGTTGATAGAGCCTGTACTTTTGATGAAATGGATTGTTGGGGGCTGGTGATTCTTTATTATCGGCACGTACTTGGGATTGAACTAAAAAAAATAACAGGTTATCAATCAAAGAATACGACAATCCAGAATGAGGCTATACCGGAATCGATTAGAAACTGGAAACCATGCGAAAAGAGTAATAATGCAGTATTTCTTGCTTATGTTGGTGATCTTCCTTCTCATGTGGGTATTGTGATAGATAACCATATGTTGCACGCTAAAGGAAATGAAATTCAAGGCGGACAAGTTCAATATAACAAGCTGGAAGCACTAGAAAAAGCCTATACAAAAGTGGAGTACTACCAATATGCTGATATATCATAAAGACCCTAACGGACTGACCGAAAAAGAAATATATCAACTCGACACGTCTCTTTCACTTCTTCAAAATATTCGCAATAAATTTCCAAACGGTTTTGACAACACTGTAACAGACATATATGTCAATAATGAGAAAATCGACCCACTAGTCTATGATTTATCAAGAAAAGTCTCTGTTTTTGATCAAGTTGTAATTATTAATCGTCAACAAGCGTCAGTCGTTGTAAGCCTTATCGTTGCAGTTATTGCCGCTGTCGTTGCATACGCATTAACGCCAACCCCCAAAACCCCAAACGCAACGGGGGAGCAAAAAGACAGCTCCAACAACAAACTTACCGGACAAAAAAATATCGCGCGATTATATCAAGCAAAGCCTGATATTTACGGATGTGTGCGCTCATACCCCGATATTGTAAATCCAGCAGGAACAGAATACATTGATAATGTTAAATATGTTGAGCATCTTTTTTGTGTCGGGGTTGGTGAATATCAATTAGAAAACTTCAAATATGATCAATCATTACTTGATAAAATAGCCGGAACGAGTTATACAGCTTATAAGCCCGGCGATATAATTCCGACTGTCCGTTATCAATTCCCAAGCGCTGAAGTTAACGGGCAAGAATTAACCCCGATAAATTTAGCAGATGAGGAGTTGTATACAGTAGATTATGGCAAATTTATTAGTTATTCCCCATCAATAAGTTACCCATCTCAGAATATCGATGCAATTATAACGCTACCTGAGAAAAGCGACATCGCGTATTTTGAAAATTTAATTAAACCTATTTCAATAACGTTCAAAACTTCAGGAGCCATCTATCACGAATTTGGGAACGGAATCAACCGCGTAAATGTAAATATGAAATTAAGCGGTGTATTAAATTCAATAAAATACAATGATAAACAACAACCTATGTTGTGTTTATCGCACGTAAAATTATTAGACTATAATTTAAAACGAAAACCCAAAAAAATTAGTTATTATCAAATTTTTACTAATTCTTTAAAAATTGAACATATGGGGGGGACTTATACTGATGCTTTCCATTTGCCAGAATCTGGCACCGAACTTTGGGTAGATTTGGTTTTTCAACGGGGGCTTCAAGGTAATGTTGACTTAAAGTTTATCTTCTGGCAAGTAGATGATTTTGGTAATGAGATCGCAGGAACACGCGAAGCGCAAAACTATAATATATCCAGAAATACGTACGAACCGCAAAATGTTACCGTTAAACTCACTCCGCAAGGTGGGTTAAGTAAATACGCCATGATTATTGGACGTTTAAATAACGGTAAGGGGGATTTAACCGATCAGGTTAAAGTAGAAAATGTATATATTGTTGATTATGATTATAACTATCAGGTTAAAGATACATTAATTTATGTTAAAACTCGTGCAACATCGCAAGCAACATCATTAAAAGAGCTTAAGTTCAATGTCGAAGCTACCCGCAAAACCATCACATATAACGCTGCCACTAAAGAAATAGATTACAGCCTCAAGCCATCAAGATCGTTTGCTGATGCAGTTTTACATCAATATGTTTTAGTTTACGGGCGCGATCCAGCTGAACTTGATTTAGATTCTTTATATCAAATCGATAAAAATGTTAAAAATACTAACAAACGACTGGGTTATTTTGATTTTTCATTTGATGACATTGATGTTTCACTCGGTCAACGCATTGAAACAATATGCAATGCCGCGCGCGTGTATGTATATAGAGATGGTCAAAAGTGGCGTTTTGCTCGAAATGAAGAAAAATTAAGAGCTGTGGCTATGTTTAATGCTTTGAACACTTTCAGTTCAAGTGATGGTGGGACGATACAGAAAAAGTCAAGTTTACCAACTACTTATGACGGCATTCAAGTTCAATATATAGACTCAAGTAAAGATCAGATTGGTGGAACAGATAAAAAAACTTATATTGATTTAAAAATTAAAAATAATAAGATTGTTAATGGACAAGCCTTTCGTCCGCTAAAAATAGAATTAGCAGGTTGCCGGAATTATGATCAAGCAATGAATCGCGCACAGCTTGAAATTAGACGACTAATCTATGAACGTACCTTTATTGAAGATGAGGTGATTAATGATGCCAATTTTATTGATAAAGGTGATTTAGTTCTATGGTCAGATACATATGATGAAACAATTATAAGTGGTGAAGTTGTTCGCATCAATAATAATACGTTTTATGTAGACCAAGAATTAGAGTTGGATTCTGGCAAAAATTATCGAGTAGCAATTACAGATAAAAGCGGTTACCCCAGCGACTGGATTAACATTAAATCTCACACTCATAATTCATTTACTGCTGATTATTCCACTGCTTATGTCGCTGATAACATCAATATCCAAATGGGGTCAATCTTTATCATCACAGAAACAATCTCATCTGAACCCACTGAATTTCTGTTAACAGAAAAAATATATAATGACAACGGAACATACAAGATAAAGCTTATAAATTACGATAGTAGAATATATGAATATGACCGCGAAAGCGGTTTTTTTTCATCTGGAGAAAATATATGACAGCAAGACAAAATACCCAAAATCCATGTCCTTCAAACGCATTAGCAGACTTAAATGATAACACCATCATTATTGATGAGTTTACAAACAGCAAAAATAGTCACACAAGTGATAGATTCGGAAATAAAATAAAAACAATTCATCATCTTAGCTGTGAACTTGATCAAACTATAAATAACATAAAAAATGGTGAAAGATATATTCCAAATACTGGCGGAACCGTAACTGGCACGATAAAAGCTAAAGCGCCTGTTGTTGATAAAATTCCTGCGGTCGAAAAATGGAAGGAAGGGCTAGGGGATAAATCGATAATATCCTCAGATCAATGGGCAATATTTAATGGTTCAGACTGGCCGTATCTTGGGGGAACCTCAAACATAACGATCGCAAGCTGGTGGGGGGTAGGATTTGCGCCGCTTTATTCGTTGAATAATCAACCACAAAACAACACAGTCTCTATCGACTGTCGTGCAGGAACAGTTAACGCAAGAGGTGGTTTTTTTGAAGATGGCATTAAGTTAGTAAAAGAAGGCGATGTCGTTAAAAAAACTCTCACAATAGAGAGTAATAACGCATTTCGACTAAAGAATACTGCTAAAAATATTTCTGCCGTGGTTCGATTTGAGGGGGAAGTATTTTGGATTTTATTTACTGATAAAAATAATTCTGATGGTGATTTTAATCACCTTCGCCCGTTTAGCATTAGTGCGACGACCGGGCGTGCAAATTTTCAACACGGGGTAAGCTCTGGGGGCGTCCCGGTCTTAAGAATTGGTGACTATGGCATCGGCACAAAAGCAATGACGACGTCAAGCACGAATCGACCGACAGGCAGCGCTTTCATTGCAATTGCATCGACTGATGACGATAAACCAAAGGTTAATGGCGGTGTATGTGGCTTTCAGTCATTTAGTACGAATAACAGCTACGGTATGCAACTTGTTTCAACAAACAACGTGGCTGAACAGATAAGACTTTTTGCGCGAGCAGTTGAAAATGATAAAAAAGTTGGTGACTGGGCAGAATTCATCACAACAGCAAATATAAATCAATACGCGCCTCAATCGGTCGTTTTATATCCCGGTGGTAGCGCGACCAATCTTCCAATTTTGAACAAATCCGTTCGAATTGTGATAGATAATCCGTTCAAAACTAGAAATGCATTAGCAATCTTAGAAATTAATGTGAACGGAGAATGGGCGGCGCTAAACTCTACATATAGCGGTTCTGGCGCAGTAGCAAGCTTGCTTAATGATAATAAAATAGTCATCCAAGCTGGGTCGACCCAGCTTGTCGATAAACTTCCTAGTTACGGATGTACTCCGTGGGATAATAAATCATATATCTACTCAGCCCCGTACAGAGTTCGTGTAATCAAATTAGGAGATTAATATGAAAAAAATAATTTTAGGTAAAGTTGATACTAATGAATGTGAAATTCATTTTATCAATCAGTTTGACGATGTGAAAATTGCAGTGAGAAAACCGATTTATGAAAATAAAGAATCGATAAAAGATGTTGAAAAAGAGATTGATGGTGAGATTGTAATGGCTCAGGAAGCTATCACTGAGCAAGTCCAAGTAGGTGAGGAAGTTTATTATACTTTACCCGACGGAACAATCCCCAGTGAGATTAATACTTGGCAAGCAAGAGAAGATCCGATAGTTTTAGATGGTTGGGTCGTTATGAAACAAGATCGCCCATCGGAAGGTGATTGGATTGCATCTAAAAAAGGTACGTGGGTTAGAGATATCTCGCAGATTATTGCTAAGAATGAAGTATTAAAAACTGAATTAATGCAAGAAGCAGTGAACCAAATATCGCTGCTCCAAGATATTATTGACCTTGATATGCAGGAAAGTAATGAAGATGAACAACTAAAGGCATGGAAAAAATATCGTATTCTATTAACTCGTATTGATGCGTCAGATGTAAATGTTGTATTTCCATCTAAGCCTGAATAATTGATGTCAAATTGTGAGGAGCAGAACGCAAAAAATTGCTAAAAAATGGTGCTAGTTTTACCCCAGTCTTACCCCTATTTTACCCCAGCAAAAAAAATCGAGGTGATGATGAATTCATGCTAAGCCTTTTCGGATAAGACTTTAGAATGGTACGCCCGGGTGGACTCGAACCACTGACCCCCACCATGTCAAGGTGATGCTCTAACCAACTGAGCTACGGGCGTATATTTGAAACACGCAAATATTAGCTGGCAATTGGATTTGTAGCAAGTAAAAAAATTGAAAAATAGTTGAATTTTTAGTCTGTTGAATAAAATTGTATTTAAAATAAGCATTTTACGGTTAACTTTAAGATTAAATCTTAATATTGTCGATTATTTTTGGTGATTGCAGAAAATTTTTCAGTATTATTTTTCAATTTTGGAATGAATAAAGGAATAAATATAAGTTGGCGGTAGTTTGTTATGCTTAAATTGGCTATACTCGCTGCATCAATTTATGCGTTATTTAGGTTAGTATGTCAATAAAAGATCAGATTGAAGATGTTTTACACAATACATTCGGTTATAAATCATTTAGAAATCAACAAAAAGAGATCATCGAGTCGATTATTGACGGTCGAGATATATTGACTATTATTCCTACCGGCGGGGGTAAATCGTTATGTTATCAAATTCCTGCTGTTTTGTTGCCCGGTACTGCATTAGTCATTTCACCGCTAATCTCTTTGATGAAAGATCAAGTCGATCAATTATTAGCTAATGGCATTTCGGCCGCATTTCTCAATGCCAGTCAATCTAATGTCGAGCAAAAACAGGTTATTGAAAAATATCTTAATAACAGTATCAAACTGCTTTATATTTCGCCGGAACGTTTAGCGTTATCCTCCTTTTCTTCTTTGATTGATACCCACCCGCCATCATTAATCGCAATTGATGAAGCGCATTGTATTTCACAGTGGGGGCATGATTTCAGGCCAGATTATCGGCAGTTACACCATTTATCCAATCGTTTTCCGCAAGTGCCGATTATTGCATTAACCGCGACTGCCGACAAAATGACCCAAACAGATATTATTCATCAACTTAATTTAGTTGATCCTTTGGTTGTGGTGCGTAGTTTTGATAGACCTAATATTCGTTATACTGTGGTTGAGAAATTTAATTTGACCGAACAACTTGTCTCGTTTATTGAAACGCAAAACGGTAATAGTGGCATTATCTATTGTTCGAGTCGATCTCGAGTTGAAGATATGACAACAAGACTTATCGCCAAAGGATTTTCGGCTATCGCTTATCACGCCGGATTAACCAATCATGAACGGCAAAATGCTCAAGAAAAATTTATAAAAGATGATGTACAAATTATTGTGGCTACCGTAGCTTTTGGTATGGGAATTAATAAACCCAATGTCCGATTTGTGGTGCATGCTGATTGCCCTCGAACTATTGAAAATTACTATCAAGAAACCGGCCGGGCAGGGCGTGATGGGGTACCGGCTGAAGCGCTTTTAATTTTTAATAATAATGATCTCAATTGGTATTATCGTCAAACAAACGAGAAAATGGATGGGCAACATAAAGACGTTGAACTGCATAAAATTAGTGCTATGGAATCTTTTGCTCAAAGTTTGACTTGTCGGCGAATAGTGTTGCTTAACTATTTTGGCGAAAATCGCAGTGAGCCCTGTAATAACTGTGACATGTGCCTTTATCCACCTGAAATTTATAATGGGCTGGTTGATGCACAAAAAGTATTATCGTGTGTTTACCGTGTAGAGCAACGATTTGGCGCTCAATATATTGTAGATATTTTGCGTGGTTCAAAACGCTCAGCAATCTTAGAAAATGGTCATGAAAAATTGTCGGTTTATGGTATTGGTAGAACTCATCCGGCAGAGTATTGGTTAAGTGTTATTCGGCAACTGATTCATTTAGGGTATTTGCAACAAAATGTCTCAACCTATATCACTCTTCAACTTACCGAAAAAGCACGCCCAATCCTGCGGGGTGAAGTCGCCTTATCGTTAGCAAAACCTCGATTAGAAATTGTTAAAAAGAGCCGTTTGAATCGCTATGCAAGATCAATTAATTTATCGACAATTTTGTCTTATGAAGAGAGGATATTATTTAATAATCTCAAACGATTGCGTAAAAGCATTGCCGATGCTGAAGATATTCCACCCTATATTGTGTTTAGTGATGCTACCTTGCTGGAAATGGTTCAAACCAAACCTGAAAGTAAAAAGCAACTGATTAATGTCACCGGTGTGGGTAATATCAAACTGGAAAAATATGGCAATCTTTTTTTAGATGAAATTAAGGAATTTATAATAAAAAATAGCTAACAATGTAAAAAATTTAAAATATAATACATTTTTTGGTCTAATTGATTAGCTTTATTTGATAGTGAAATAATCTTTAAAGTAAAATGGAGTTTTTATGTCACCGATGATTGACATGCCACAGATGCTGGCACTGGTCTTGTTACTTATCATTTTATATCTGGGCGATGTGGTTTCAACACGCACTAAAGCTTGGATTCCTTCTGTCTTCATTTGTGCAGTCTTATTTTTAATAGGTTACTGGACATTCTTTCCAAAAGATATTGTAGCCCGGGCGGGTATACCGCCAGTTGTTGCTGTCATGTTTATGTACCTGCTCATCGTTAATATGGGAACGCTATTATCAGTCAAAGAGTTATTGTTACAATGGAAAACCATATTAATCTCGTTAGCCGGTATTGCCGGAATCATTATTGTTGCCATTATAGTTGGTTATCTGTTCTTTGATTTTAATACGGTCGTTGTGGCTATTCCGCCGTTAGTTGGTGGGATTGTTTCAGCCATTATAATGGCGCAAGGTGCAACAGATGCCGGATTGGCAGATCTTGCCGTTTTTGCCATTATTATTTACGTCATGCAGGGCTTTGTCGGTTATCCGTTGACATCTATCATGCTTAAAAAAGAGGGACGCAGAGTACTGGAACTCTATCACGCTGGAAAATGGAATTCAAATAACGATCCCAAATCCCCTGTCGAAAAAGAAGAAGCCAATTCATTAGATGAAAACCCGATGCCAAAATTATTTGGCAAAATTCCTGCCAGTTATAACTCATCTTATTTTATCTTTTTACGGATAGCTATTGTCGGGTTCTTAGCTTATTTTGTTGCTGAAATTTTAAAACCATGGGTCAGTGTAAGCCCGTTTGTGTTGTGTTTATTATTTGGCGTCATTGCCTCTTCAATTGGTTTTTTAGAACGTCATCCATTAAAAAAAGCCGGTGGTTTTGGATTGGCAGTAATGGGGTTGATGTTATTTATTTTTGATACATTGAGCCGCGCAACGCCCGAAATGCTTGTTCGCCTTATTACGCCGTTAGTGGTTTTCATTCTTGCTGCGGTGGTAGGCATGTTCATTTTCTCAGTTGTAGTAGGTAAGATTTTAAATGTAAGTCGAGCAATGGCATTTTCTATAGCGCTTACTGCATTATATGGTTTTCCTGCTGACTATATTATTACTAACGAAGTCATTAATAATCTGTGTAAAAACCAAAAAGAAAAAGAGATTTTAACCAGCCATATGTTACCACCAATGTTAATCGGGGGGTTTATCTCGGTGACAATTGTATCAGTGGTTTTAGCAGGCATTATGGTCAATATGATTGTGAAAGCTTAAAGTTGCATCGTTATTTGATGTCATCTTTTTAGATTTATAGTAGGAGATGACGTCTTCGATACGCTTATAAATGCAGATGCTAATGGATTTAAACGCTGTCTGTATCATTTAAATTATCCGCTCTTAAATTGTGGTGATCGGATAAAAATTGGAATATTAAAGGTCGTACTATGATAAATCAAAATATAAAAACATTAGTTAAGCAAAACATTGCTGAGATGATCGCCTTTCGTCGTGATTTGCATCGTCATCCCGAATTACCATGGGAAGAGTTTAGAACTACTGATAAAATTGCTGAAGAGCTGGATAAAATAGGCATCCCTTATCGTCGTACAGAGCCAACCGGTATTATTGCAGAAATTCAAGGTGGAAAACCGGGGAAAAGGATCTTGCTTCGCGCGGATATTGATGCGCTACCGGTGCAAGAATTAAGTCAAAATATCGATTATCAATCAACCATTGCCGGCAAAATGCATGCATGTGGACACGATACCCATGCCGCCATGTTGCTCACTGCGGCAAAAGCTCTTTATGCCATACGTGATCAGTTAAAAGGTCATGTCAGATTGGTTTTCCAGCCCGCTGAAGAGGTTGCACAAGGCGCAAAAGAGATGATAAAACAAGGTGTCCTTGAGAGTGTGGATAGTGCTTTTGGTATGCACATTTGGTCACAAACGCCAGTTGGTAAAGTGTCTTGCGTGGTTGGTTCAAGTTTTGCTTCAGCAGATTTATTAACGGTGCGATTCAAGGGTAAAGGTGGTCATGGTTCAATGCCGCATGATACGGTCGATGCTGTTATGGTGGCATCCGCTTTTGTGATGAATGTACAATCGATTGTATCACGTGAAATTTCACCACTTGAACCTGCGGTGGTAACTATTGGCCGAATGGAAGTGGGTACTCGTTTTAACGTTATTGCTGAAAATGCGGTGTTAGAAGGGACAGTTCGTTGCTTTAATGTTGCCGTTCGTGACAAAATCGAAGCAGCTATTCGACGATATGCTAATCAAGTTGCCGCCATGTATCGAGCAACGGCCGAAGTGGAATATATTTATGGCACTTTGCCGGTTATTAACGATAAAGAGAGCGCTTTGCTAGCGCAAAAAGTTATCGTAGAGTCATTTGGTGAAGAGGCGCTTTATTTTGAGCCGCCTACAACCGGCGGTGAAGATTTCAGTTACTACACTGAAAATATTCCGGGAGCATTTGCCTTAGTTGGCTCAGGTAATCCGGATAAAGATACCCAGTGGCCACATCATCATGGTTGTTTTAATGTTGATGAGGACGGTTTGGCAATTGGTGCAGAGTTTTATGCACAATATGCATGGGCATACCTCAATCAAAACTAATCATAAACAATCCAACCATTTATTGGTGGTTGGATTGTCTATATAAAGGTTAATTCTTTTAGGCTGAAAATAGAAACGCCAGTTATTGCGTAGCAATTTTATCGTTATGGTTTTTACATCAGAAAGGTTTTAATCGGTTATTTGGCGCAATAATGACAGTCGTGACTAGTCAAAGCATGATTGAAATATCGTCATTTAACTTTTGAGCCATATGAGTTTATCTGGATAAAAAAATAAATCTGTTTAGCGGTAGTGTTAACAAAATTTAAAGATTTATTAAGCTATAAAATCCTATTTGATTTAAGTATCAAAGGGTAAAATCCTTGTCAAGAAGTTTCAGAAATACCCTACGTTTCAGTATAAAAATTATCAGATCTACAGCCCACTTAATCGGCAAATTAAAGACTAATTTAACTCTTTATGTTATTATTAGCGCAAATTTATTGGCTATATATAATGGTGATCATGAGTTATCAAGTTCTGGCGCGCAAATGGCGACCAAAATCATTTACTGAAGTGGTAGGACAGCAACATGTCCTTAAAATTTTATCAAATGCCCTTTCGTTAGGACGAGTTCATCATGCTTATCTATTTTCCGGCACACGAGGCGTGGGTAAAACGTCAATTGCACGATTATTAGCTAAAGGATTAAATTGTGAAAAAGGTATCACTGCAACGCCCTGTGGTGTTTGTGATAACTGTCGTGATATTGAACAGGGTCGATTTGTTGATTTACTTGAAATTGATGCCGCATCAAGAACAAAGGTTGAAGATACTCGTGAAATCTTAGATAACATTCAATATCTGCCAACCAAAGGCCGTTTCAAAGTTTATCTTATCGATGAAGTACATATGCTTTCTCGAAGTAGTTTTAACGCACTGTTAAAAACACTTGAAGAGCCGCCTGAACACGTTAAATTCTTATTGGCAACAACCGATCCGCAAAAACTGCCGATCACCATACTGTCTCGGTGTTTGCATTTGCATTTAAATATGCTTGATACTTCTCTTATTGCCCAGCAATTAGCGCATATCTTGCAATTAGAAAAAATTGATAGTGAACCGAAAGCGTTACAGCTATTGGCTAAGGCGGCTAATGGCAGTATGCGTGATGCGTTAAGTTTAACCGACCAAGCAATCGCTTTAGGTAATGGTCAGGTTGATGCTGATTCGGTTGCGGCAATGTTAGGCACATTGGATAAATCTATCCCATTTTCGCTAATTGAAGCGCTTTATCATGGTGACGGCAATGCGATGATGCAACAAATTGAATCTGCGGCTATGCAAGGTGCAGATTGGGATAATTTGTTAGCAGAAAGTATCGCCTTATTACATCAAGTTGCGCTCCTGCAAATAGTGCCAACAGCATTAGGCGAATATACCGATAATGAGGAGCGAATACGATTTTTAGCTCAGTATATGGCACCTAATGATGTACAGCTGTTTTATCAGATTTTATTAATGGGTCGAAAAGAGCTTGCTTATGCGCCCGATAAAAAAATTGGTGCTGAGATGAGCTTTTTGCGCGCGTTAGCTTTTATGCCAAAAGCGGTTGGTGCTACACCAGCGGCAACCAATAACGCTAACTTTAATCAGCCGCAAGTTGCGCCAGCAAAGCAGGCTCAGCCTGTGCACGTTCAACCTAAAATCGATAGCGAGGTTAAAGCCAAATTAGCTGCGCCTATAGCTCCAACGCCCGCTTCTGCAAAACCGGCAACAACTACCGAGGCGCTATCTCAGGCTCAGTCTGGTGTAGCAAATAATAATGTAGAGCCTATGCAAAATGTTATGACAGCAGATCTATCGATTCCCGATGATGCACCGTCTCTTACCAAAAATATTTTAGAGATGCGCAGTAAATTAATAAAAGAGGAACAAACACCAAAAAAGTCTGAATTGGTTGATACTAATCAACCAAAAAACAGGTTGATTAAAAAGGTATCATCATCCGCAACACAATCCGAGCAATCAACCAATGTCAATGTTGATAGGCAAAGCGATAGTATCGAAAATGATGATGAGCCAGAAATCACCGCGGAAAACTATCAATGGCAATCTTGTGGGCTTGTTGAAACCAAAGATGAGTTAGCTATTGATACCAAATCATTTCGGGAATCGCTAAATGGTGATAAAACCCCCGAAATGATAAAAAAATTAATTGATGAAATGGCACAAAAAGATGCATGGTGTGCCGAAATTGAGCAGTTAGATATCGCGCCATTAATTAAACAAATTGCTATCAATTCTTATATTGAACAACTTGATGATGATAATGTTGTGTTACATATGCGCTCTTCGGTTAAACATCTCATTAATACATCAGTAAATACAGCGAAATTAGAAAAAGCTTTAAGTGATAAACGTCAACAAAATTTGAAAGTCAAAGTGATTATTGATGATAATCAAGCGATAAAAACGCCTTTAGAAATGCGTGAAGCGTTGTATCAACAAAAATTAGCGCAAGCGAAGCAAACTATCATCGAAGATCCAAAAGTTGCGATGATTTGTCAATGTTTTGAAGCAAAGATTGATGAAGCGAGTATTCGTCCTGTATAATCTAAGGCTAACTGTTATTAACGAGGAATAATTATGTTTTCAGGTGGAAAAGGTGGCTTGGGCAATTTAATGAAACAAGCCCAACAAATGCAAGCTAAAATGCAACAAGCTCAGGAAGAGATTGCCAAACTTGAAGTGACGGGTGAGTCCGGTGCCGGTATTGTTAAAGTGACTGTTAATGGTGCACATAACTGTAAACGTGTTGAAATCGATCCTTCACTTCTTACCGAAGATGATAAAGAGATGTTAGAAGATTTGATTGCGGCGGCCTTTAATGATGCGACCCGTCGCTTAGAAGAAGCGCAAAAAGAGAGAATGGCGCAAGTTACTGGTGGAATGCAATTACCGCCGGGCTTTAAAATGCCTTTTTAATTAATGCATTAACCTATTTATCCAATCTTATTTTTGCCGACTTATGTCGGCAAAATTGTTTTGGGTTTTCCTGTCTATTTATACAGTTTATCTTTATTAATTTTTTTCTATCAGGTAAACTAATCGATAATCATCAACGGTTAAAATTAAGTGATTAACATTTAAAAATATGCAGTGCAAATGCGTAAAACATTTAGCATATTTAGCAACGAATGTCACATCGCTTATATTATTCAACCCTAAATTATTAAGGATAAATTGTGATAGGTCGTTTACGTGGGATCATAATTGAAAAACAGCCACCCAAAGTGTTAATCGATGTTGGTGGTGTCGGTTACAATGTTTTTATGCCGATGACCTGTTTTTATGAGTTACCAGATAATGGGCAAGAAGTGATTGTTTTAACCCATTTTGTTGTGCGAGAAGATGCGCAATTGTTATATGGATTTAATCATGAACAAGAACGAGAGCTATTTCGTGAACTGATTAAAGTCAATGGTATTGGTCCCAAATTAGCTTTAGCAATTTTATCCGGCATGTCAGCAGCACAATTTATTGCAGCGGTCGAACAAGGTGAAATTAAAACCTTAGTCAAATTACCTGGCGTTGGGACGAAAACAGCAGAACGCTTAATTGTCGAAATGAAAGATCGGGTAAAAAATATTGGCGAAGGGTTATCATCATTAAAAACTGTGATTGAGCAAGGTGATGTTAAAAAATCGGCAAATCAAATTGAAAGCGAGGCTATTTCGGCGCTTATCGCTCTCGGTTATAAGCCTCAAGAAGCAAGCCGTATTATTAGCAAAGTGATCAAACCGGAAATGGATTGTGAAATGCTCATACGTGAAGCTTTAAAATCAGCATTATAGATAGGAAATAATTATGATCGAAGCAGATCGTTTAATTGCTCCACAAGCTCAAAAAGAAGAAGAATCGTTAGATCGTGCTATTCGTCCAAAATATTTAGACGAGTATATCGGACAACCGCAAGTTCGTGAGCAGATGAAAATCTTTATACAAGCGGCTAAGCAGCGTTGTGATGCGCTTGATCATGTTCTGATCTTCGGCCCGCCGGGGCTGGGCAAAACAACGTTAGCCAATATTGTTGCCAATGAAATGAACGTTAATTTACGTACCACTTCCGGACCAGTCTTAGAAAAAGCCGGTGATTTAGCGGCAATGCTGACCAATTTAGAGCCGAATGACGTGCTTTTTATTGATGAAATTCATCGCCTTTCGCCTGTTGTTGAAGAGATTTTATATCCGGCAATGGAAGATTACCAGCTAGATATCATGATAGGTGAAGGGCCGGCGGCTCGTTCGATTAAAATTGATCTGCCACCTTTCACGTTAATTGGTGCCACGACTCGAGCCGGATCGTTAACTTCGCCTTTACGTGATCGTTTTGGCATTGTTCAGCGCCTTGAATTTTATCGTGTTGAAGATTTAGAGTATATCGTTGGTCGCAGTGCTAAATTTTTAGGTATGGACTTATCGAGTGAAGGTGCCCACTTAATTGCTAAACGCTCTCGAGGTACGCCTCGTATTGCCAATCGTTTATTACGCCGTGTTCGTGATTACGCTGATGTTAAATCAAAAGGTATTATCGATGAAAAGATAGCAACCTTAGCATTGGATATGCTTGATGTTGATAATGAAGGATTTGACTATATGGATCGTAAACTTTTACTTGCCATTATTGAAAAATTCATGGGAGGCCCGGTAGGATTGGATAATATTGCTGCGGCAATTGGTGAAGAACGGGAAACGATCGAAGATGTGCTTGAACCGTTTTTAATTCAACAAGGCTATATTCAAAGAACACCACGAGGCCGAATTGCCACACCACACGCTTATCGGCATTTTGGCATTATTTATGAAAGCTAATTGATTATTTTTTAAATTAGGTTAGCAAACCATTATAAAGGCTAGTTAAACCGAAAAGCGCAATAATTGATTCATTGCGCTTTTTTGGTGAATAATAATTAACCTAGCTCTTTTTCAGTAAAAATGCCACTAAATAGGTCTGTACTTAAATAGCGTTCACCGGAAGAAGGCAAAATCACAACAATGGTTTTATTGGCATTTTCAGGTAACTTCGCTAGTCTATCAGCAGCAAATACGGCTGCCCCCGATGAGATGCCGGCTAAAATACCTTCTTTTTCCATTAAGATACGGGCTGTATCAATGGCTTCTTCATTAGATACTTTTTCGACTAAATCAACTAAGCTTAAATCGAGATTCGACGGAATAAATCCGGCACCAATACCTTGGATTTTATGTGGACCCGGTTTTATAGGCTCGCCCGCTAATGCTTGCGAAATAACCGGGGAGTTAGTCGGCTCGACAGCGACGGCTGTAATATTTTTTCCTTGAGTTTTTTTAATAAAACGGCTTACCCCGGTAAATGTACCGCCAGTGCCTACACCGGCAATAAAAATATCTATTTGGCCGTCAGTGTCTAACCAAATTTCAGGTCCGGTGGTTTTTTCGTGGATTTCGGGATTAGCTGGATTGCTAAATTGTTGTAGCATAATATTGCGTTGCGGATTGCTGGCAACGATCTCTTCGGCTTTTTCAATTGCCCCTTTCATGCCTTTCGCAGCTTCGGTTAATACCAGATTAGCACCTAACGCTTTTAACAATTTTCGGCGTTCAATGCTCATACTTTCTGGCATTGTTAAGGTTAATTTATAACCACGAGCAGCGGCTACTGCTGCAAGAGCGATACCGGTATTACCGCTGGTTGGTTCAACTAATTCAACATCGGGAGTTAAT
This sequence comes from Gilliamella sp. B3892, assembly GCF_026536305.1. Taxonomy (NCBI): domain Bacteria; kingdom Pseudomonadati; phylum Pseudomonadota; class Gammaproteobacteria; order Orbales; family Orbaceae; genus Gilliamella; species Gilliamella sp. B3892. The sequence continues at coordinate 22,712 of NZ_JAFNOK010000013.1, forward strand.
AAGCCACGTTTTTCAGCATCCCAAATCATGTTTGATGCAATTCGACATTTAACACTGAAACTCGGGTTACGTGATTCCACTTTGGCTAAAATGTTACCATGACCAAAATGCTTTAATCGCACCAAAGGCGTGTGGCCAATAGTTTGTGAATTATCATCAAATATTTTACTCATATCAGAATCCTTATTAAAAAACATTAAACGGAACAACACCAAAGTATTATCACAAATTATCGTTAGTATTATAAATATAACTCAAAAAGATGATACTAATTAATAATTATAACAATATGCATTTTGGTAATAAGCAGAATAGAAACGCTAGCAATTCGATAAATAAATTGATTAGTATAAAGTGGTAATTACTAGGTATTACCCGCGCTTTCCATTTCTAACTCAATCGCCTCAATGGCTTTTTCGCAACGATAAATACGATTATCCAGTGTTGCGATTTTTACATGGTCAATAGATTCGGCTGATAGTTCCAGTTCATACTTCATCTCTTGTAATCGGCGTAGGTAATCAAGATGCCTTGAGTGTTTTTCATAAAGTGTTTCGTGAAACACCGTATCACTCTTGTTTTGGCGTAATTGGTGAGTGGCTAACTCTCGGGTTAGCGCTGTCATTTGATTGATCAGCTTGTCAGATAAAAAGGTCATCTGTTCAAGCTTATTGGAATGTACACTATCGCACAATGCCTGATAGGTTAGCTTAATTTTTTCTAAGTAATAATCACAGTTAGTGGCGATTTTAGGCTGATTAAACAGTTGTTCATCAAAATAGTGCTCTTGAAAAGGTTGTTGATCTGATAGTTTGATCTGTTGTTCAAGAGCCGTAATTTGCGCATCTAATTGGGCTAGAAATTTTTGCATTGTTTTTTAATCTTAAATATCAAGCTTATTGTCATCATCTTGACCAAAATAGCTGCCAAAATGGGTTTTTGATAGTTTAATTAGCTTCATGAAAGATTCAAATGTTAATTTTTCACGGTTGTTTTTATTTTCTTCGAGTACTTTTTTTTCAATAAGCTGAGCTTTGATGTGATTATAACAGTCCACCAAATTGAGCGGTAACGGGGATTGCGATCGTTTACCCAACCAACAGATACCTTGAATAGGTAAACTCAGTGCAAAAAGAATAGTTATCACTGTTACGGCTAATTGTGCCGGCATAAAATATTGCCAAACAGCAATAAAAACAATGATAGGCGGTAAATATTTTTTTGCGGTTTTTATGTGGTTTATGATTTTTAATTCAGGAAAAGAATAAGAAAGCGCTTTATCCATTGGACAAAGCGCCATATATCTTTGACCTGCCTTAAAATTTTTAATTAAATTCATCTGTTGGGGATTCCTCGACATTCGTATTTTATTGTCTTAAAATAGTGCCATTCAAATTGGGGACTCTCTTTATTCTATCTCAAAACACAAGATATCAGAAGTCACCTTATAAAATCGCATCGATTGTTAAATCATGTGTTGAGTTACCAATTTTGATTGGTATATATCTTTTTATTCAATATATAGGAATTACTATGTCATCAAGTAATAACGCTCTTGTTCTTAACTGTGGAAGTTCATCATTAAAATTTGCCATTATTAACCCTGAAAATGGTGATGAGTTTTTATCTGGGTTAGCTGAATGTTTTAATCTTCCTGATGCTCGTATTAAGTGGAAACTTGATGGTGTTAAGAACGAAGCTTCTTTAGGTGCAGGTGCTGCACACAGTGAAGCAATTAAGTTTATTGTTAATAGCATCTTCCCACAAAAACCAGAATTATTAGATAGTATTAAATCTATTGGTCACCGAATTGTACATGGTGGTGAAAAATACACTCAATCTGTTGTGATTGACGATTCTGTTTTAAAAGGTATTGAAGAAGCCTCTGCCTTTGCACCACTACATAACCCTGCGCACTTAATCGGTATCCGTGAAGCGTTTGCTGCTTTCCCTCATTTAAAAGATAAAAATGTTGCTGTGTTTGATACTGCATTCCACACAACCATGCCGAAAGAAGCATACTTATATGCGATTCCAAACGAGCTTTACACTAAACACGGTGTACGTCGTTACGGTGCACATGGTACTAGCCACTATTATGTTAGCCGTGAAGCTGCTAGATTATTAAATAAACCTGTTGATGAAACTAATGTGATTACTTGTCACTTAGGTAATGGTGCGTCTATTACTGCGGTTAAAAATGGTAAATGTGTTGAAACGTCTATGGGTCTAACGCCATTAGAGGGATTAGTTATGGGGACTCGTAGTGGTGATATCGATCCCGCTATCATGTTCTTCTTACATGACAATTTAAATATGTCTGTTGCAGATATTAATAATCTTTTAAACAAAAAATCAGGTTTATTAGGTTTAACTGGTGTGAGCAGTGATTGCCGCTACGTGACTGATAACTATGACACAGATGAAAATGCTAAAAATGCTTTAGATGTTTTCGTTCATCGCTTAGTGAAATACATTGGTGGATATGCCATGTTATTAGACGGTCGTTTAGATGCAATTATCTTTACCGGTGGTATCGGTGAGAATGCTGAAGAAGTTCGTCGTATGGCACTTCAAAAATTATCTATTCTTGGATTTGAATTAGATCAAGAGCGCAACTTAGCTGCACGTTTTGGTAAAGGTGGTACAATCACTAAAGATGGTTCAGCAATTGCAATGGTAATTCCAACTAATGAAGAATTAGTCATTGCGCAAGATGCAGCGCGTCTAACTGCTTAAAAGACAAATAAAACCGCCTTCATGGCGGTTTGTTTTTATATTTAATAAAGAATTAAGAGGAAATCGATTATGTCTCGTACTATTATGCTCATTCCGACCGGAACCAACGTTGGGTTGACAGGTGTGAGCCTGGGTGTTATTCGAGCTATGGAGCGTCAAGGAATTAACCTAAATGTATTTAAACCGGTTGCTCAACCACGAGCCGGTGGCGATGCGCCAGATAATACCACCACTTTAGTTAGCCACAATACATCAATTCCGGCATTAAAACCGCTTAAAATGAGCCATGTTGAAAACTTGTTAGGTTTAAATCAACAAGATGTGCTAATGGAAGAAATTGTCGCTTTATATGCTGAAAATACGAAAGGCGCTGATGTCGTTTTAGTTGAAGGTATTGTACCAACCAGCGATTATCCTTTCGCAAATGAACTCAATAATAATATTGCTAAAACCCTTGGTGCTGAAATTATTTTTGTTGTTAATATGGGTAAAGATACGCCTGAACAACTTAAAGAACGCATTGAAATTGCTCGTTCAAATTTTGGTGGCATTAAAAATGAAAAAATTGTGGGTGTTATTGTTAATAAAGTCAATGCACCGGTTGAAGAGCAAAGCCTTGCTCGTCCGGATGTAGCCGAAATCTATCATACCCCTAAATTTGATGATAAAAAAATTACCATTAAAGATTTAAGTGAACACAGCCCACTGCCAGTGTTAGGTTGTATTCCGTGGAATATCGATCTTAGCGCTTGCCGTGCTATTGATATTGCTAACCATTTTGATGCTAAAATCATTAATGAAGGAGGCATTAAAAGCCGCCGTATTAAACATGTTTCATTCTGTTCACGTAGCGTGCCTAACATCATCAGTCATTTACAACCAAATGCGCTGTTAGTTACCTCTGCTGACCGCTCAGATGTATTGGTGACTATTTGTTTAGCCGCAATGAATGGCGTTGCTATTGGTGGTGTATTATTAACGGGTGGCTATGAAATCGATGATACAATCTACAAGCTATGCCAACCAGCATTTGATACAGGATTGCCGGTATTTACTGTCCAAACCAATACTTTCCAAACATCAATCAATTTACAACAATTTAATTTAGAAATTCCGGTTGATGACAAAGAGCGTATGGAAAATACCCAAAACTTTGTTGCTGATCATATTGATACAAATTGGATTAAATCACTTAATGAAGTGGTAAATTCTGCACGTCGTTTATCGCCTCCGGCTTTCCGTTATCAATTAACTGAACTGGCACGTAATGCGAAAAAAGTGGTGGTTTTACCTGAAGGTGATGAGCCACGAACTGTTAAAGCAGCGGCAATTTGTGCAGAGCGTCATATTGCTAAATGTGTATTGCTTGGTAATCCTGATGAAGTTCGTAAGGTCGCCGCTCAACAGGGTGTGACTTTAGGTGAAGGTGTTGAAATTGTTGATCCGGAAACTATTCGTGAAAAATATGTTCCACGTTTAGTTGAACTGCGTAAAAACAAAGGTATGACTGAAGTTATCGCACGTGAGCAACTCGCTGATAATGTGGTACTTGGTACTATGATGCTGGAAGCTAACGAAGTTGATGGTTTAGTCTCTGGTGCAGTGCATACTACTGCTAATACCATTCGTCCGCCATTACAATTAATCAAGACAGCGCCGGGTAGTTCATTGGTATCATCTGTGTTCTTTATGTTAATGCCTGATCAAGTTTATATTTATGGTGACTGTGCGATTAATCCTGATCCAAATGCGCAAGAACTTGCTGAAATTGCGATTCAATCAGCCGATACTGCAATTGCCTTTGGCATCGAACCACGTGTTGCGATGATCTCTTATTCTACAGGTAGTTCCGGACAAGGTGCTGATGTTGAAAAAGTGAAAGAAGCGACCAAAATTGCTCAAGAAAAACGTCCTGATTTAATGATCGACGGACCTTTACAATACGATGCAGCGGTAATGCCTGATGTGGCTAAATCTAAAGCGCCTAACTCTCAAGTTGCCGGTAAAGCGACAGTGTTTATTTTCCCTGATCTTAATACTGGTAATACCACTTATAAAGCGGTACAACGTTCTGCCGATCTTGTGTCTATTGGACCAATGTTACAAGGCATGCGTAAACCTGTGAATGATTTATCACGTGGTGCGTTAGTTGATGATATTGTCTATACAATTGCCTTAACTGCAATTCAATCAGCACAAGAACAAAACGTAAATAAATAATCTTAACGAGTCAAATGTTGATAACAATAAGAGGTGAATATTTTCACCTCTTTTTATATCAATCTAATGGAACTTATAACATTTATTTTTGATTCCTACATTTCGTATAAAGATTTACTTCTGGCATTTTATAGCTCTCTCATAATTTTAAATAAATCGAGTTTTCCAGCGAATTGAGCCTAATGTTGCACAAAATGAATTTTTATTCATAAATAAAATATTTGAAAGAAGAGATGCTGTTATGTTTGATCATAATACTGGCTTTTTAAATACTTTAACTACTTATAGCCAAAGTAATCTGAAAAGAACCCACTTAACTTATTGATTATGATCATTATTATTTATTTAATGAAGTTTTGATCATTCTGTAATACAATTGTAAATAAAAGTTAACAATGGTAAAGCTATATGAATAGTGTTGCAAAAGACGTTATTAGAGTTATAGCACCTAGTTTATATCCAGATACCTTAAGTAATGAAGCCGAGGTGTTAGGGGCTATGATTTGGTTATGGAATCAAAATCCTAAATATAAAAATGTCGCTTTAGATTCGGCTTTAAGCGTATTATTACCTATCATCCAATCCAAGAATTATGTTTTAGTTATTAAAAATAATCAGCCATTAGGTTATATTAATTGGGCTTATTTTAATAACGAAGAAGAACAACAATATCTTAATAAAGAAAAGCCTTACATCGATTTTGTAAAATCTTATCATCCGGCGGCGACTAAACGTCTTTGGATTTTATCCTTCTTTTGTCCATTTGGACTCAGGGATGTATTGTTAACGAAATCTATCTGTAAAAAAGTGTTGAAAAACAATCTTTGTTTCTTTGGTTATCACAAGTCAAAAGCTCAAACAGCCGTTAAAAAAGTTCAATGTTAGCATTTTACATTTTAGCTGCTGTCGATATCTATTTTTAATCTTGAATTTAAGATCTATCTAAAATAAATCATTGTCATTGTCGATTGTTACTAAGTGGTCGTACTTATTTTTATCATTAATTTGAAGGAAATTGATATGAACCAAATTTATCTAACAAAATTTAATGTTATCACCGGCACTACTGTAGTTTGTTCTGAATTAGCGCGACGTGCTAGTAAAGCGATGATAACTGTATGCGTTTTAGTTAGTTCTGCTTCAGCTTTTGCTCTAGATTGTACGGCGAGTGCCGATGGATCTTATTTAGTAGGGCAAAATAGCCCTAGCTGTAATAACATCAATGCCGCTACAGCCACCCAGTCAGGCAATGCAGGTTTTTACATCCTTACCAGAAGTAAATTACATGAACCCCTTTATGTGGGAGATACAACCCTGACCGCCAATGTTTTAGGTGATTATACCGCGCTTGGAAATCAATATACTTATGGCGTATCTGGCGGACGAATTGAGGCCGGTAATTTGAATTTCACTCTCAGCAACAACGGTAATATCTTCGGTCTTGCTACTTATCACAATGTTGATATAACGGCCAAAAATGTCGAGATGAATATAAACGACAATTATACACGAGGCCGTAATTCAAGCGGAGGTGTTGCTGCATATGGTATATTAGTTGGTTCTGCTGCAAATTCCGGTGAAAATGGTAATTATAATGGAAAATACAGTACAATTACCGTTGATAATTTGAAAATCAATCAGACCACTCAAGGCGGTAAAACTCAACCAATTTTAAATAACGGTATTCGTGCTATTCAAGGCGCTTATAATAATTCTGGCGAAGGTTCAGCCGGTCAAGTTATCGTTAATAATAATTTGGATATGACACTAACCGGAAACCGCTCAATCGGTATCTATGTTTCAGGCAATCAAACCAACCATGATGCTGCTGATAGTGTCGGTAGCCAAGGTCAATTGACACCTAAAGTGATCTTAAAAGGCGAAAAAAACACAATCACTATTAATAAAGGTAGCGATAATTCAATGCTTAAATGGGATAGCATTGGTGTTAAATTGGGGAAGACACGTAATACTGGTGAAGGTCCAGGAATTATTGAATCTTATGGAGAATTAACCATAGATACGACTAATGCTACAGAGGGTAGTGGTATAAAAATGGTTCGTAATTCTCAATTTAAAGCCGATTATGATAAAAGTTCAACCATTGTTAAAACCAATGGCTATGCGTTAGAAATTGGTACGCATGATGATGCAACGCCAAGTGGGGTGCTTGAACAAGCGGCATCGCATGGATTAAATGCCAGGTTTAAAGATGCCATATTTACTACTACCGGAACAAGTAACGATCCGGTTATCAGCAACTCTCTTGGACGTAAAGATCTGATTTTTGTCGATCAGGGGCAAATTGATACGCTCTTAACTTTTACTGGTGATAAAACCAATCTGACTGCTAACGATAGTGGCTATATTATTAATGTCAGTGGTAATTATTCTGCACCTAATTATGTATTCTACTCTAATACTTATGATTCTAGTGGGGTTGAACAAGGGCTAGATGCTTATCAAGGATCTTCTGTAACTTTTAACGCTTCAGGAAAAGGGAGTATGACTGGGTTGATCTCTAAAGGTGCGGTGAAAGTTGAAGAGGGGGAAGTCATTAATAATAACCTTACCCAAACACTCAATGTTAATTTAGCTGACGGTTTTAGCTGGAATTTGAAAAAGAAGGACAACGAGAACATCGCTAAATTTAATACTGTTATGCTAACAAATGGGGCAACAATTAATGGCGCTTTTGAAGATGCAGGTTCAAATGATTTTATTTTACAAGGTAATGTTATTAGTGATTCCGGTCTGATTGATTTAGATAACACATCACATCATCAATATAATGATGTATTAACTATTGACGGCAACTATAGTGCTTCAAATGATGCTAAATTAAAAGTAAATACACTTTGGAATGAAACCACAACAAGGTCTGCAAATGATTCGCAATCTGATGTTTTAAAAATCACCGGTAATGCTAGTGGTTTGACAAAAGTTATACCAATAAATTCCCAAGGTGTGGAAAATATTATTGATGGTAATATAAAGGAGGTTGCTGAAGTAATTAGCAGTGCAGCCTTCATTTTTGTTGGAACAGCTGGTAGTGGAAATAACTTTATTGGTGAAGCGCATACAAAAGGCGCCACTGAAGTTCAGTTAGCTAAACGACAAACAGCTAATGGCGATGAATATTTCTGGACAATGCAAGCCGCTACACCGCCAACACCACCAACACCGCCAACACCGCCAACACCACCAACACCACCAACACCGCCAACACCACCAACACCGCCAACGCCACCGACACCGCCGACACCGCCGACACCGCCGACGCCGCCAACACCGCCAACACCGCCAACGCCGCCGACACCACCAACGCCGCCGACGCCAGCTAAGCCTATACCTATTTATGCAAGTCCAATAGCAGGTTATGTTGCTATGGCGAGAGTAAATCAGGAACAAGGGCTTTTAAGTATCAGTTCTTTACATGAACGTCGGGGAGAATACACGAATTTTGACTTGTCGAATTGTAACACTTGTGACGGCATCTTAAGCGAAACATGGGGCAGGTTAATCGGTAAACATTTAAAACAAGATGGTAAAAATCGGTTAAATGTCGATTCTGATATTTATGGATTTCAATTTGGGCATGATTTATTAAATAATATCAGTGATGACGGTAGCCATAACTATACTGGTATATATGTAACTTACAGTAAAGGGCATACCGATTTTTCAGATAAATATCGAGCTGAGCATGGTTTAATTGCACACAATAAACGAACCGGTAAAGGGAAATCAGAGTCTGTAAGTTTGGGATTAACCAATACTTATTTCTCAATAAATAATAATTATTTGGATTTGGTCGGGCAGTTTTCATATTTGCGCAATAAATATGAAGCTCGTAACGGTAACAATCCGCATGCTCAAAATGGTTGGGGAGTTGCGCTTTCTGCTGAAACAGGGCATTTATTCAAATTTTCTCAAAACGATAATGATCTAAATTATTGGATCATTGAGCCTCAAGCGCAACTTGTTTATCAACATGTCGATTTAGATAGTTTTACTGATAAATATCGTCGGGTAGATCAAAATAATCAAGATTTACTACGTGGACGAATTGGCGTTCGAATGGGCGATAATAATCAAACCGTAGAACAACAAATTACATCAATATACGCTATTGGTAATATTTGGCACGATTTTGTTAAACCAAGTCATGTCACAATAGGTAAAGATAGTATTAAAGAGAAATATGCTCGTACCTGGGGCGAATTGGGCTTAGGTGCTAAAACCCCAATTGCGCAAAACCTCCATGTATATGGTGATGCTCGTTATGAACACGATCTGGGTAACACAAAGCGTCAAGGGTATCGAGGAAATATAGGTATAGAGCATAAATGGTAAATTGGATAATTCAATTTAGATCGAATTGATCGTTGCCAATTTATTCAATCTGATTATCTCAATATACGCAATGGCTTGTTATGCATTGCGTATATTTTTTAATAAAAAGACAAATGAAATTTGAAAATCAACAATGCTTAATAAGATTTACCAATCAGGTTTGTTGGTCGCATAATGCTTAAATTGTATTAGACATAAAACACTCTTAAAACAGCAATTGTTACTATTTTAACCTTACCTTTTGAATATTTTTGTCATAAAGAACGACGTTGCGTTTTATATTTAATCTCACCATAAAATGGCAAATATCTGTATAAGCATATAATGATTAATTATGCACTTTCTTCATCATGATTTTTTAATAATGTTGAAAGCATTTCCATAAATTTTTGTTTCTCATCTTTTAACGCGGCAAAAAATTCCTTATCAATTTGTTCAACTAAAGGGACTGTTTCATTAGCCTTATCAAGGCCTTTTTGAGTTAATTGTATCGATTTTGCTCGACTATCCTTGATTGAGCAAGAGCGTTTTATATAATCCTTTTTTTCTAACTTCTCTAATATTTGAGAAATGGTCATCACATCGATATTTGTTTTATTAGACAAAATAACTTGCGTAATTTCATCAGGATATTGAGACAGATAAGCAAGAGTGGCAAGCACAATAAATTGAGGATGCGTAATAAGCTGTTTTTTTAAACATTTTTTTATATTCGTGTGCCAGGAAGAATAAGTTTTCATAAATATAAAACCAATTGATTCAGCGTCATTTTGGAATTGCGTTAAAAACTTATTGTCCTTCGTCATAATTTACCTTTCTACTAAACTGTTTAGTTTGTAAGTTTTATCAATAATATCATCTGAAATCTGTTTAATAAAATCATACGAGGCCTTAGTATCCAATTGAGGGTCGGGTTTTAGCGAAATTTCAGCTTTAAGTGCATATTGATTTTCAGCTATTTGAATTATTTGATGTGAGAAAAAAAGTAATCCAATATCCGGCATATCAAATTGCTCAGTAAATTCCTGTTCGTTAATCACTTTTGATAAAGTCACTTCCATTTCGGGCATGTTTTGTAATTTAAAAATACCTTTAGCCCCGGTTTTTAGTTCACCGATTATACGAAAGTCTTCAAGATCAGTTTCCCATAATTTTCTTAAATTAAGTTCGATAAAGTATTGCCAAATTTGTGCTGGATTGGACTGAGTAGGTAAGATGAAAGAGATTGAAATAGCGTTCATTGTTTTGCTCCTTTTTAATAAGTGTTTTTATTATAAGTATACTTATTAATTAAGTAAAGCGATATAGATACCATTAAAAACGTAATCAATCAAACAGTTAAATTTAGTTGTGAATAAAGTTTAAGTGAATCATTACCAATAAAGTCAATCGTATTAACGCTGATATTGAATGATATATTCGATAGGTTTAAAATTTAACAAATTAAATTTTTTACAATTGTTTTTTCATTTAATCAATTCAATTGAATCAGTAAATGATACAATAGCATCCCAATTTTGTAATAGTTCATAGTTTAGGAATAAATTTGATGAAAAATGATATCCACCAGCAACGTATTTTAATCCTTGATTTTGGTTCTCAAGTTACCCAGTTAATTGCTCGTCGTGTCCGCGAAATTGGTGTTTATTGTGAACTTTGGCCATGGGACGTATCGGAAGAAAAAATCAAACAATTTAATCCTAAAGGTATCATTTTATCTGGCAGCCCTGAAAGTACGACAGAACAAAATAGCCCAAGAGCTCCTCAATACGTCTTTAATGCAGGCGTGCCTGTCTTAGGTATCTGCTATGGAATGCAAACAATGGCTGTTCAAATTGGTAATGGCGGACAAGTTACTGGTTCCAATCAACGTGAATTTGGATACGCCAAAGTCGATATTGTTGGTCGCTCAAAATTAACTGACGGCATCTTCGATAGCAAAAACGAAGCAGGCTTAGAGCAGCTCGATGTCTGGATGAGTCATGGGGATAAAGTAACAGCTTTACCTGAAAGTTTTACCGTTATTGGTCGCACTGAAACATGTCCTTTTGCAATCATGGCAAATGATGAAAAACAATTTTATGGCGTTCAGTTTCATCCGGAAGTTACCCATACGGTTAAAGGTTATGAATTACTTCAACGATTTGTCATTGATATTTGCCATTGTCAAAAACTATGGACACCTTCTTCAATCATCACAGATGCTGTTGCCCGAATAAAAGAAAAGGTCGGAAATGACAAAGTTTTATTAGGTTTATCCGGGGGGGTGGATTCCTCGGTAACTGCACTATTGTTACATCAAGCTATCGGCGATCAGTTAACCTGTGTGTTTGTTGATCATGGACTATTACGCTTGAACGAAGCAAAACAAGTTATGGACATGTTTGGCAATAAATTTGGTTTAAATATTATAGCGGTTAATGCTGAAGATCGTTTTTTAGCCGCCTTAAAAGGCGAAACCGATCCCGAAGCGAAGCGTAAAATAATTGGCCGTGAATTTGTTGCTGTATTTGATGAAGAGGCTGCAAAACTCAAAGATGTTAAATGGTTAGCTCAAGGTACGATCTACCCCGATGTAATCGAATCGGCAGCAGCTGATACCGGCAAAGCGCATGTGATTAAATCGCATCATAATGTTGGTGGTTTACCGGAAGATATGAAAATGGGATTAGTAGAGCCACTTCGTGAACTATTTAAAGACGAAGTACGTAAAGTGGGCTTAGAACTTGGATTACCTTACGATATGTTATACCGCCACCCATTCCCGGGTCCCGGTTTAGGGGTAAGGATTCTTGGCGAAGTGAAAAAAGAGTATTGCGACTTACTGCGCAAAGCTGACGCCATTTTTATTGAAGAACTCTACAATGCCGACCTATACCACAAAGTCAGTCAGGCCTTTACCGTATTCTTACCGGTACGCTCTGTTGGGGTAATGGGTGACGGACGCAAATATGATTGGGTTGTCTCATTGCGTGCGGTAGAAACTATCGACTTTATGACTGCACACTGGGCGCATTTGCCTTACGACTTCTTAGGGCGAGTATCAAATCGTATTATCAACGAAGTCAATGGCATCTCACGAGTTGTCTACGATATCAGCGGCAAACCGCCAGCGACGATTGAGTGGGAGTAACCGCAATCAACATCATATAATCTCATATCATTCATTCTAATTTTAAGCCTTGTTTTTCAAGGCTTTTTAGTCTCACCTAATATCCTCAAAGTACCTTTTTTAACGGTAGCTATGACGGTCTTACGAATTTAATCTGAAACTTTTTACTAAAATTATCGATTCAAATAATATAGGGATTTTTTAATCCACTCGAAATTAACAAAACATCGCTTCAAGCAAAAAATTGCATTAAAGTAATTGAGATTAGCTATTAGTGATTAATGCCTGGAAAACTAGATACATATTGGATAGTAAAATCAGGGAATGAGTCGACGATTTGTATTTTGTAGTCAGGAAAACTATCGACTATTTGCCATTTACCCACGCTATTTGCAAACGCATTGACTTTCTGAACTTTTAAATCAGGAAAAGAATTCACAACTTTAACTTTATAATCTGAAAAGGAATTAACAATCTTAATTCTTCCATAAATTTTAGACACATCAACTTTGGCAAGCGATACAAATGAAAGACAAATCATAAACACAATAAGCATTATTTTTTTCATAGTATCACCTTTAAGTAAATATTATCTTACTATTTTATCACACCTTACACTAAGGAAGCTTTTTTTAATAATTGTAGACTGGGACAATAAATAGCCTGTTTGCTAAAACGTATCAAATGATATTAACGATGCATTTAAACGCATAGAAGTAAAAAGAATTTACGTAGTTAAAAACAATGGTGCAATGCTTTATTTCATCGAATTAAAATAGAAAAAATCAGTATGACAACAGGGGAAAGAACGGATAGGGCGCTAAATGAAGTTGCTCAATGTTTAATTAAAGCTACAGAACACTAGTTTGGTGGTTAAGTAACATTAGGGAGTGTAGTGCCAAAAGTTGTAAGGCTAGCTGATTATATTGGTAATCATACGTTATCGACGGTATTTTGACCGTTTGTGAGACAAGTTTAGTAGAAAGCCAGTTGTCAATTTTTCTTTCATTTTCAAACCTTTTAGCAATGTTTGCATATTGTTTAAAACATAAAAACCTTTAAAAACTTATTATTAATTGATCTACAAAAATGACTGACTTAAGTATATACTTCTTTTTTAAGCAAAGGTTTCTTCGCTATTTAGTGATAGCGGATAAAGCTAATTTAACTTATTGCCTCATTTAAGAAATTAAGGATCATTGAGTATGATTTTAGGTAACATTCATCATTTGGATTTAGTCCCTTATTTGCCCGCCAAAATAAAGCAATCGATTGAGTATATTAAAGACAATGTTAATCAAAATACACCTGTTGGGCGTTATGATATCGACGGAGATAATCTTTTTTTTATGCTGTCTGATAATACTTTACGCTTAATTAATGAGGCTAATCCTGAATATCATCATAAGTATATCGATGTTCAAATCGTGTTAGAAGGACAAGAGGGCATGGCGATTTGCACTTTGCCACCACATACCAAGATGCTGGAAGATAAATTAGCCGATAATGATATTGCGTTTATTCAAACCCCTAAAGAAGAAACCATGCTGGTTTTGCAACCCAACGATTTTATCGTATTTTTCCCAAACGAAGTGCATAAGCCGCTTTGTGCGATTGACAATAAAATTACGACAGTTCGCAAAATTGTGATAAAAATTGCTTTGGACTATTTATAATTAGAGTAAGGACAATAGGTAACACTATGACGACAAAAATTGCTGTTATTGGCGAATGTATGATTGAATTGTCGATTAAACAAGATTCGACGACCCGCAGTTTTGGTGGAGACACTTTAAACACTTCAGTTTATTTATCCCGCCTTTTAAAAGATAAAGATTTTTCCATTCATTATGTTACAGGGCTCGGTACTGATCCCTTTAGCCAAGAAATGTTAGAAAGCTGGCAAAAAGAGCATATACAGACTGATTTAGTGCAAAAAATGGCAGATAAAATGCCCGGGCTTTACTCTATAGTTACCGATGAGCATGGTGAACGCTCTTTCTATTATTGGCGTAATGATGCCGCTGCTAAGTTTTGGCTAAAAACTTCGCAAAGTGAAGAGATTATTAAAAAAATTGCCCAGTTTGATTATGTGTATTTAAGTGGTATTAGTATTGCAATTTTAGATGCTGAAAGTATTCTTAAATTGTTAGACCTGTTAAAACAGGTGAAAGCAAATGGTGGAAAAGTCATTTTTGATAATAACTTCCGCCCGCGCTTATGGAGCAGTTTAGATTTAGCCCGAAGCGTGTATGCAGATATCTTATCTTATACTGATATCGCATTTTTAACACTGGATGATGAAGATTTGTTATGGGGAGCGCTTCCTTATGAGAAAGTTATCGAAAGAACGCAAAACTTTGGCGTGAGTGAAATTGTCATCAAGCGGGGTAGTGATAGCTGCATTATTCAATCAGCCGAAGGACGTTTTGATGTCCCTGCTAACAAGATTGCCAAAGATAAAGTTATCGATACCACTGCTGCTGGCGATTCATTCAGTGCCGGGTATCTCGGTGCTCGTTTAACGGGAAGAAGTCCGGCACAATCTGCCGTACAAGGACATTTAGTTGCAGGTACGATCATTCAATACCGTGGAGCTATTATTCCTTTAGAGGTGACACCAAAATTAATTGAAGATTAATTAGCTTATAAAAACGGTCATTTATGACCGTTTTTTTATTGAATTTTGTAACAATGAGTACTTGTCTATTAGTGGTAAAACTTCATTATAGTTGATATTTTTTGTCAAAATCTTTCAGATTTTATATACGTTTCAGTATAAAATAGTAAATTGTGCTATATTCATGGGAAATTATCCGTGCATCATTGAAATTGTCCTAACCGACCATATTCAGTTATATAATAGTATATTTACTTCAAAAACACTGGTATAATATACAGTTAATTTTTTATCTAATCTGCTTAAAAAACACACAAAAGAAGAGATATATGTCAATTAAAGATATCGATATTCGTGGTGCGAGAACGCACAATCTAAAAAATATTAATGTTGTAATACCTCGAGATAAGCTTGTTGTCATTACTGGTCTATCCGGATCAGGGAAGTCTTCGCTAGCATTTGATACCCTTTATGCCGAAGGGCAACGACGTTATGTTGAGTCGTTATCGGCTTATGCTCGTCAATTCTTATCTTTAATGGAAAAACCGGATGTGGATCATATCGAAGGTCTGTCGCCAGCTATTTCGATTGAACAAAAGTCGACTTCGCACAATCCGCGCTCAACGGTTGGAACAATTACTGAAATCTACGATTATTTACGTCTATTGTTTGCCCGTATTGGTGAGCCACGTTGTCCTAATCATAATTTACCTTTGGCTGCTCAAACTGTTTCGCAAATGGTTGACAGCATTATGGCGTTACCGGCTGAAAATCGCTATATGTTACTGGCACCGGTAGTCACTGAGCGTAAAGGTGAGTTTGTTAAACTTTTTGAGCAACTGGCTGCAAGTGGATATATTCGGGTAAGGGTTGATGGTGATGTTTACGATCTTTCTGATCCACCTGAGCTTGAGCTTCAAAAGAAACATACCATTGAAGTAGTGGTTGATCGTTTTCGTATTCGTGATGATCTAAAATTGCGATTGGCTGAATCCATTGAAACCGTTCTGTCAATTACTAACGGAATTGTTAAAGTTGCCAACTTAGATGATCCCAAAGCGCCGGAGCAGTTGTTTTCGGCTAATTTTGCCTGCCCAATATGTGGCTATAGTATATCTGAACTTGAACCAAGACTATTTTCATTTAACAACCCTGCCGGGGCTTGCCCTGAGTGTGATGGTTTAGGTGTGCAGCAGTATTTCGATCCAAAACGCATAGTCCAAATGCCTGAAGTCTCTTTAGCTGCTGGTGCAATAAAGGGTTGGGATCGTCGCAATTTTTACTATTTTCAGATGCTCAAATCGTTAGCTGAACATTATAAATTCGATATTGATACACCTTATGAAAAATTACCGGAAAAAGTAAAAGATATCTTATTAAATGGCTCCGGTAATACTGAAATTACTTTCGTTTATACAAATGATCGTGGTGATGTGGTTAAACGTAAACATAGCTTTGAGGGAATTATTAATAATTTAACTCGACGATATAAAGAAACCGATTCACCAACAATTCGTGAAGAGTTGGCTAAATATATAAGTCATCGTCCTTGTCCGTGCTGTGAAGGATCTCGTTTATGTAGAACGGCAAGACATGTCTTTATTAACGATACCAATTTACCAACGATTAGTAATTTAAGCACTCAACAAGCAAAAGCTTTCTTTGATAAGTTATCCCTAACCGGACAACGAGCGCAAATTGCTGAAAAAATTCTAAAAGAGATCAACGACCGTTTACAATTTTTGATTAATGTTGGATTAAATTATTTAACACTTTCACGATCAGCGGAAACGCTATCGGGAGGGGAGGCACAGCGTATACGACTAGCCAGTCAAATCGGTGCCGGATTAGTTGGGGTGATGTATGTACTTGATGAGCCTTCAATTGGTTTACATCAACGTGACAATACTCGATTGATCGATACCTTAACGCATTTACGTGATTTGGGTAACACCGTTATTGTGGTAGAACATGATGAAGAGGCCATTATGGCTGCTGATTATGTGATTGATATTGGGCCGGGAGCAGGCGTGCATGGTGGTGAAGTGGTTGCTCAAGGAACGCCGAAACAGATCATGGCAAATCCTTCATCGTTAACCGGAAAATATCTATCCGGTAAAGAAAAAATAGCGATACCAGCCACACGAACGAAAGTTGATAAGAAAAAGATGTTATCGCTAATTGGCGCCACCGGTAATAATTTAAAAGATGTGACTCTTAATATTCCGGTTGGACTATTTACCTGTATTACAGGGGTATCTGGATCAGGTAAATCAACGTTAATTAATGATACTTTATATCCTTTAGCGCAAAACGAGTTAAATGGTGCTGAAAAAAGTGATATTGCGCCTTATAAATCAATTAAAGGACTTAACTTTTTTGATAAAGTCATTGCGATAGATCAAAGTCCTATCGGGCGAACACCACGCTCAAACCCGGCAACGTATACCGGATTTTTCACCTCAATTCGTGAGCTATATGCTGGCGTGCCAGAGTCTCGTGCTCGAGGTTACACGCCGGGTCGATTTAGTTTCAATGTAAAAGGTGGACGCTGTGAAGCTTGTCAAGGTGATGGACTGATCAAAGTCGAGATGCACTTTTTACCAGATATTTATGTCCCATGCGACCAGTGTCATGGGGCACGTTATAATCGTGAAACGTTAGAAATTAAATATAAAGGCAAATCAATCAATGAAATCTTAAATATGACGGTTGAAGAGGGGCGTGAATTTTTTGATGCTGTCCCGATGATTGCTCGTAAATTACAAACATTGATCGATGTCGGGCTTTCTTATATTACAATTGGGCAGTCGGCAACCACCTTATCCGGCGGTGAAGCGCAACGAGTAAAACTTGCAAAAGAGTTATCAAAGCGTGATACTGGTAGCACATTGTATATTTTAGATGAGCCAACAACGGGTTTACACTTTGCTGATGTAAAACAGTTGCTTGCGCAGCTACACTCATTAAGAGACAAAGGCAATACCATTGTTGTTATTGAGCATAATTTAGATGTGGTTAAAACAGCAGATTGGATTGTCGATTTAGGACCGGAAGGGGGGAATGGTGGTGGTGAAATCATTGCCGAAGGAACACCTGAAGATGTAGCTAAATCAAAAATTTCTTACACCGGACAATATTTAAAACCGTTACTTGAAAAAGACAAGGCGAAGTAATATAAGTTAGTACGGATAATTTAAGTTAACCAAAGGAGAAGCAATTTGGCATTTGAAATTATAATGATGATCATTATTGCTTATCTTTGTGGTTCGCTTT
This sequence comes from Gilliamella sp. B3892, assembly GCF_026536305.1. Lineage (NCBI taxonomy): Bacteria > Pseudomonadati > Pseudomonadota > Gammaproteobacteria > Orbales > Orbaceae > Gilliamella > Gilliamella sp. B3892. The sequence continues at coordinate 41,035 of NZ_JAFNOK010000013.1, forward strand.
CCGGAGCAATCATTATTTGCCAGCTAATGAAATTACAAGACCCGGTACAACATGGCTCTCACAATCCCGGAGCCACAAATGTACTACGCATTAGCGGCAAATTACCTGCTTTACTGGTATTACTTTTCGATATGTTAAAAGGTGCAATACCGGTCTATATTGCTTATCGACTGGGTATTTCACCTTTCTTTTTAGGCATTATTGGCATATCAGCGTGCCTTGGTCACATCTTTCCCTGCTTTTTTCATTTTCGAGGCGGAAAAGGTGTCGCAACTGCGTTAGGTATGATGATGCCAATCGGTCTAGACTTTACCGGCTGTTTTGTCCTAACTTGGTTAACCACGCTACTGCTTACCGGTTACTCTTCGGTGGCGGCTATTGTGGGTTTTTTATTAGCGCCATTTTATGTATGGCTATTTAAACCTGAGTTGACCTTGCCGGTAACCATGCTTTCGTGCCTTATCATTATTCGTCATAATAGTAATATTATGCGTCTATTTAAGGGGGAAGAGCCTAAGAGTTTTATACGAAAACGACATAAATTATACTGAAACGCATATACTTTCTGAAAGTTCTTGTCAAAAATTAATCGTAATTCGTTATAATAGTAATATTATGCGTTTATTTAAAGGGAAAGAGCCTAAGAGTTTTATACGAAAACGACATAAATTATACTGAAACGTATATATTTTCTGAAAAGTTCTTGTCAAAAATTAATCGTATTGACTTAATCGTGTAATTCTTGTTTTATCGATTTTTGAAACAAGGTATTATAAATAACATAATCTTTAATATGTGGTAACAAAATTAATTCATGCAAATAAGCCCATTACTTGAAACTCTTATGGAAGCATTGCGATGTCTTCCCGGTGTTGGTCCCAAATCTGCACAACGTATGGCTTTTCACCTATTACAGCGCAATCGACAAGGTGGTATTAAGCTAGCTCATGTTTTACATGAAGCGATGATCAATATCGATCATTGCAAAGAATGCCGAACCTTTACTGAACAAGAAATCTGCACTATCTGTGCCAATAGGCATCGTCAACAAAGTGGACAATTATGTGTTGTTGAAACACCCGCTGATATTGTTGCTATCGAACAAACCGGCCAGTATAGTGGTCGTTACTTTGTGTTGCTTGGACATTTGTCACCGCTTGACGGAATAGGGCCGAGTGATATTGGTCTGGATTTATTGAAATCAAGATTGGCAACCGAATCGATTAACGAAGTGATTTTAGCCACCAATCCAACCGTTGAGGGCGATGCAACCGCTAATTATATTGCTCAAATGTGTGCTGAGTTTGATGTTATCGCAACTCGCATAGCGCATGGTGTTCCTGTCGGTGGAGAGCTTGAAATGGTTGACGGCACAACATTGTCGCATTCATTTGTTGGGCGGCAAAAAATAGATTTTTAGAGATTTTAATGTTGGCAACGGCAAAATTAAGTCTGTTAACTTTTATGTTGCTAGCAAAATTTATGAAAGTAAAAGGAAGAGGATTGGTATGAAATATAAAGCAGTTGCCTTTGATATGGATGGTACTTTACTTAATAGTAATCGTTTAATTTTGCCCGAAACCGTGAATATTCTTGAAAAGATCAGCGCCAAAGGCGTAAAAGTTATTTTGGTATCCGGTCGACATCATTCAGTAATTTACCCTTATTATTATCAACTTAAACTCTCAACTCCCGCTATTTGTTGTAACGGATCTTATTTATACGATTTTGAAAAACAACAAGCATTTGCCGCTAAACCGATGAGCAAACAGCAGGCCAAAACGCTATTAGATTTAGTTAATCAGTTTGGTATTCATACTTTAATTTATACTGATAAAATGATGACTTACGAAGTGTTAGACGACCATTTAGCCGGCTTTTTTAAATGGGTTGATTCACTACCGGAATTTTTACAACCCGAAATTAAAAAAGTGGATAGTTTTGAGAAAGTTATTGAGCAAGCCGGAGCGATCTATAAATTTGCTACCAGTAGCCATAACATTCCGGCTTTACAGCAATTTTCAGATGCAGTTGATGCGTTGGGTGAATTTTCATGTGAATGGTCTTGGTCGAATCGAGCTGATATCGCAATTAAAGGTAATACTAAAGGTAATGGTTTAACCCATTGGGCTGAACATGAAAACATTGACCTAAGTGAAATTGTTGCTTTTGGTGACAGTTATAATGATATTAGTATGTTAACCATTGCCGGTTTGGGTATTGCTATGGGCAATGCTGATGATGAGGTGAAAGCGAAAGCGAGTTATGCTATTGGTGATAATAATAGCACTAGCATTGCCACTGAACTTGAAAAACTTTTTTTATAATGGATTTAAAAAATAGCTGTGTTTGAAATCCTTTATCAAGATAATGAATTAATTGCGATAAACAAGCCATCCGGTTGGCTTGTTCATCGTAGCTGGTTAGATAAAAATGAAACTGTCGTTGTGATGCAGACACTGCGTGATCAGATCGGGCAGCATGTGTATCCGGTGCATCGACTCGATCGCCCAACTTCTGGCGTATTACTGTTTGCGCTTTCAAGTGAAATTGCCCGTTTGATGTCACAGCAATTTACCACAAAACAGATTGAAAAAACTTATCATGCTATTGTTCGTGGCTATCTATTTGATGAAGCGATAATTGATTATCCGCTAATTGAACAACTTGATAAAATAGCTGACAAATTTGCCGATAAAAATAAACCAGCGCAAGAGGCAGTCACTTTTTATCGCGGTTTAAGTCATATCGAAGTGCCGATCAAAGTAGGCAAGCATGAAACAGCCAGATATAGTTTGGTTGAATTAAAACCGCAGACAGGACGCAAACATCAACTACGTAGGCATATGAAGCATATTTTTCATCCCATTTTAGGTGACAGTAAACATGGGGATCTTCATCAAAATCGTGCTTTTAGTCAGTATTTTGGTATTAAACGACTAATGTTACATGCCTCAACCTTAAATATTGTTCATCCAACCAGTTTGAAACCAATTAAAATTGAAGCAAAATTAGATCAGCATTGGCTAGAAATCTTATCTCATTTTCAGTCCAATGATTAGGGTTGCTATTTTCAATAATAGCTAACTCATTAAGCGTACATGACTGCCGTATGTAAAAATTTTGTTATTACCATTCACTGTTTCAATTCCAAGCTGTACATGCCATAAATATAACTACTTATGATAATTAAATGAATAACAAGGAAAAATATAAAGATAAAAATCAATGTTGCTTTGCAATTTAGCAATTGCATAGTATTATTTTTGTACCTTTCCTCGTTGCGGAGTTTTTTTGAGGAAAGTGTTTAAATAACGTTTATATAAATTAATCGAAATGGAAATGAAAATGAAATTAATAATGAAATTTTGTAGTATTTTTCTAATTGCTGTTTTCCTCAGTGCTTGTTCATCAGACGACTCCCCTGAAAAAGTAGCCGAAACCTTCATGAAAGCTGGTTACAATAAAGATATCGATACAGTCATCGATCTTATGTATATTCCAAAAGAAGATGTTCCTGAAGGAATCGACATGAAGGCCATGCTTAAGTCTAAATTGGGTGCAGCACTCGAAGCCTCATTAGAATCAGCAGAACGCAATGGTGGGCTTGATAAAATTGAAACCGCGCCTATTCAATATACCAATGATGACAAAACTAAGGGCACCGTAGATGTTACCGTTGTTTTCAAAGATAAAACTAAGCTTAATAAAACGTTAATATTAATCAAAGATAATGGCAAATGGTTTATCGAAATGGATTAATATTAGATTAATTAAATTTAATATTGAATTTATTAATGAGTAAAAGGGTAAATTATATTTACCCTCATTTATGTAACATTTCACCTTTTGAAAATACTATTATGAGATCTTTTCGCTATTTTTTAATTATATGGCTACTATTTGTCAATGTTTCGGTGGTCAATGCCCAAGAATCTAGAAATGACTCGATTTCTCAAATTAGCAGTACTTTAAAAATTGGGGATTGGATTTTTAGACAAGGAACAGCCATCGATAGTTTATTAGTTAAACAATTAGGTGGTGGTGAATTTTCACATATTGGCATGGTAATATCAGTAGCGCCTGAAGTTAAAATTATCCATGCTACAACCGATGATTTTGAAAATCGGCCTAGCCAAGTGTTGATATCAACATTAGATGAATTTATATCGCCAGATCTCGCCCAAACCTATGCTATTGCAAGACCTATTTTTTTGACGGATGAACAAAAGCAACAAGTAGCTGATATATTACAGACAAAATTAGGTGAAAAATTTGTATTAGCATCCCGTGAAAAGCCTCATCTATATTGTACAACGTTGCTTTATGATGCCATTATTCAAGTCATGCCTGATTTTAATGTTGAGTGGCAACACTCTGATTTTGCGCTTTTTTATGGGAATTACCTTTATCCCAACGCATTTGCTAAATATAAAGATTTGATCTGGATCTATAAATATCCGAATTAGTAGAGGTATCAATAATCCTGATTCATCAAGGTAAATTTGATCATTATTTTTGTGATAAAGTTTGATTTTGGATTATCTGAACAAAATGAATTAACTTAGTCTTTACTAAGTGGTAATAAAATTCATTCATACAAATAAGTCATTGCTTGAAACGCTTATAGAAGCATTGGGATCGACTCCCGGCATTGCTCTTAAACCTGCACAAGGTAGGGCATTTCACCTGGCACAATGTAATCGATAAGGTAAAAAAATCAAAGTTGCTTTGCAATTTAGCGATTGCATAGTATTATTTTTATACCTTTCCTCATTTGACCTTTTGCGGTTGTTTTGAGGAATGTGTTTAAATAACGTTTATATAAATTAACTGGAAATGGAAATAAAAATGAAATTAATAATGAAATTTTGCAGTATCTTTCTACTTGCGTTTTTCCTCAATGCTTGTTCATCAGGCGATTCCCCTGAAAAAGTAGCCGAAACCTTCATAACAGCTGGTTACAATAAGGATGTCGATACGGTGGTTGATCTTATTTATCTTCCTAAAGAAGATGCACCTGAAGGAGTCGACGTGAAAGCTATGATTAAGAGTAAATTAGCAAAATCAATGGAAACTTCTTATGAAGAGACTCAAAGTCATGGTGGACTGGATAAAGTGGAATGTGCACCTATCCAATATACCAATGATGACAAAACTAAGGGCATCGTAGATATTACCGTTGTTTTCAAAGATAATACTAAGCTTGATCAAAAGCTAACGTTAATCAAAGATAATGGTAAATGGCTTATCTCGATGAAATAGTAGAGTCGATTGGTTGAGTTTAAAATTGATTCTATCAATGAGTAATAGGGCAAATTATATTTGCCCTTTTTTATATGCCATTTTACCTTTTAAACTGCCAGTATCAGCGCTTTTCACTCCTTATTATTATATGACTACTACTTATCACTGTTTTGGCGGTCAAGGCTTAAGAATATCGAAATGACGCTATTTAGAAAATTAATAGTACTTTAAAAATCGAGGATTGGTTTTTTAGATAAAAAAAAGCAATCGCTAGTTTGAATGTTTTAAGACAGAATAAAAATCTAAATCAAATATAACGAAAATTTAAAGCGCAATATCATTGCGCTTTAATATAATGGTAGGTTAATCAGATTCTAAATAGATAGATTGCATTAATCGGAAATCTTCATCAGTAAATCCTAAAGCCTGTTTAATATAATTACTTGGTGTACCGGAAACTTCTTTCATGGTATTGAGGATTTCAACAACAAAACTTTCACGGGTATCGATTAAGCTAAGTAAATAGCCTAATACATCTTCGTTATCCGTAATCTTACGATAAGCAGCCATTTTGATTTTATTGCGCTCTAAGCGATTATCGTGAGTTAGCATGTAATCGGCAATAATATCTTTTTCAGATACACCGAGCATAATCATAATTAATAATACGCCATAACCCGTTCTGTCTTTTCCGCCTCGACAGTGTTGTAAACTCGGGCTATTGTTGGCATCTAATAAGACTTTAAGCATTTGTCGATAAGCATTTTTCGATTTTTCGCTTAAGACAAAATTACGATATTGCTCAAGCACTTGAATGCCATCACCATTAACTAACTCTTTCGGTATATCACGTAGCACACTTTCAATCAAAGCACGATCTTCATCACTAGGATCAGCGGCAAATTGTGCTGCTAACTCTGCGGTTTGGGCTGATGCATCTAAATGAAAAGTTTGCTTTTCGCCGACAAACGTATTGGGACTGGTTTTGATTTCATTAGTACTGCGGTAATCGATAATTGTTTTTATTCCTAACGCTTTGATATACTCTTGTGCATCCGGTTTTAAACCATACAGATGATTAGAACGATACAACTGTCCCCATTTGACCCGTTTACCTTCATGCCCCAGATAGCCGCCGAAATCACGAAAATTATTTAATCCGGTGATCGGTAAAGTACGTTCGGCAAATAAAAAATTGGGTTGTCCTTCAATCTCTAAAATAAGATAAATTCGTTGTTTACCATTTAAAGGATCATCAAAAATAAAAGGGCTTTGAATTTGCTTACCTATAAGTGTTTTGTCATTGGTATTGGCATTAGCATAGCTTGTCCAGTATAGGCTAGCTGCTTTGCCTTCAATGTTATCAAAAGTGACCTCTAATTGGCCGGCTTTATTACGCATTACTGAAGCTGTTTGAATTGTCGTTGTCATGTTTCATTCCTACTTTAAAATACCTAACATTGAAAAGATCACACCGATTACCATTACCGCCAGTATTAACGCAACGGTATATTTACCTTGAAACTTCTTAACCAAAAAGAATGTGCCTAGAGCAAAAATTAAGGTCAGAAAATTTGGCATGACTTTATCAAACATCTCTTGAACTTGAATCGATTGATCGCCAACATTTATCTGTAGCGGGGTGGCCACTTTTACCGTAGTGGCAATGAGTGATCCAAGTACCATTACCCCAACAACATTAGCCAGATTACTAATTCTTTGAATGATGTTGGAATTTTTTGACTGTTCAATCAGATCGACACCTTTGTTATAGCCATAATGAATAAAAAAGTATTTAGAAAGCACATTAACCAGATTGTAGATCAAAAACATTAAAATCGGACCTATGATATTTCCTTGTAGCGCAAAGGCAGCGCCAATACTGCCGCATATCGGCATCCAGGTAAATTTGAGCAAGCTATCGCCAAGTCCGGCAAATGGTCCCATTAATCCCGCTTTTACAGAGACTACGGCTTCTTTTTCAGCTTCGGTCGTTTTCTCTTCCATGGCGGCAGTGACGCCTAAAATCAGTGCACCTGCATTTACTTGCGTATTAAAAAATTCTAAATGGCGTTGCATGGCAGTAACACGGGTTTGCTTGTCTGCATCTTTATAAAGACGATCTAAGACAGGCGTCATACAATGCGCAAAGCCAATCATCTGCATTTTTTCATAGTTGTAAGAAAAAGACATAGTTTGTAAATTCCAAAAGATGCGATTAAGATCTTTTTTGGTGATTTTGTTTTGATTGGTCATAGATCATATTCCTCTTCGGTATTATTTGATGTTTGATTATTATCTGATTGTTCTTGATGATTTTTACTACCACTTGATGCCATGTCATAAAGCACGGCAAACGCCAAAGCGATAAAGGTAATTGGAATAATAGGCAGTTTTAGATAAGTGGTTAGCATAAAACCGAGCAGGAAGAAAAACCACATACGTCCTTTTAATAACATTAACAGTAAAATACAAATACCTACCGCAGGAATTAATTTCGAGGCTACCCCCATGCCATCAATGATGCTTTGTGGGATAGCATCAAGAATGGTTTTAACCAGATCGCTACCAAAATAGATAGCAATAAAACAAGGTACTGCTCGAATTAAAAACCAAAGAGGTGTTGAAAAGAAGTGAACTCGCGCTAATCCTTTATAGTCACCGTTTAAAATAGAGCGTTCAGCCCAAGGATTAAGAAAGCAAGCAAAAGAACGCCATATAATTAACAATTGTTGACATAATAAAGATACAGGAACGCCAAGCGCAATACCGGTTGCAATGCCTCCACCGGTGGTGATACCGAGTGACACGCCAATGATCGCACCAGCAACAATATCGGGTGCTGAGTAGGCGCCTACGTTTCCGATACCCATCCACATCAATTCCAACGTTGCACTAATTGCCAAGCCTTGAACCATATCACCCATTATGATGCCTGCTATGGTACCGGTTAATAATGGCCTACGTAACATTTGTGGTCCGACGTCATCCATCGAACAGATTCCCGCCCAAATGGCGACAAGAATAGCCTGTGTTAACATAAGTTAACCTCCAAATTTTTAGATAAAACTTTAAATAATTAGATTAGTTAAGTAGGGTTTTCAGATCGACAACAGGATCTTTGGGTACCATCTGAACTTCAACTTCGACATTATTGGCTATAATATTTTTAAATGCTTGTTCTTCCTCAGCTGTCACCGATACCGCCCTTGATAATTGATGTCGACCATCTTGCATTCGCATCCCACCGACATTGAGCTTGTCAATTTTCAGACCACCTTCGATCAATTTGTTAACATCAATACTATTTGTAAAAAGTAACATCGTACGTTTTTTAATTTCGGTTTTTTTCAATATGTCGATAAATTGTGAAACGCCAAAGACCAATACTTTTAAATCTGGTGGGGCAGACATGGTAAGTACCGATTGCTGAACTTTATCAGCGGCAACTTTATCATTAATAATCAATACTTGTTCAATATCAAAATTTTTTACCCAAGTTGTGATAACTTGTCCATGAATCAAACGATCATCAATTCTTGCTACATTAATTGGCATGGTGTTCTCCTTACAAATCTATAGATGTTTCACGCTGAGAATCTAGTACTTGTCGTACGTCAATACAGCTTTGTGGAAAGACTTCTTCAATGGCTGATTTAACATCATTAAGCGTACCTTCTCGATTATTTAAAACTTCAAGCAAAACCGGAATATTAAAACCACAAAATAACAGGACATCATCATGATTTAACAACAGTTCGCCAGCCAAATTACACGGCGTTCCCCCTAAGATGTCGACCAAGATAATTACACCTTTACCGCTATTAAGCTGCTGATAACTGTCATGCATTTGTTGCCTTAAATTGTCAATATTACTATCGATCAAAACCGATATAACGTCGATATTTTGCTGTTCCCCCATAAGCATCTGCGCACATTCAAGCGCTCCTTGAGCAAATGGTCCATGGCTAGCTAAAATAATGGGAATTTGTGTTTGCATTTTTATTTCCTTTTTTTAACTACATTTGAAATGGTTGTAACAATGTTACTTTAAATATTATTTTATTTAGTAATAAAATTACATCTAAGCAAAATATAAGTCATCTCTTTTTTGTGAGATTTTTAGAAATTTGTGAAGTTGATCATGTTTATTGAAATTTTTTAATCGATTTTATCAGCGCTAAAAATTAGCTAATTTGGTGAGCAAGCAGAAGATGAGTTAATGTGATTTCTATAGCAAAGACAGAAGGGCACTTATCACGTTTAAATTTAGCGATGAGGATATTTACGCTCTTCACGATTTTGGGTTTGTAACAACAAGCGTTCATCATATTTTCGGATAAATAGATTGGTAACCAGCATATTGATGACTGAAAGTTGAGAAATTTTTGAACGAATCGGAATTAAACGGGAAGCATGTTCCGTTGATGTAGTATGTAAAATCACTTCCGCTAATAAAGAGACCTGACTTTGTCCCATTTTGGTAATTGCAATCGAAGGAACACTATTTTTTCTGGCCAATTTCAATAAATCGATACATTCCGGTGTTTCGCCCGAATGTGAAATAATGATAACAAGATCATTTTTATCTAATGTATTCGCGATACTTTTTTGAATATGCGAATCGAAATGACAGCTAACATCTTTTTTAATTTTAATTAATTGATATTCCAGTTCTTTTCCAACCAATCCACTGCTACTGGTGCCATAAATAATAATCTTATTACTTTTAATAATAAGATCGATTGCTTTATTTAGCGATTCGATATTCACCATAGAGTAGGTTTCATCAATTGAGGATTTTTCCATAGCTTGCACTTTGCTATTAACGTCTTGTAAGGAGTCATTAAGATTGATGTCGTCTTGAAGTATTTCAGCATTGATTTTTCGAGGAATTGAAGAGATCAGATCAACTTTAAAATCACTAAATCCGTTATAACCCAATTTATTGCAAAGGCGTAGAATTGTTGTGGTGCTGACATGATTTAATTTGGCTAATGACTGTATGCTCATATTTTTAAGCGCTTGTGTATTCGCTTGAATATATTGAGCGACGGCAAGCTCTTTTTCTGAAAGATCTTTTTTCACCTCTCTAAGTTTTAAATCAATCATGGCTTACCTCAAATTTAAATATGGCTATGTGGAGTATACAAAATTAGCGAGTAAATTGTAAAAAATTATAAGATAAAAAAGTTGTCTGTAATATCTAAATTTAAATTAAGTCCCTTTTGCTCAATATGGCAATGCTTAAGTTAACAGTCGTGTTGGGGTAAAATAATACCTAAAACAATCAGGACAAATTATTTATTTAGATGAATTTAAACGATATGCATGCCATGCAATGTGTGTTTTTATACTAAAACGTATATAAAATCTGAAACTTCTTGACAAAAAAGCCTAGATTGTAAAATTTATTGCGAAAAACGATGACTGCTGTAATTATAAGCTATTTAAACTTGACGTCTAAACAAGGCGATGCTAATATTTGCCACCTATTCAGATAGACCTTAACGGCGCGTTGGCAGAGTGGCCATGCTGCGGATTGCAAATCCGTCTACCTCGGTTCGACTCCGGGACGCGCCTCCATTAAAATATCAAATAAATCAATAAATTAAAAAAGTAACCGACCAGAAAATTAAAACACTTGGAATATACTTAGAATATGAAGTTAGAAAAAATCTTCTTTTTGGAGTGAGTTTAGCGTCGGTGTAACTTCAACGATTTGTTTTCTCAAGTGCTCCCGTCCAACATCAGAAGTTAAAGATTGATGTCATCTATATTTCCAGTTCCCATTTTCTGTTTTTCCAATATTCTCTTTTACTTTTTCAATTACACCTCTAGGCATTTGGTCATATATGTATTTAATGGTCAATTTGCCGATAAATGAAGGTTTATTTTTAATATATTTAGGTATAAATGGTAAATCCCACAATCTAAAAATTTCTTTATAGAAATCATCCCTAAATGTCAGTTGCCATTTCAATATTTCTTCTGAGACATAAGCAGTTAGAATTTTTTGTAATTCAAATCTTTCTCTTTCATATTGATAGCCGGTAGCCTCGTCTATTAAGGCTACAATCCCAACTCTAGCAAAACCCCTAATCAATATTTCACATTGATCAGCAATGATTTTCTGTCTCGTGGATAAATTGATATTATTTCTAGCCTCGAGAAATGCCTCACAAATATCAGCGAGTATTGTTGCCTCATAACCATTAATTTTTTGATTCCCTTTATAACACTCAATTGGGTTGTAGTGGTCAAGGCTTTTGTCCTTATAAATAAAGGTTTCGAGCGTTTTTTGATTCAAATATCTGGCCAACCTTGTCCCTGATTTCGTTTCATGCTCTTCTTGCAACTTCAATGCATTTTGCATCGCGTTACCAGACAAAACCCTAGTTCCATTCGTTAAAACATAACATGGTATTATTGTTTCACCCAAAACAATTTCACGTTCATGGATTATATTTCTTTTTTCCTTTAAACTATTCCTTCTGCTCTTTTTATTTAAAAAAACCGCCGAAGCGGTTGTTACGGATAATCTTTGCCGCCATTTGGTGGTTTACATCTCATTAATCTACCTAATGTCATTTTCCACCCTTTTAATACGCCATATTTTTCAATTGCTAATAAGGCATATTCTGAGCAAGACGGTTCGAATCTACATGCTGAGCGAATGCGATTGGGGGCTATCGCTCTATATAGATATATTAATTTAAAATTAAGCCACTTCACGTCTAAAGATAATCACATAATAAATAGAATATTCTTCTTTCTTTCCTAAAAGAGCAGCAAGACACCCTGGAGATGTTCTTACTCCAACGCTCTCAACGCTTACAAATTCCCAATTATCGTTGGCTTTGTTATTTATTATTTCACGCAAATAAGCTCCAGCTTCATTGCCTTTATCCTTTTTTCCTACATTAATATTTGGTGGGATTTGAACTGTTTCATAAATATAACTCACTGTTTTCTCCTTAAATTATTATTTAATATATATCTAATCATGATTATAGTTTTGTTAAACAAAAACAATCGAAGTGGTTAGCCGTGTTTTCTCAATAATATTGATTGACTTAGCATTACTTTACCATTTATATAAAGTTGGTCAATTCATCTTCGCTTATATCCCATTCTTTGTATTTTTTATTATTTGTAATCGCTTAACATACATAATTTTACAAAATGTAAATACATATATTCCATCTTCGTTAAATTCTTTTTTTGGAACATCTATATAGATCGAGTCGCCACTTAAAACGTGCCTTGCATTGAATCGCCCGATATATTTATAACTTTTAAATTTTCAGTATTCACTCCATTAAATAGGTCTTTTGCTTGCTCTGAATCATATTCTATTAATTTAATCACTTCCTTTATATCCGAATTTAGGTAGGCCGCTCCTACGCTAGCTTTAATATCTAAACCCTCAATTTTTCGGCAAGGCTTTCTTGTGTTTCGCCAATATCTTGCATTCTTTTTTTAATTATATTTTTACAAGTATTCACAAGCTCCTCCAGCTTTAATTATTACGGAATGTATTAAATTAACAACCAACAAAATGTAATTATCACTGAAATAATAAATTACATAATGTAATACTTATGCTCATAACAATAATTAAGGTATCTGTTATGGACAAAATTAAGGAATTTAGAGAGCAGTTGGGTATCACTCAAGAAGAGCTAGCCAAAGCAATAAACACGTCTCAAGGTGCGATTTTTTATTATGAAAATAGTCGTCGAAATATTGACTTAAAAACATGCCGAAATATTACTGGCTTTTTTATCATCTTAGGATTGAACATTTCTTTGGATGATGTTTTTCCACCCGACGCCGCCTAATTAATACTATATGTAATATCTATTTTAAAAGTAATCCAACGGAAAAGGTAAAAAGATGGGAAACCAAAGAGAACTTGTAATTGAAATGCTTAAGTATGTTAAGGGGGGGCAAGCTGTTGCTGCATCTTACCTAGGAATTTCGCTTCCTGTTTTTAAAGATCGTCTATATGAAAACAAAGGGACACGATTTTTTACTTGTGATGAACTTTTAGCATTACAAGAGTTAAGTGAAACAACGTTGGTTGCAGATTATTTTGCAAGAGCAGTGGGCTGCATAGTTATAAAAAAAACTAATGTTGCTAAAGCAGGAAGTTATGACCTTTTTGAATCAATGTTAAGTATTGGAATAGCAAGAGGTGAGTATGGAGCATAAATTCAATGTACCGAGTCGGTGAAGGTGGCAAACAGTATTTAATACCAGGCGAAAACGGACGAGTATTAAGCAATCGACAAATCATTTCCAATCAAGGTCAAAACATACAATGGAATTTTATTGTAGAAAATCATGTAAGTGGTGTTGAAGTTAGTAAGCCATCAATTGATTATGAAAATTAAATTATCAGAACCGCAGTAACACAAGCAAAACGAGAGATCGTTAATGATATTAAAGAGCATACAGGCGTAGTTTGGCAAGCCATATCGAGCACAACAAATGTCCAATCTAAATTATAATTGATATTAAATAATAAATTTCATACCATTACCTAAAATTTAAGGAGATGATATGAAAAAAATTTCATTGCTTGGATTAATCGGGTTTGTTTTAACTGGCTGTGGAGATGATAAGGTTACTAAAGAGTATCTTGTTGGTAAATGGAAGTGTGATCTTACAAGTTATAGGATAAAATTTCAGAATGAAAAATTTGTCGACTATGTAAAAGACGGCCTTAATGTTTCACTTACTGAAGAATATAAAATTGAAAATGAGAAATTATATATATTTGATGAGGAAAATAATAACTGGATAGAAAGTGATGTAATTGATGAATATTCAGGGAAACTTAAATCACATGAACAAGAAGATGTTAATCACAGCTTTACACACACAATCAAAAAAGAATCACAAAATAAATTTACTAAAACAGAAGAACATATAGCAACCCATAAAGATAATGAATTGAACCAAGATAATAAAAAAAATTACAAGATAAATGCAGTAGCAACTTGCAATAGAATAGAATAATTGACTGCCCAAAAAAAGTTTACCGCCGAGTAGGTGGGTTAGAAAAGTTATTAGAAATAATTAGTTAATTACAATTTATATCAACCCGCTTCGGCGGGTTTTTTATTATCTAAAAAACAGGAGTGATAATGAATGATTATCCATTAGAGCAAAAAACAGTGCAGCTAAGCACTTATTCAAGACAACAAAAGGCTCAGTTTTCAACAATAGAAACACGAAGCGGTAAACTCTATTTTAAACGTATAGCGCAAGAACAGCCGATTTTAAGAGATATTAGTTTTGTTTTATTGGATTATGAAGCACAAATTTTTTTACATTGGTTTAATAACGTTTTAAAAAAAGGGTTTTTACCATTTGATATAAAATTGGCGACGGAATGGGATTCGT